>JAFXAV010000044.1 GCA_017516785.1 Oscillospiraceae bacterium
ACGTACTGCTTCAAAAGTTCCTGTGGTGCGTTCATAATACTGACTCCTTTGTCGTGAGTGTTTAGTTACATTCTTGACTTCGTCGCCAGTATTCATACTGTCATACTTTGTCGATTACACAGAATTTTCTGCGGTCTCTTTTATTTACCGCTTTTGAAGGTTGGATTCATCCGTTCCTTCAGAAGCGGTTTTTGGCCCAATCCCTTTCTCGTTATTTTTTCTTATACTCTGCCGGTGTTACACCGTATTTTTCCTGAAATATCCTATAAAAATAAGAACGGTTGGTATATCCCAGCGTATGAATGATTTCACTCACAGATTTATCTGTTTCCTTTAGCTGTTCTGCCGCTTTTTCCAGGCAAATCTCCTTTGCCAACTCGCCGAGGGTCTTTCCGGAACGTTTCTTAACGATCCGGTTCAGATAGTCCCTTGAATAATACATCAGTGCTTCCAGTTCATCGTAATTGATCCGACCTTTGTTCTTACGAAGATATAACATAACGCGGTTGAACAGATAGTCCTCTCTTGTACTGTGCATGCTGATTTTGCGCATATGATAACGGCCGCTGTTAGACAGCAGCGCAAGGAATCTCGAAATAAGCCCCGATACAATGCTCAAAAATCCACTTTCCTGGCGGATTGTCTCCTGAAGGATCTCCGTGAACAAGGATTCAGCTTTCTCTGAAAGATCATGCGCATTTCTTACCGGCGTAAAATCAATGTATTCTTTCTCAAATGCAGAGGTTTCTCCCTGCATGCGGATCAGCTCCTGATACAGCGGCGATGGGTTGCTGCTGTATTCCCTGAAATTTTGAAAGACAACATCCTGATCAATAATCCTATGTAAAAAATCATCGGACAGCATCAAAAACACAGCTTCAAAGTCTGAAGAATAGGCCTCCACATGACGAACGTTTTTGTTCAGGATGCAGCATTCTCCTTCCTGGTAGACCCGACATCCGTCCTCTATATACTGGGTGATCACGCCATTAATGACATACATCAATTCAATCTGCGCATGGCGGTGAAGAGGGCGGATACCCGGCGTGTATTCCTGGGCCAGTACACCGGTTCTGGGAAGATAGAAACCGGGAGCAGCCATTGCATGCTGAAGCACTTGGTCCTGTTCGCTGAACGACTCCAGCGTCAGCATATAAACACTGTCCAGATTAAAATATTCTCCATCCTTGTCACCTGGATTATAAATTTGCAATGGAGTAACCTGTGGCTCTTTATTACTCTGTTTCATCGATGTATCACCATACTATTCCGTTATAGGATACAATTATTATACTTTAATCGACACATGATATTGTGTCCAAATTGTGAATTCGTTATACTGTAATCACAATAGGATACGCCCCGGAATGATCATGGCAGTATCCAAAAATAAAAGGAGGATTTCCCTATGGAAGAGAAAAAGTATCTGAAGGGGTGGCAGAAAGTCGCTTACGGTGCCGGCGACTTCGGCTCCAACTTCATGTACACCTTTGTGTCCAGCTTTGTTCTGATCTATCTGACAGACACCGTTGGACTCAACGCTGGCATCATCGGTACCCTGATGCTGCTGAGTAAGTGCCTGGATGGCGTCACCGACGTCTTCTTCGGCAGATTGATCGACCGGACCAAGAACCGCATGGGTAAGGCTCGCCCCTGGATGTTCTGGTCAACCTTCCCCCTGGCCATGTTTGAAATTCTGCTGTTCATCATCCCCGATATGGGACAGATTGCACAGTACGGATATTTCTTTGTGGTCTACACCCTGCTGAATGCATTCTTCTACACCGCCAATAACATCGCCTACGCCACGCTGACCGCTTTCATCACCAAGAATCCCAACGAGCGTGTGCAGGCAGGTACTTACCGCTTCATGTTTGCTATGCTGGCAGGCATTGTGATTTCCTCCATCACCGCAGGTCTGGTGGACGGCTTCGGCGGGGGCGCCGCAGGCTGGAGAATGGTGGCGATCATCTACACCCTGGTGATGATCGGCTTCAATATGCTCACTGTGTTCTCTGTGAAAGAAGTTACCGAAGAGAGCGGCGAAAAGGTGGAAAATACCGCCGGTGTCAGCTTCCTGCAGAGCATCAAGCTGCTGCTGTCCAACAAGTACTATCTGCTGATCCTGGCTTTCTACCTGCTGCAGTACGGTATGCAGGGCATCACCAATGGTGTTGGCATCTACTTCTGCACCTATGTACTGAATAATCCCGACGCTCTGGGTCTGTTCTCTTTCGCGGGCATGATCCCCATGATCGTGGGTCTGGCCTTCACACCCGGTCTGGTCCGCAAGTTCGGTATTTACAAAGTCAATAAGTACGGCATGGCCTTCTCTGTGGTGTTCGGAATCGCCTTTGCTGTTGTCGGCTACTCCGGTAATATGATGCTGATGCTGGGCGTTTCCATGCTCCGCGGTCTGGGCATGAGCCCCATGCTGGGTACCCTGAACGCCGTAATTGCAGAAACTTCTGAATACACCTACCGCAAGGATAAGGTCCATCTGGACGGAACCATGTTCAGCTGCTCTTCTATGGGCATCAAGCTGGGTGGCGGCATCGGTACCGCAGCCTGCGGCTGGCTGCTGGCCCTGGGCGGCTATGTGGGCGGCGCTGCAGCGCAGTCTGCCGGTGCAGTAAGCATGATCACCTTTATGTATGCCGTGATTCCTGCCATTATCTGCGTGCTGATGTTCCTGGTGGTTTCCGGTCTGAATGTGGAAAAGGGCATCAAAGCTCTTGAGAAATAATCGGAGGTATCCTTTATGAGAAATATGGAAAAAGTCAAAGCAAGGGAGAGCAAAGAGCTGTCCCGGCTGCAGCTGCTGCGCAGCAAGCCCGAACCCAAAAACTATGTGACCTGGATCTTCTTCCTGGTCATTCTGGTACACATCATCGACGAGATCGCATCCAACTGCTCTGCCTACGTCCAGTCCTCCGTGGTTACGGACTTCTTTGTGCTGGGACAGGGCATGACCTACGAAAACGGCCTTGCTGTGCTGGCTTCCTTCAGCGGCATCACTATGCTCCTGCAGCTGGTGGCCCCTTTCTACAAATCTCTGGCTGATCGGTTCGGCAGAAAGCCCTTCCTGGTCATCAATACCTACGGCATGGCTCTGGGTCTCGTGCTGTGCTTCCTCTCCTCCGACTTTACTGCGTATATCATCGGCACCATGATCACCACCTTCTTTATTGCTCATGATATGCAGGTAGTCTACATTCTGGAGGTTGCTCCCTCCGACAAGCGTACCCGGTTCTATGGTATGACCAAGTGTATCGGCTCTCTGGGTCTGGCCCTGGTTCCTCTCTTCCGCAGCATCTTCATGGGCAGCGATGCCACCAAGTGGAGACTGGTCTATCTGGTTCCCGTGATCATTGCGCTGGTCATTGCCACCATCTGCCTGCTGACTGCCCGGGAGACGAGCGCTTACCTGAATAACCGGATCGCGGTTCTGGAAAAGCCTCTCGAAGACCGCATTGCCGAGAAGAAGGCTGCCAAGGAAGCCAAGAAGAGAGTTAACAAGGTGGGTTTCTGGGCTACCTGCGGTTTCCTGCTGCGCAATAAGGATACCCGCTGGCTGGTCATTGCAGCCAACCTCTATATGTTCTCCACCATGGCCATGACCGGCTACTATGAGTCCATCATGACCAGCAATGGCATGACCACCGAGAATGTTACCACCGCCCTGTTTGGCTTCCCCTTCATCTTCGCTTTCCTGCTGCTGATCTGCGGCTTCTTCGGCGATTCTCTGGGCAGAAAGAAGACTGCTCTGATCATGGGCATTACCTCCATCATTTCCTTTGCCCTGTTTGTGTTTGCCTGCCAGAACGGCTGGTCTCCTGTTATCGTGGGCGGTCTGTACGGTCTGTATCTGGGCAGCTACTATCAGGTGGGCGACTATATGTGGATCATGGCTGCCGAAAAGGCACCCACCGAAAACCGCGCTTCTTCTACTGCCGCCATCACCATGATCTCTTACATCGGTCTGTTCTCCGGTCTGATCCTGCTGACCGTGATGCTCTCTATGAATATCTCCATTTCCACCTCCTGCATGATCGTTATGATCCCCACCATGGTTCTGTCCATGTTCCTGCTGATGTCCAAGGTTAAGGAGACCAAGGGTACCGATCTGGAATCTGTGGGTAAGGAGAGTGTATGAGACCGTCTTTGATGGTCAGATGGGTGCGCAGCAAACAGATCAAGGACAATATTGCACACTTCTCTGCCAAATCGCTTCAGTATGATGTTGACGAAGTCACGAACCTTCACTACCTTCCGGACAACAGTGTTTTTCATGCCATGGATATCTATGGTCCCAAGGGTTCCAATGCCGTTCTTCCGGTTGTAATGGTCATCCACGGCGGCGGCTACATCGCCTGTGAGAAGTTCATCAATGAGCTGCAGGCAAAATATCTGGCAACCCAGAACTTCCGTGCGGTGAACATCAATTACTCCCTGCAGCCCGAGGCCAGCTTCATTGATGTGGTGCAGGAACTGTTTGCCGCGCTGCACTGGATTGAGGACAATGCGGCACTGTACGGATTTGATCCCAACGCCATTTTTGTCAGCGGTGACAGCGCCGGCGGACACTATGCACTGCTGGTGGCTGCCGTACAGCACAGCAAGTATCTTCAGGAATACTTCGGTGTTCAGCCGATCACATCCCTGAAGGGTGTGGCAGCCAGCTGTCCCATGACAGAAGTGAGAAGCGCCAAGGAAAAGAATGACATGACCAATAAGTTCCTGCGTAAAAACACGCTGCACAGCGGACGTGTAAAGGATGATACCTTCATCGATAATGTGTCCATTCCTTATCTGTTAGACAAGTGCGAGTTCCCCGATGTCTTCATCCTGACCACCCCCACGGATCCTCTGCTGTATGAGGAAACAAAACGGCTTCACGACGTGTTGGATTCCAAATGCATTGCCCACCATTACCGGGAGTACACCTCCCAGGAGAGAACACTTGGTCATGTGTTCAATGTGGTTGATCCGGAATTCCCCGAATCTGTTGCCGCCAACAATGATATTCTGGCCTATTTCTCCCAAATGCTTTAATTACCATATATAAAAAACACAGACCATACATAAACAGCACCCCATTTGTCAGACAAGTATGATATACTTGTACTAAGAAATGGGGTGCTTTTCTATGCCAAAGGGAGTATCTAACAGACGCGATATGTCAGAGTTTCAGTTTGTTTGATTTCGCTTGATTCCGGGACAAAGAATAATTTGCTGAAGTATTCGGCGAATTTTCATGCACCTGTTGCTGGTTGCGGGGGATGCATCACGGAATGCGGTGCCATGTACGACAGACCATGCAGGGGTGATTGTGGATCGCACGGGTTTTGCGGTGGTCTGGCTGTTTTGGGAATCATGGGGCAAACCCTTTGCTGCTATGTTGCGGGAGGGTCGATGACCCTCTCCTACAGGTAAGGTGGGATTTTGATAAAATTTTTTCAAACAGGAAATAAAAATACACAGGAAAAACGTCTAATGGGTAAAGGAGGTGGCAGGGTGTGAACAATGAGGAATTCGCGGCGCGGGTGCAGGCGGTTCGGGAGAAGCTGTATAAGACGGCGCTGACCTATCTGGGCAGTGAGGCCCTGGCGCTGGATGCGGTGGACGAGGCGGTGTATAAAGCGCTGAAAGGGAAGCGGAGATTGCGCAGTCCGGAGTTTTTCGATACCTGGATCACCCGGATCCTGATCAATGAATGTCACAATGAGCTGCGCAGGCAGAAACGGCTGTGTGCTTTGGAGGAGTTGCCGGAAGCGGCAGCGGAGGAACTGGATGCCCTGCCGCTGAGAGAGGCCATCCGAAAGCTGCCGAAGGAACTGAGGGATGTGGTGGTCCTGCGGTTTTTTGCCGGGTATACCGTGGCGGAAACGGCCCGGACCCTGGAGATCCCCGCGGGGACGGTGGCTACCCGGCAGCGGAAGGCCTTGGGGCTGCTGCGGCTGGAACTGGAAGAGGAGGTGTCTTCATGAGCAGAATGGAAGAATACCGGGCAATGCTGGAAGAACTGGAAGGCCCGGTTCCGGAGTTGGAAGGGACACTGGACAGAGCGAAAAAACGCAGACGCAAGGCGGCAGCGGGGGCAATTCTGCGCTGCGGAACCGGGCTGGCAACCTGTTTCGGCATTTTTGTCCTGCTGGTGAATTTCTGCTCGCCGGTGGCCTATGCCTGTGCCCGGATCCCGGTGCTGCGGGAGTTGGCGGAGGCGGTGACCTTCTCCAAGTCCCTGACGGATGCGGTGGACAATGCCTATGTGCAGCCCATGGGGCTGTCCCAGACGGAAAATGAGATCACTGCCAGGGTCGAATACCTGATCGTGGACCAGAAGCAGGTGAATGTGTTTTTCCGGCTGGAATCTGACCGCTATCCCCAGCTGACGGCTCATCCGGATGTGGAGTATGTGGAGCAGAAGGAGGAAAACCAGGGTTTCTCGGTGGTGAACCACTGCTATGCGGAGGAAAACGGAGAGCTGCTGAACAGCTGTATCGATTTTGTCAACGGGAATGTGCCGGAGAAGCTTCGACTCGACCTGAATGTGTTCTCCAATGTCATAGATACGGAGAAGGCGCCTGAGGAGAAGGTGGAGGACGCGATGCTCTCCGACGAGAGGGCGGAGGAGCCGGAGTATCTGGCAGAATTCTCCTTTATCCTGGAGTTTGATCCGGAATTTACGGCATCGGGGAAGAAATTCCCGGTGAATCAGACGGTGGAACTGGATGGCCAGGCCATTACCGTTACCGATATTGAGGTCTATCCCACCCATATGCGGGTGGAGATCGGGGAGGCGGCAGAGAACACCGCATGGCTGAAGGATCTGGATTTTTATATTGAAACGGACAGGGGAATGCGCTTTGAGCCGGTTTCCAACGGCATTTCAGCTACCGGAGCGGAGAATTCTCTGTCCATGGTCTCCTACCGGGCGGACAGCAGCTATTTCTATGAGGCACAGTCGCTGAAGCTGGTGATCACCGGGGCCAAGTGGCTGCGTAAGGATCTGGAAAAAATCTATCTGAATCTGGTGACAGGGGAGAGTGGAGAGCTTCCGGAGGGAGCAAGCTTTGACTCCGCCAAACGGATCGGAAATGACTGGATCGTGAAATTCCGTGCCCAATGGACAGAGGGTACACCGATGCATCAGCTCTTTGGGCATAAATTCTATGATAAGGAGGGCAATGCCTATGAGATCAACCGGTGGAGTAATATGCTTGGAGAGGAAGATGAAAACGGCAGGAATACCTTCTTCTATGATGAGTTCCCACTGAGAAATTACCCCTATGAGGAGGTCTGGCTCACGCCGCAGTATTCCCACCTGTGGCAGCCGGAGAAGCCGGTGGAGATTCCTGTTTCCTGAATAAAGGCTCCGCAGAGGCGAAACTGTCTCTGCGGAGTTTTACTCTTTGAAACAAAAAGTTAAAAATAATTTCACAATTCACTTCCGCAAAGGAAAGAGAGAAAACGGTACGCCATGTTGGATAAATGACCAAATGGAAACGTTTACAGTTGGAAGATATAGATAAAAATTGTGGATTACGCACATTTGAAAGGCGAAAAACTGCGGTTCCTCTTTACAATTTTTACAATTTGCGTTATAATAGCGAAGACATTGATATGCTCCGGGATTTCCCGGAGAAAGGGAAAAGGATATCCTTTTCTGTTGATCCCGGCTGATACCGGATACCGGTTTTGGCATATATTTCACATTTTTTAGGAGGAAAACAAATGAAAAAGCTCATTTCCCTGCTGCTGGTTCTGGCTATGGCTCTGTCCCTGGCTGCATGCGGTGGCAAGACTGAGGCACCCGCAGCTGCTGACGGCGGCCTGGATGGCGAAATCGCTATCTTCTGGTACACCTTCGGCGACACCTACCTGTCCAGCGTCCGTGCTGCTATGAACGAGGCTCTGACCGCTGCCGGCCTGCAGTATCATGACTATGATGCTAACGGCTCTCAGACCACTCAGACCGAGCAGATCCAGACCGCTATCACCAAGGGCGCTGCTGTCCTGGTCGTCAACATCGTTGACGCTTCTTCCGATGACGCTACTCAGGCTATCATCGACCTGGCTAAGAACGCTGACCTGCCTCTGGTGTTCTTCAACCGTTCCGTTTCCGAGGCTCTGGTCTCCGCTTACGCTAAGGCTGCTTACGTCGGCACCGACTACACCCAGGCTGGCCACATGGAAGGCAAGATGGTTGGCGAGTACGTTCTGGCCAACTACGACGCTGTTGACCTGAACGGCGACGGCGAGATCTCCTACGTTATGTTCAAGGGCCAGGAAGGCAACATGGAAGCTGACGCCCGTACCCAGTACGGTGTCGAGGACGCTGACGCTGTCCTGACCGGCGCTGGCAAGCCCGCCCTGAAGTTCTACGACGACAAGAACTCCGCTAAGTACCTGGTTGACCAGAACGGCGCTTGGTCCGCTGCTCAGGGCCAGGAGTACATGCAGACCATCCTGTCCTCCTACAACGAGGCTAACGGCAACATGGTCGAGCTGGTCATCGCCAACAACGACGACATGGCTCTGGGCGCTATCGCTGCCCTGCAGGCTGCCGGCTACAACAAGAACGACGGCGGTGTCACCATCCCCGTCTTCGGCGTTGACGCTACCGCAGCTGCTCAGGACGCTATCGCTGCTAAGTCCATGACCGGCACCATCAAGCAGGACGCTGTCGGTATGGCTAACGCTGTCGTTCAGATCGCTGAGAACCTGGGTACCGGCAAGGGCACCTTCGACAACGTCGTTGGTGATCTGGAAGGCACTTGGCGTGTTAACATCCCCTACTCTGCTTACAGCGGCTAATTTGTAACTACTTATAGTTTGCACTTGCGGCAGCCGTGCTTCGGCACGGCTGCCCTTGAAACCTATTAGGCCGTTTGCAGGTTAGGATCATGCTTATGAAGGCTCGTAAGTGTGACCTTGACCTGTAATGGCTCGAAAAACTGCATTCCAAACCAGGAGGCGAAAAATTTGGAAATGAATAACGAATCTGTCCTGCTGAGAATGGAAGGGATCACCAAGGAATTCCCTGGTGTCAAGGCGCTTGACGGCGTCAACCTGACTGTTCGAGCCGGTACTGTTCACGCACTGATGGGTGAAAACGGTGCCGGTAAGTCCACTTTGATGAAGTGTCTGTTCGGCGTCTACAAGAAGGACGGCGGCAGAATTTTCCTGGAGGGCCAGGAAGTTGACTTCAAAAACTCCAAGGAAGCTCTGGAAAACGGTGTGGCCATGGTTCACCAGGAACTGAACCAGGCTCTGAAGCGCAATGTTATGGATAACATGTGGCTGGGCCGTTTCCCCATGACCGGCCCCTTCACCAGTGAAAAGAAGATGTACGATGCCACCATGGAGGTCTTCGAAGAGCTGGGCGTGAAGGTCAATCCCAAGACCATCATGAGCACCATGCCTGTTTCCCAGCGCCAGATGGTGGAGATCGCCAAGGCCGTTTCCTACAAGTCCAAGATCATCGTGTTCGACGAGCCCACTTCCTCCCTGACGGAAGAAGAAGTGGAGCACCTGTTCAAGATCATCAATATGCTCCGTGACCGGGGCTGCGGCATCATCTACATCTCCCACAAGATGGCAGAAATCAAGCGGATCTCCGATGATATCACCATCATGCGTGACGGTAAGTGGATCGCAACCGAGCGGGCCGATGACCTGAGCATGAACGACATCATCCGCCTGATGGTCGGCCGTGAGCTGACCAATCAGTTCCCCCCCAAGACCAATGTTCCCGGTGAAGTGTACCTGAAGGTGGAGAACCTGTCCGGTATGTACAATCACCTGCGGGATGTTTCCTTCGAGGCACGGCGGGGTGAGGTCCTGGGTATCGCAGGTCTGGACAGCTCCGGCCGTACCGAGACCCTGGAGTCCATCTTCGGTATCCGTACCCGCAAGAGCGGCACCATTACCCTGGGCGGCAAGCCCTGCCGCAACCGCAACTCCGGCGAGTCCATCAAGAACGGCTTCGCCATGCTGACGGAAGAGCGCCGCGCCACCGGTATCTTCGGTGTCCGCAGCATCCGGGATAACACCGTTATCTCCAGCCTCCACCGGCACAAGAAGTTCGGCCCTCTGCTCAGCGACAAGTCCCAGAGAGAGGATACCCAGTACTACATCGATGCTATGCGCACCAAGACTCCCACCCAGGAGACCCAGATCCGCAGCCTGTCCGGCGGTAACCAGCAGAAGGTCATCATCGGCCGCTGGCTGCTGACCGAGCCTGAGGTGCTGCTGCTGGACGAGCCCACCCGCGGTATCGACGTTGGCGCAAAGTACGAGATCTACCAGCTGATCCAGAATCTGGCTCTGGAAGGAAAGACCGTTATCATGGTCTCCTCCGAAATGCCTGAGCTGCTGGGTGTCTGCGACCGTATTCTGGTTATGTCCGGCGGTCGTCTGGCTGGCGAAGTGGACGCAAAGAATACTACCCAGGAAGAAATCATGACCCTGGCCGCAAAGTATGTTTAAGGAGGAAACAAACGTGTCTGATCTGAAAGTTAAGAAGCCTTCCAAAATCGATGAGCTGAAGGCTATGTCCAAGAAGGACAGAAACAGAGCCATCGGCGATCTGCTGATGAACAACGCCATGTTCATCATCATCGGCCTGGCAGTTATTTTCATCTGGATCCAGGAGCCTGCCTTCCTGTCCGTTGCTTCTATCGTCAACATCGTGAACCTGACCATGGCTAAGCTGCCCATCGCTCTGGGCGTCGGCGGCTGTATCATCCTGGCCGGTACCGATATTTCCGCCGGCCGTCAGGTCGGTCTGGCAGCCTGTATCGCAGCAGGCCTGCAGCTGACCACCAACAAGCTGTTCCCCGGCCTGCAGATCATGCCCATTCCCGTGGCTCTGATCGCAGTCCTGGTCGTTGGCTGCTGCATCGGCTTCGTCAACGGCTTCTTCATGGCTAAGTTCAAGCTGCACCCCTTCATCGTCACCCTGTCCACTCAGCTGATCGTTTACGGTCTGGTGCTGATGTTCATGCAGCTGGGCACCAACTCCGGCCAGACCCTGTCCGGCATGAGCGAGGCTTACCGTGAGTTCGTTACCGGCACCCTGTTCCGCGTGGGCAAGACCGCTGTTCCCAACTACGTTCTGTACTCCGCCATCATCGCTGTGGTCGTCTGGGTCATCTGGAACAAGACCGCATTCGGCAAGAATATGTACGCTGTCGGCTCCAACGAGGAAGCTGCCAACGTTTCCGGTGTCAACGTCACCAAGACCATCATCATGGTCTTCATGATGGCCGGTATGCTGTACGCCCTGACCGGTTTCTTCGATGCAGCCCGTATCGCATCCGTCAACGCTACCACCGGTCTGAACTACGAGTCTGACGCCATCGCAGCCTGCGTTATCGGCGGCATCTCCTTCGTCGGTGGTATCGGTAAGGTCAGCGGCGCCATCATCGGCGTTCTGCTGCTGCAGGTTATCTTCGTCGGCCTGAACTTCCTGTCCGTTGACCCCAACCTGCTGTACATCGTCAAGGGTATGATCATCCTGGTGGCATGTACCATCGATATGAGAAAGTACCTGGTCCGTAAGTAATGG
Organism: Oscillospiraceae bacterium; assembly: GCA_017516785.1. Next base: position 11,576 of record JAFXAV010000044.1, read on the forward strand.
AAGAGAAAGATCCCCGCAAAGAACCCCAAAGCAGTTTCCGCGGCCTGTACCGCAACGTGAAGATCTCTGTCAAGACTCTCGACAAGATCATCGTCGCAGGCTTGGCAGCTATCGTGATCCTGGTGCTCTACGGTGTGGCCAACAATGGCTACACGGTCACCTTTGATTCCAGAGGCGGCACCGATGTGCCTGCCCAGCCGGCTATGTATGCCGACTATGTGGCAGAGCCGGAGCCTCCCACCAGAGAGGGCTATGTATTTACCGGATGGTATTCCGATGAAAACTGTGTCTACCTGTGGGATATGGAAAACGGCCAGATCTCCCAGAGCATGACGCTGTATGCAGGCTGGGAAAAGGCGGAAGAATAAGTTTGTGAAAAAGGCGCACTTCGGTGCGCCTTTTTTCTGCGCTTACGCAGAAGGTTGTATCGATAAAAATTGACTGGAAAAGAATGGAATTTTCATTGCCTTTTCAGCGCGGATGTGCTATGCTTAAGTTACGATAACGATTACGTTGGGAGGTGCGGCGGTTGGAACTCAATGATATCTATGACGAGAACCGGGAACTGACGGGCAGAGTCCACCGGCGCGGGACTCCCTGGCAGCCGGGGGAGTACGGCGTGGTGGTCTGCGTCTGGGTCTACGACGGCAGGGGACACCTGCTGCTGACCCGCCGGGCCAAGGGCAAAAGCTTCGCCGGGACCTGGGAAAACTCCGGCGGCGCGGCCAAGGCAGGGGAGACCAGCCGGGAGGCCATTGCCCGGGAGCTGTTTGAGGAGACCGGCATCAGGGCGGAGCCGGAGGAGTTTGAATTCCTGGACACGGACCGGGAACGGAATATGTTCTATGACCACTACTGCCTGAAGCGGCGGGTGCGGCTGAAGGATGTGGTGCTGCTGCCCGGAGAGACGGATGACGTGATGTGGGCCAGCTTTGGGAAGGTCCACTGGATGATCCGCAGCGGAAAGATCTGCAAGATCATCGGGCACCAGTTCTATCGCCAGGAAAAAGCCCTGCGTTTGCGCAACATGACTAAGTTTGCAAGGTAATTTTTGGCGGGGGTTTGCCGGGAATTTGCTTGCAATTCCCGGGAGACCGGGGTATAATCAAAAAAAGCGTTTTTCAGGTGTCCGGCGAAAACGCTTTGGCCGGACTGTGAAAAGCGTTTTCTTTTTTCTCATTATTTTCAGAAAAACGGAGGAAAAATCTATGATCCAGCTGATGAAACTGCCTGTACGGCGCGGTAATGCGCCTCTGCGTATTGCCAAGGGCCACTTTGTGACCAACCACTCCCATATCAATTACTACATCGATATTACCTATCAGAAGACCCGTCTCAGCGAGGCCCGGGACAGTGCTTACCAGCTGGTTTCCAATTTCATCAACGATACCCCCGTGGATACCATCCTGTGTCTGGACGGCACCGCCGTTCTGGGTACCTGCATTGCCGACGAGCTGACCAAGTCCGGCTTCCGTACCATCAATGCCCACCAGACCATTTACGTTGTGGAGCCTGAGTACAATGCCAATTCCCAGATCATCTTCCGGGACAATATCCAGCCCATGATCCGGGGCAAGCACGTTCTGGTGCTGATGGCTTCCGTCACCACCGGCTTTACCGCAAAGCGCTCCATCGAGGCCATCCAGTATTACGGCGGCCGGGTGGCAGGCGTTGCTGCCATCTACCGGGCTGTGGACGAGATCGCCGGTTATCCCGTGCGTTCCATCTACTCCGTGGAGGATCTGCCGGATTACCAGAGCTACGATTTCCACGAGTGCCCCTACTGCAAGGCTGGCAAGAAGGTGGATGCGCTGGTGAACAGCTTCGGCTATTCTTCTCTGTAAAAATGAGATCCGCTCCCGAAACATCGGGCTGCATAAAACAGTTTCAGTCCCGGCAGGGGAATCTGCCGGGACTGTTCTTGTATGTATCACTGTTAGTGATACAGTAGAAAAAAGACAAATAAGAATTTAATGGGGTGACAATCATGGTTAGAGAAATTAAAGAAAACGAGTTAAAGGAACTGCTGCAATTATATCTGTTTCTCCATGAAGACATTGTCCCTGAGATGACCAGACATCTGGAAGAGACTTGGAACACCATTATTAAGGATAGAAACCATCACATTATTGTAAACGAAGTAAATGGAAAGATTGTATCCTCCTGTGTCTGCGTCATTATTCCGAACTTAACAAGAAATATAAGACCGTATGCCTTTATTGAAAATGTTGTGACCCATTCAAACCATCGCGGCAATGGATATGCAACAGAATGTCTTCATTTTGCCAGGGAATTGGCTGTGAAAGAAAATTGCTATAAAATGATGCTGCTTACAGGTTCGAAAAGGGAAGCAACATTAAATTTTTATAGAAAAGCAGGATATAACAGCACAGATAAAACTGCGTTTGTTCAATGGCTTGAGTAATGTGAGTTTCTCAGTCAGCTTCCCCACCAGAGGGGGCTTTAGGCGCTGCTGCATCGAGAAAAGCAAAAATCCTCCCCGTGAGATTTCTCACAGGGAGGATTGCCTGTTTTAGGAAGTCCCACCGAAACCGGGGGCGGATTTTTGTGGGGAGGTGGGATACCTCTTCTGTGTGTTTTTGGGGAAAATTAGCGCAAAAAAACGAGGCCTGAGCCTCGGAATTGTGGGTTTTATCCATTGACATTTTTTGCAGGGTATGATACAATGATTATCCATACTGTGATACTATGCCCATTTGTGGATTCTGTACCTAACATGGTCATTTTAGCACAGATAAGGGCGGCTGTCAAGTAGGAATGGCAAAGATAATGTGAAAATTTGACAACCAGCCCAAGCGTATCATAAGCAACACACTTTGAAAGAAAGGCTGTGATGATCCATATGGCAATGGTCAAGGACGTAATGTTCGGCAAGACCATGCGTAAATCCTACGCAAAGTATGAGGAGATCCTGGAGATCCCCAACATGCTGAAGATCCAGAAGGACTCCTACCAGTGGTTCCTGGAAACCGGTCTGCGGGAGGTCTTCAAGGATGTGGGCACGATCACTGACTTCTCCGGTAAGCTGGAGCTGTCTTTCCTGGATTACACCATGGAAGACAAGGCCAAGTACACCATCGAGGAGTGCCGTGAGCGTGACGCCACCTATGCGAAGCCCATCAAGGTTCGCGTTCGCCTGCGCAACACCGAGACCGATGAAATCAAGGAGCAGGAGATCTTCATGGGCGATTTCCCCGTGATGACCAACGGCGGTACCTTCGTGATCAATGGCGCAGAGCGCGTCATCATCACCCAGATCGTCCGTTCTCCCGGTATGTACTACGGTCACGAGGTGGACAAGGCTGACCAGCATACCTACTCCGCTACCGTTATCCCTTACCGCGGCGCATGGCTGGAGTACGAGACCGATAACTCCAATGTGTTCTGGGTCCGTATCGACAAGAACCGTAAGCTGCCCATTACCTGCCTGATCCGTGCCCTGGGCGTTCAGACCGACGAGCAGATCAAGGCTATGTTCGGCGAGGATGAGCGCATTCTGGCTACCCTGGAGAAGGATGCCTGCAAGACCCGGGAAGAGTCCCTGCTGGAGATCTACCGCCGCCTGCGTCCCGGTGAGCCTCCCACGGTGGAGACTGCCACCGCACATCTGGAGGGCCTGCTGTTCGACGCCCACCGCTATGACGTTTCCAAGGTCGGCCGCTACAAGTTCAACAAGAAGATGGACATCTGGAGCCGCCTGTCCGGTCAGGAAGTGGCCGAGCCCATCGCCGATCCCATGACCGGCGAGATCCTGGTGATGCCCGGTGAGTTCGTCTCCCGTGCCATGGCCCATGAGTTGAGCCGCAAGGGTGTCAACGAGGCTGTTGTGAGAGTCGGCGACGCCAATGTCAAGATCTTCTCCAACAACATGGTGGATATGGCCGGCTTTGTGGATTTCGATCCCAAGGAATTCGGCATCAAGGAGAAGGTTTACTTCCCCGTGCTGAAGGAAATGCTGCAGACCGTTCCCGCTGACGGCTGGGCAGAGGCCATTGCCGAGCGCATGACCGATCTGATCCCCAACCACATCATCGTGGACGACATCATGGCTTCCATCAACTATCTGAACTGCGTGGCTGTGGGCATCGGTACCCCCGATGACATCGACCACCTGGGCAACCGCCGTCTGCGCTGTGTCGGCGAGCTGCTGCAGAACCAGTTCCGCATCGGCTTCAGCCGTCTGGACCGTGTCATCCGGGAGCGTATGACCGTTCAGGATCTGGATGCCGTTACTCCCCAGAGCCTGATCAACATCCGGCCTGTTACCGCTGTCATCAAGGAATTCTTCGGCTCTTCCCCTCTGTCTCAGTTCATGGACCAGAACAACCCCCTGTCTGAGCTGACCCACAAGCGCCGTCTGTCCGCACTGGGCCCCGGCGGTCTGAGCCGTGACCGTGCATCCTTCGATGTCCGAGACATTCACTATACCCACTATGGCCGTATGTGCCCCATCGAGACCCCCGAAGGTCCCAACATCGGTCTGATCAACTATCTGGCTACCTTCGCCAAGATCAATGAGTACGGCTTCGTGGAAGCTCCTTACCGCAAGGTGGACAAGGCTACCGGCTTTGTTACCAAGGAGATCGAGTATATGACCGCCGACGTGGAAGACGATTTCTACATCGGTCAGGCCAACGAGCCTCTGGACGAGAACGGCTGTCTGGCAAATGCCCGTATCACCTGCCGTCACCGTCAGGAAATCATCGAAGTGGACCGCAACGTCATTGACTATGTGGACGTTTCTCCCAGAATGATGATCTCCATCGCAACCTCTTTCATTCCCTTCCTGCAGAACGACGACGCAAACCGTGCGCTGATGGGCGCCAACATGCAGCGTCAGGCAGTGCCTCTGCTGACCACCGAGCCTCCCGTTGTCGCTACCGGCATCGAGCATAAGGCCGCTGTGGACTCCGAGGTCTGTGTCAAGGCCAAGGGCCCCGGTGTGGTTACCGCTGTTTCCGCCAATGCCATTACCATCAAGTATGACAACGGCGAGCTGTGCGTCCACGCCCTGACCAAGTTTGCCCGCTCCAACGCCGGTACCTGCATCAACCAGCGTCCCATCGTCACCATCGGTGAGCGCGTGGACACCGAGCAGATCATTGCCGACGGTCCTTCCTGCTCCGGCGGTGAGGTGGCTCTGGGTAAGAACGTGCTGATCGGCTTCGTTACCTGGGAAGGTTACAACTACGAGGACGCCATTCTGCTGAACGAGCGTCTGGTCCGGGAGGACGTCTTCACCTCCATCCACATCGAGGAGTATGAGACCGAAGCCCGCGACACCAAGCTGGGACCGGAAGAGATCACCCGGGATATCCCCAATGTGGGCGAAGATACCCTGAAGGATCTGGACGAGAACGGCATCATCCGCGTCGGCGCGGAGGTGCGGCCCGGCGATTACCTGGTCGGTAAGGTCACTCCCAAGGGCGAAACCGAGCTGACCCCCGAGGAGCGCCTGCTGCGGGCCATCTTCGGCGAGAAGGCAAGAGAAGTCCGGGATACCTCTCTGAAGGTGCCTCACGGTACCTCCGGCATCGTCGTGGACGTGAAGATCTTCACCAAGGAAAATTCCGACGAGCTGGCTCCCGGCGTTACCAAGTCTGTCCGCGTTTACCTGGCACAGAAGCGTAAGATCGGCGTGGGCGATAAGATGGCAGGCCGTCACGGCAACAAGGGTGTCGTTTCCCGCGTTCTGCCTGAGGAAGATATGCCCTTCCTGCCCGACGGCACTCCCCTGGATGTGGTTCTGAACCCCCTGGGCGTGCCTTCCCGTATGAACATCGGCCAGGTGCTGGAAGTCCATCTGGGCTACGCTGCCAAGGCTCTGGGCTGGCATGTTGCCACCCCCGTCTTCGACGGCGCCAACGAGAAGGACATCCGCGAGACCCTGAAGCTGGCAGGCCTGCGTGAGGACGGCAAGACCATCCTGTATGACGGCCGTACCGGCGAACCCTTCGATA
>JAFXAV010000045.1 GCA_017516785.1 Oscillospiraceae bacterium
AGTTTGTCTGTGAGTTTGCGCCGCACCACTTGCCTCCCTCTCTGAGGGAGGTGGCAGCCCGAAGGGCTGACGGAGGGAGTGTCCTATCGACTTTACGACACTCCCCCAGTCAAAAATCAAAGATTTTTGCCAGCCCCCTCAAAGCGGGGACCGAGGGTGGCTTCGCCACCAAACAGCTCGCCAAACTGCAATTTGTTTTTCATTTACGAAAAAGGCAGCGACGGATGCCGCTGCCTTTTGTATTTTAGTGAACCTTTACTTCAGCGCCCTCAACCTGATTTGCGCAGACAGTCTGGAATGCGTCAACAAAGGAATGAGAAGCCATGCCGGTGTCGCTGCCGACCATGATCAGCATCACAACATCGCCGAAGGAAGCAGTCATCAGATCGTCTGCTTCGACGCAGATCCACTTTCTCTGGTCGATGCCGGTCTTCATAGCTTCAGCAACGGATGCAGGATCCATGCCCTCAGCGGTGCGGACCATGACCATGGAGAAAGCGATGGAACCCATCATGGGCTCGTAAACGCCAATTTCGGTGATGCCCTCGGCGCTGTCCAGGCCGGTGTAGTACTTGATGGCCCACAGGCCGTCCTCGCTGGTGTCGGTCAGATCCACGGGGATCACGCCGCCCATGAACTCAACAGGCTGCACCTCGACAACCTGAGTCAGCAGCTCTTCCAGAGTACCTTCCAGATTTGCAGCGGGAGCTTCGGGAGCCTCGGTGGGCTGTGCTGCGCCGCCGCAGGCAGTCAGGCCGAAGACCATGACCAGAGCAAGCAGCATAGAAATAAACTTATTCATGTTGTTTCCTCCAAATTTATGTTTTGTTTTTTATTCTTTTGATTACATGATAACCGCACAGAAGCAGGATCATACCTGCCGCTGCGCCTGCCGTATCGATCCATACATCGACAAGGCTCGGTCCCCGGTCGGGACTGAACATCTGGATGGTCTCATCAACCAGAGCTGCGGCCATGCCGCAAAGCACCGGCAGATGCCATCTCCGCTCCCCTGCCAGGCGAAACCTCCAGCAAAGAAGCGCGCCCAGACAGGCAAACTCCGTGAAATGGGCCGCTTTTCGGACGAATAGATGCACTGCAGGTGCATGTTCTTCCGGAATTCTCAGCAGCTCCATGACAAACTCCATCTCGCCGCCGCTCATGGCGCCGGATGCGCTGCCGGGAAGCAGGGAGTTTCCCCAGATGAGGGCCAGATTCAGCACAATGAGAACCGTGCTGATTTTTTCCTGCTTTCTCATGCCAGAATTCCCAAGTGCTCCAGCAGAATCTTCAGACCCAGCAGGATCAGAATCACGCCGCCGGCCATCTGTGCCTTCTTTTCAAAGCGGCTGCCGAAGATATTGCCGATCTTCACGCCGATGGCAGAAAACACGCAGGTGGTCAGGCCAATTAGGGTGATTGCCACCCAGATGTTGACATTGCCGGCCATAGCCAGGGAAATGCCGACAGCCAGTGCGTCAATGGATGTGGCCACAGCCATGACGAACATGGTCTTCACGGAAAGATCCGCGCTGTGCTCTTCACAGTCGCAGTCGCATCCGAAGGCGTCTTTCAGCATATTGCCGCCGATGATCGCCAGCAGACCAAATGCAATCCAGTGGTCCACTGCCTCAATAGCTTCGGCAAAGAGGGTTCCCAGGAAGAAGCCGATGAGGGGCATCAATGCCTGGAAGCCGCCGAACCACACGCCGCAGGTCAGCTGGCCGCCAAGGGTTGCTTTCTTCATGGCAAGGCCTTTGCACACGGACACCGCGAAGGCATCCATGCTCACGCCCACAGCCAGCAGGAAGAGTTCTCCAAAACCCATAAAAAAATAAACCTCCGTACTGAAGTATGGTCAGCACAGAAGCTCGAAAAGGGCTGGCCGACCGCAAAGTCTCGTCAATTAAGACCCGGCCAGAAGGTATCCCTTCAGCATGTTGACCAGGCCACGCAAAGGCTGCGCCGACTACTCCCTTTTCATGGCGCATTATAACAAAAGGCCCGTCCGATGTCAAGGGACGGGCCAAAAATACACTGTTTCTTTACAAAAGCGCAATAATTCGTTCCGAAATGAACACCGCCGCGCAGCTTGCCAGGGACACCACGATGAGGCTCTTTCCACGAAATGCCAGAATCACAGCCACCGCCAGGGCGGCAATGCCGCTGAGGATATAGGTGGTGTCGTAGAGGATTGCCGGGAAGGTCATGGCCGTCAGGCAGGCATAGGGCACATAGTGCAGGAACGACCGGACAAAACGGCTCTTGATCGGCTTGCGGAAGACCGTCAGGGGCAGCATCCGGATGAGGTATGTGGTCACCGCCATGGCGATGATGTAGGTATAGATGCTCATTCGGCCACCTCCTCGTCAGGGATGGGAAACAGCCAGGCGCAGAGGGCGGCGGCTGTCACGGTGCAGATGACGATGGAGATACCGGCAGAAACGGTGTTCAGCACCGGAAACCAGGTAAAGAGGCAGCTTAAGACAAGGGCCATCAGGCAGGCTGCGAGCACAGCCTTTTCTTCCTTTGCAGGGGGCACCACAATGGCGATGAACATGCCGTAGAGCATCACACCCAAGGCGGTGCGGACCATCAGAGGCAGCACGGAGCCTGCCAGGGCGCCCAGCAGAGTGCCACAGGTCCAGCCGATGAAGGGCAGCGTGCCGAGACCCAGCATAAAGGCTGTGGTCAGGGGCGTTTTTTCCGCCATAGCCAGGGCAAAAATCTCATCGGTATTGAAAAATGCGATGAAAATCCGGGGAAGAACTCCGATGCGGCCGCCCATCTTCTGGGAAAGGGCCAGGCTCATCAGGGCATAGCGGCTGTTGATGACCAGCTGGGTCAGAATCAGTTCCCAGAGTCCCGATGCCGCCAGAATCAATGTCAGGCCCGCAAACTGGCCTGCACTGGTCAGGTTTGATGCGGAAATCAATGTGGCGTCCAGAGCCTTGATGCCGTTGGCTGCCGCCATGGCGCCGAAGCCGAAGCTGACGCTGAAGTATCCCATACCCACCGGAAGTCCCCGATGGACACCGGTGCGGTAAGCGTTCCAATTCATAAATCAGATCATCTCGATTTTGCGTAATAATGTGTTCAGTCATTCTGGAGCATAATCTCCAGAATGGTCTTGTCGGTCTCCTTCATGCCCTCCCTGGCCAGGATACCGATGTTGCGGACAGTCTTGTCCACGCCCTTAGTGACGATGCCGTCGCCGCCGTAGAACTGCTGGTCTTCCAGATACATGTGGTAGCCCAGAATGCCCGCATCCACCGCTGCGGCGATTTTTGCCGCACAGGATGCCTTGGCGCCGTCGCAGATGGTGCCGGAGAGAATGGCAATGGCATTGACCACAATGTGGGCAACAGCCTCTTCGCCACCGCCCTGAAGGTATGCAATGCCCGCGCCTGCACCGCAGCCTGCGGAAATGGCACCGCAGTAAGCAGACAATCTGCCGATGCCCGCCTTCTGATGGACGGTGACCAGGTCGCTGAGGGCAACGGCCCGGAGCAGCATATCGTCAGGCACATCCAGTTCCAGTGCATAGATGGCCACCGGCACGCTGGCGGTAATGCCCTGATTGCCGGAGCCGGAGAGGATGATGACGGGCATATCGCAGCCACTCATCCGGGCATCGGAACCGGCGGCAGCATAGGCTCTTGCCTTGTTGTCGATGGAGCCGCCCTGGCGGCGCATTATGACCTTGCCGATGTTGGCGCCCCAGCGGTGGCGCATACCCTCCCGGGCGATGGCCATATTGTAGCGAATCTGCCGCTCCACCACTTCCCGGATGTCTTCCACATCCAGACAGTCTGCAAAGGCTACGATATCCTTGATGGTCAGGCAGGATTTATCCGTCAGTCCCTCTTCGGAGGAGTCCGAAATAGGCAGTTCCAGCAGCTTTTCGCCGTCCCGCTCAATCAGCACAATGTTGGTGTGATTGTTGACGATCCGCACCCGGACCTTATGTCCCTGGGCCTCCACGGTCAGGTCAATATCGAAAACCAGGTCGGAATCCGCCGCCTGGATATCAGGATCAACTGCCTCAATATAGTCGGGCAATCCAGCTCTCTGTTCTTCCGTCACCTGGCTGATGACCTGCAGCTCCTTTTCCGCATCGCCGCAGTAAATACCGGCGCAGACCGCCGCCGCCAGGCCATGGAGTCCGCCGGTGTTGGGAACCACCACGCTCTTGACATTTTTGATGATGTTGCCGCTGACGAACAGGGTCACTTTTTCAGGCAGCGCGCCCAGAAGCTGCCGGGCTTTGGCGCCGGCATAGGCCAGGGCGATGGGCTCGGTGCAGCCCATGGCAGGCCGCAGCTCTTCTTTCAGAATGTTGACATACTGCTGATACAGGTGGTCTCCTTTTTTCATAGGGGGATCTCCTCTCATGGATCGACATGGTTTGCATTGTACTGATTATAGCAGTCCGGCAGGGAAAAATCAACCGCACAAACACAAAGATGCGTCAGCGGCGCACAGATAAATTGCATTTTGTTGAGCTAATACCTTCCCCCTGGGGGGAAGGTGCCCCGAAGGAGCGGATGAGAGGACACACTCAAATAGTTTAGTATACTTCTGTAATTCTGTACTTTTCCCCTCATCAGTCAGTCCTGTCGGACTGCCAGCTTCCCCCCAGGGGGAAGCTATAGGGCGCTCCCGCGCCAGTGCAACACTCCGCCAAACTGCATTTTTCCAATCTCTTCACCATATAAAACAAGGGAGGCTTTCGCCTCCCTCAGTCTGTTTTCACTTAGAAAATGGGCACAACTGCGCCGGAGTAGGTGTCGTTGATGTAAGCCTTGACAGCATCACTCAGCAGAGCATTCTTCAGAGCCTGGATCTTTTCAGCATTCTCGTTGCCTTCCTTGACGACCAGAACGTTGGCATAGGTGGTAGCGGAGATGGACTCGGCGTCCTCAACAGCCAGAGCATCGGTACCGGCATTCAGGCCAGCCAGCAGAGCGTAGTTGCCGTTGATGACAGCCAGAGCAACGGAGTCACGGACACCGGCGATCTGAGCAGCTTCCATTTCGATGATTTCCAGATTCAGGGCATTCTCGGTGATGTCCAGAACGGTGGCTTCCATGCCGACGCCGTCTGCCAGACCGATGATACCTTCAGCTTCCAGCAGCAGCAGAGCGCGGGCGCGGTTGGAACCGTCGTTGGGGATGGCAATCTTGTCGCCCTCAGCCAGGTCGGCGATGGCGGACTTGGTGCCTGCGTAGATGCCGAAGGGCTCGTAGTGAACCATGGCAACGCTCACCAGATGGGTGCCATTTTCAGCATTGAAGGTGTCCAGGTAGGGCACATGCTGGAAGTAGTTGGCATCGATTTCGCCGTCTTCGACCACGTTGTTGGGAACCACATAGTCGGAGTACTCGGTGACTTCCAGGGTCCAGCCGTCCTTTGCCAGGACTTCGCCGGCAACCTTCAGGATCTCAGCATGGGGGGTGGGAGAGGCAGCGACGGTGATGGTCTTGTCGTCGGCGGAGCCGCCGCAGGCGGCCAGGCTCAGGGTCAGAACCAGAGCCAGAGCGATAGCGAGGATCTTCTTCATATTTCTTAACTCCTTTTCTATTTTAGATGCTTCAGGGCATCAAAATTAACTTCTGTTGCGCAGGCGCTTGTCCATACGCTGTGCCAGATGGCCGCCTGCAGACTGGAAGATCTGGACCAGGATGATCAGGCCGATGACGGCAGCCCACATGACAATAAACTTAAAGTTGTAGTAACCATACTGGATGGCAATCTTGCCCAGACCGCCGCCGCCGATGATACCAGCCATGGCGCCGTAGCCCAGGATGGTGCCGACGGTGATGGTGCCGCCGGAAATCAGACTGGGAACCGCTTCGGGAAGCAGTACCTTGGTGATGATCTGCCAGGTGGAGGCACCCATGGACTGGGCAGCTTCAATAACGCCCTGGTTCACTTCACGAAGGGAGCTTTCCACCATTCTGGCAACCAGAGGGAATGCACAAACCACCATGGGAGGGATCGTGGCAGGAGTACCCACCTTGGTGCCCACGATGATCTTGGAAAGAGGCAGGGCGATGATCATCAGAATCAGGAAGGGCACGGATCGCAGCAGATTGATCACAACATTTACGATCTTCATCAGCCAGCCGGACAGCGGGTGAATGCCCTCTTTTTCACCGGTGACCAGGATCACGCCCAGAGGCAGGCCGATCACATAGGCAAAAATCACTTCCAGCACCAGGCTGTACAGGGTTTCCCAGGTGGCAAAGGGAAATTCGCTGAGGATGATTTCCACCTGCTGGGCCACTTTTACGGGATCGGAAAACAGATCAAACATCTCACTGCACCTCCTCTGCGGTAACGCCGTCCAGGGCGTTCAGGTAATCCATGATTTTCTGCTTCCGGGCGATATCTTCCGGCAGGCTCACCAGCATGGTGCCGAAGGCCTTGCCGTCGATATTGCGGGTATCGGCGCCCAGGATGCTGACAATCTCGCCCATCTTTACAGCCAGAGTGGCAACGATAGGATCAGCGGATGCATTGCCGTTGAAGGCGATGCGGGCCACGGGGCCTGCCCAGGTGGACAGGGGCAGATGGGAATCAGGGCTCACCAGCCGGCGTCCGGCATCGGTCTGGGGATTGTGGAACACATCCTCCACCCTGCCGATTTCCGCCACAGCGCCGGAATCCAGAATGGCAACCCGGTTGCAGATCTGCTCAATGACGGACATCTGATGGGTGATGATGATGACGGTGATGCCCCGGTCCCGGCTGATGGTCTGCAGCAGATTCAGAATGGAATCGGTGGTCTGGGGGTCGAGGGCAGAGGTTGCCTCGTCGCAGAGCAGCACTTCGGGGTTGGTTGCCAGAGCTCTTGCGATGGCGATGCGCTGCTTCTGTCCGCCGGACAGCTGGACGGGATAGGCGTTGGCCTTGTCGGGAAGGCCGACGGTTTCCAGCAGCTCCATGGCCTTTTTCTTGGCTTCCTTCCGGGGAGTGCCAACCAGTTCCAGGGGGAAGCAGATGTTGTCCAGAGCAGTGCGCTGGTCCAGTAGGTTGAAGCTCTGGAAAATCATGGTGATCTTCCGGCGCTGCTGGCGCAGCCGCTTGTCGGACATGCCCATCAGGTCCTGACCATGATACAGCACCTGACCCATATCGGGCCGCTCCAGCAGATTGATGCAGCGGACCAGAGTGGATTTACCGGCACCGGACAGGCCGATGATGCCGAAAATCTCGCCCTTCTGGACGGAAAGGGAAACATCCTGCAGTGCGGCGACCTTATCTTCGCCGGTGCCGAATGTCTTGGAGAGGTTTCTGATTTCAATAATGGGTTCCAAAAAATCGCCTCCTGAATAAAAAGAAAACGCCCTTGTGCCTCAAGCACAAGGACGAAAAAAATTTCGTGTTACCACCTTGTTTTACAGCAACCTCGCGGCTGCTGCCTCCGGGAGTACCAGCATACTCCGGCGCTCTAACGGGCGCACCCGTCGCAGACTACCTATCGCCTGCGCGGCTCCGGGACCATATTCGGCCTGCTTCTGTCGTACCCCATCACACCAATCAGGGCTCTCTGAACGAAGGCGGCAAGCTTACTCTTCCCTTCACAGCTTTTCAAATATTGTAATCATTGTAGCAATTTCGTGTCCGTTCGTCAAGTACAAATATTTTTCTGTGGACAAATATTTATTCTGCACCCTGGATTTCCAGAAGCTCCAGAACCTGCTGCCCCCGGGCTGTCAGAGCAAAGCTTCCTCGCAGAGGGTAAGCAGAATAGGCGCTGTCATTGAAGGACTTCAGAGGCTGCCAGTAGTCGATGTCGATGAGGCCCCGCTTTTCCAGACACTGCAAAATCAGGCTGTATTCTTCGGGGGTATAGTCGTCATCTTCCAGATACACCGGAATATCGTCGCCTGCCTTCCGGGCGACGGGCAGGAAGGGAATCTGGCCCAGCTTCAAAATCATCTGGATTTCACCCCGGCTCAGCTCCATAGCGCTGCCGCAGCCGCTGCATCCACCGCAGCCGCCGCTGCAGTTTGCACAACCACTCATAATATCACTCCTTTTCAGCATCATAGCAGGTCGGATGGAAAATGTCAAATTGCAGTTTATCGAGGTGTTCGGTGGCGAAGCCACCCTCGGCCCCCTCCCTGAGGGGGCTGGCAAAAATCTTTGATTTTTGACTGGGGGAGTGTCGTAAAGTCGATAGGACACTCCCTCCGTCAGCCCTTCGGGCTGCCACCTCCCTCAGAGAGGGAGGCAAGTAGTGCAGAGCAAACGCATCGCCAAACTGCAATTTATGCATTGCATCCCGACCCCAAATAGGATATACTGGCCATAGAAAAACATACAAAGGAAGTGTTATCTATGTCCGTTGTACACATCACGAAAGACAATTTCCAGTCCCTGGTGGTTGAATCCAAAATCCCCGTTCTGCTGGATTTCTGGGCAGTGTGGTGCGGTCCCTGCAAGATGATCGCCCCCATGGTGGAAGCAATCGCCGAAGAGCGGGAAGACGTTCTGGTGGGCAAAATCAACGTGGATGAGGAAATGGAACTTGCGATGCAGTTCGGCATCACCAGCATCCCCACTTTGGTTGTCATGAAAGACGGTAAAATTGCCGCCACTGCCGTGGGCTACCGCCCCAAGGCAGACATTGAAAAACTTCTGGATGCATGAAAAAAGCGCGGCGTAAGCCGCGCTTTTGCTTTTGATCAAAAGCTTTCCACGTGCCGCTTGATGGCCTCAAAGGTCTCATCGCTGATGGTATGCTCCATCCGGCAGGCATCCTCGGAAGCAATCTCCTCGGAAACGCCCAGATGAACCAGCAGCTCGGTGAGAACCGTGTGGCGGCTGTAGATCTTCTCGGCAATTTCCAGGCCGGACTCCGTCAGAGTGATGTAGTTGTCATTGTCCATGACGATATAGCCGCCCTGCTTCAGCAGGCTCACTGCCCGGGACACACTGGGTTTGGAGTAACCCATATATTCACTGATATCGATAGACCGGACAGAGCTGGACTGCCTGGACAGTCTGTAAATCGTCTCCAGATACATTTCACCGGATTCCTGTAAACGCATAAGGTATCTCCCTTCGTTTCGTTCTGTTAAGGATACCATAAAATTGCAAAAGTGTCAATTCTTTGCCAGATCATCCAGTGCAGCGGCAAAACGTACCGCTTCCGGGAACTTTCCGTTCCAGAGTTCCAGGCAAACTGTCTGGAGCTTTTCATTGTCCACAAAGCGGCTGCCGACTGCCTTTTTCATAGCTTCCATACCACCGGGCAGCACATCGGAATTGGCAGAGTCGGCAGGAATTCCCCCGGTCACATCGGCACGAAGCTGATCGAATTCACCCTCTATGAGCAGTTCTGCAAAGGCGGCAACGGCCTCGGCGCTTCCCTGGACTGCCAGCGCATCAAGGTTTGCAAAGCCGCCAAACATGGGAATCACGCCCCATGAAATGTCCATCAGGTTCCGCTCCTCAATCTGCTCGCAGCTGTCGAGATTGCCAATGGTCATGGCAGCATTGCTCCGGGCCAGCTTATCCTGCCCGACGGGAGCATCGGCCATGATCAGATACCCGGCAGCAGCCAGATCTGCCATCTTCTGCAGCGCAGCTACCGCCTGCTCGTTTTCCTCCCAGATTTCCACGGAGTTCAAGCTGCCCAGGATGGGCAGAAGCAGCACTTCGAAGGCCAAAGCCGCATCCTCAGAATTGATGGAAAGGGGCTGATAGCCTGCGTTTTTCAGCGCTTCACACAGCTGCAGAAATTCCTCCCAGGTTTCAGGAAGAGCCGTGATGCCGCAGTTTTCAAACACATCCAAATTGTAGTAAACACCTGTCAGACTGGGATTATACGGAATCTTCTCCCCCGCTTCCAGGTCGAAAGCCTGCCAGGTGAAATTCACAGAGCAGCCGGTTTTGGCTTCAAAGACACTTCCCGCTTGCATCAAGATCTTGGAAACAGGATTAGACTCTTCCAGAACAGAGCTGACCTTCAGTTCCTGGCCGAGGCAGGGCCGCTCGTCAGCAACGGCTTCCAGCGGAATTTCCGCCTCGGTAGGCTCCGTGGGCGGTTCCGTTTCCTTGGGAATCAGAAGACCGCAGCCGGTAAATGATAAAAACAGCGCCGCAGCAAGCAGCAGGCTGAGAATTCGTTTCATAGTGCTTTCCCTCCCGGGTAAATGGATATGGCGCTATTTTACCCTGTTTTGAAGATTTTTGCAACCACAAGAAATGCCCGCCTTTTGGCGGGCATTTCTGATGGATGGTTCATTTTTTTGCGGGAACGTTCTTGGTGGCAACCACGGCAACGCCGGTGCCTGCCACGTTTTCGATGATGACCTGGCCGATGTGGACCGGAGCGGGAACGTCATTTTTCTTCAGTTCTTTGACGCAGTCAAAAATCTTGCCCTTGGGAATGTCGGTGGCTGTCTTGACGGAAACCATGCCCAATGTGCCGCCGGTAACACGGACCAGGCTGGGCACAATGCGGGTGGGATTGGTCAGTTCCTTCCGGGCGTACTTTTCGCCGTTTTTACAGGTATTGCCGAAAACGGTCAGAACTTCCCTGCCCTCCATTTCCACTTCCAGAGGGCAGCCCAGAGGACAGCCGATGCAGATCAGATTCACTTTTTTCATATCAGGCATCCTCCAGTGTCACAGTAATGTCGTCGGCTTCGGGGCAGTCAATCAGCAGCTTGCTCTTCAGGTTCACTGTCTCCATTTCACCGGGAGCCAGAACAGGACGCTTCTTGGTGAAGATCTGCTTATCGCCAGCATAGATGACGATGCGCTTGTTCTGATAGACAGCGCCAACCCGGAAGCGGATGGTAACCTTGCCTTCGGGATTCAGAGCCTCAGGACGGATTTCCACGGGAACGGTGTAGCGGACACCGCCGGAAGTCCTGATGGGCAGAGTCTTGCCGCCTACTTCCTGATTACCCAGGACGTATTCTGCGGCATGCCGGCCGGCTGCGTTTGCCTCCTCGGAGACGAAGTCCACCAGGTCATGGACATGGAGCACGTTGCCTGCGGCGAAGATGCCGGGAACGTTGGTCTCCAGATTTTCGTTGACTCTGGGGCCGTTGGTCAGGGGGTTGATGGAGACACCGGCGGCACGGGACAGTTCGTTTTCGGGAAGCAATCCGCAGGACAGCAGCAGGGTGTCGCATTCGTACTCAATCTCAGTGCCGGAGATGGGCTTCATCTTGTCGTCCACCTGGGCGATGACGATGCCCTCCACCCGCTCCTTGCCCTTGATGTCCACCACAGTGTGGCTCAGCTTCAGGGGGATGCCGTAGTCATCCAGGCACTGGACGATGTTGCGCTTCAGACCGCCGGAATAGGGCATCAGCTCGGCAACAACCTTGACCTCGGCGCCTTCCAGTGTCATGCGGCGGGCCATGATCAGGCCGATGTCGCCGGAACCCAGAATCACACACTTGCGGCCGGGCATGAAGCCTTCCATGTTCACCAGCCGCTGAGCGGTGCCTGCGGTATAAATGCCGGCAGGACGGAAGCCGGGGATGTTCAGGGCGCCTCTGGGGCGCTCCCGGCAGCCCATGGCCAGAACAACAGCCTTGGGATGCAGTTGGAACAGGCCATCCTCCCGGTTCATGGCGGTGACGGTCTTGTCAGCGGCCAGGTCCAGGACCATGGTGTTCAGCTTATAGGGAATGTCCAGCTCCTTGACCTGCTGGATGAAACGGTCAGCATACTCGGGGCCGGTGAGCTCTTCCTTAAAGGTGTGCAGGCCGAAGCCATTGTGGATGCACTGGTTCAGAATGCCGCCCAGCTCGTTGTCACGCTCCAGAATCAGGATGTCGGTGACGCCCGCCTTGTAAGCGGCAACCGCAGCGGCAAGTCCGGCGGGGCCGCCGCCGATGATGACAAGTTCATATTCTCTCATAGCGCACCCCTCCTTACCAGATGTCCTTGTTGGTGCCGACGATGATTTTGGAATTGCCTCCGGCCTTGGTGATCTCGCTCATGGAAACGCCCAGCTCACGGGCCAGGATTTCCAGCACTCTGGGGCTGCAGAAGCCGCCCTGGCAGCGGCCCATGCCGGCGCGGGTGCGGCGCTTCACGCCGTCGATGCTTCTTGCACCGGGAACCCGGTGGATGGCATCGATGATTTCACCTTCGGTGATGGTCTCGCAGCGGCAGATGACGGTGCCGTAGGCGGGATTTTCCTTCACGAGGGCGCTGCGCTCTTCAAAGGGCAGTACCTTGGGATCCAGGATACCCTTCCGGGTGCCCACAAAAGCGGGATCATCTTCCAGATTCAGAATGCCAGTGACGATATCCGCTACCATCACACCGATGGCGGGAGCAGAGGAAAGGCCGGGAGACTCGATAGCGGCGCAGTCCACAAAACCAGGTGCGATCTCGCCGATGAAGAACTCATGGCGCTTTTCATGGGCACGTAGGCCTGCAAAGCTGGTAATGGTTTCCCGCAGAGGCAGATTCTTGACAGCCTTTCCGCACTTGTCCCGGACTTCGTCCAGACCGGCACGGGTGGTGTTGACACCTTCCTTGTCCTCGATATCAATGGCGGTGGGGCCAACGATGGTGTTGCCGTGGACAGTGGGGGCCACCAGAACGCCCTTGCCGTACTTACCGGGCAGCTGGAAAATGGTGGCATTCACGTGGCCGCCGGTGGTGCGGTCCAGCAGGAAATAGTCGCCCCGACGTGGGGTAATGGTCATGGTGTCCTCAGAAACCATGTTGTGCAGCTTGTCCGCATAGACGCCCGCTGCGTTGACAACAACCCTGGCTTCCAGTTCGCCCTTGACCGTATGTACTTTCCAGCCACCGTCGATTTTCTCGATGCCGGTAACTTCGGAGTCAAACTGGAATTTTGCGCCGTTGGCAGCTGCGTTTTCAGCCAGCGCATAGGTCAGGCCGAAGGGGCAGATGATGGCACCGGTGGGAGCATACAGAGCAGCCACGGCAGCATCGGAGATGTTGGGTTCCATGGAAACCAGCTCGTCCCGCTCCACGATTCGCAGGCCCTTGACGCCGTTGGCAACGCCGTTTTCATAGAGTTTCATCAGATTGGGGCGGTCTTCTTCTGCGATCATGACAACCAGGGAGCCATTCTGCTTGTAGTGGATATCCAGATCCTTGGCAAGCTGGGGCATCATTTCACTGCCCTGAACGTTCAGCTTGGCCATCAGGGAGCCGTGGGCGGCATCGTAACCGGCGTGTACGATGGCGGAATTGGCCTTGGAGGTGCCGCAGCAGACATCCTCTTCCTTGTCGATGACCAGAATGCTGGCCTTCTTCCGGGACAGTTCCCGGGCAATGGCGCAGCCGGAAACGCCCGCGCCAATGACGATAATATCTACCAAGATACATTCACTCCTTTATTGGATGGAAAGGCAGGACTCCCCCCGCCCGGAAAGCCGGACGAGGGGGCCGTAAATTAACCTATCAGGATGTCACAATTACCAGGGAATGATGGCGTACAGACCAACGGCGACCAGAGCGCCGATGACGGGTCCCAGCAGAGGAACAATGGCATAGCCCCAGTTGGAAGAGCCCTTGCCCTTGATGGGGAGGAATGCGTGGGCGATACGGGGGCCGATATCACGGGCGGGGTTCAGAGCATAACCGGTGAGGCCGCCGAGAGACATACCGATGGAGACGATAATGCCCCAAACCAGCAGATTGCCGACACCAGCGGGAGCAGCGGCGGGAACGCCCTTGATGGCGAAGACCAGGACGAAGGTCGCAACGGCTTCACAGAAGATGTTGCGGGGAATATTGGGGATGGAGGGACCGGTGGAGAAGACACCCAGCTTGGTGCCGGGATCTTCGGTAGCATCGAACTGATCCTTGAACATGATGTAGACGATCACGGCACCGACGATGGCGCCCGCAAACTGGGCAAGGATGTAGCCGGGAACCAGGCCCCAGGCCAGGGAACCGTCAACAGCCAGAGCCAGGGTCAATGCAGGGTTGAAGTGGGCGCCGGAAGCAGCGCCGAAGATGAATGCAGGAAGCATAACGGCAAAGCCCCAGGCGATGGTGATCTGGATGGAGCCTGCGCCCTTCATGCCGGACTTATTCAGGGTGACGTTGGCAACAACGCCGTCGCCCAGGATGATCAGAATCATGGTGCCCAGGAATTCAGCAATATAAGGTAACATATCATTTTCCTCCTGTTATTTGTTATGTGGAACTTTAGCGACCTTGTCCCCCTCTCTGAGGGGGCCAGGGGATTTACTTAATCCTTGGCCCAGCTGTAGGAACACTTCACAGCCTTATTCCAGCCCTTGATGCGCTCAGCGCGGTCTGCCTCTTCGATGGCGGGCTCGAAGGTGCGGTCGATGGCCCAGTTCTTGATGACCTCTTCCTTACTCTTCCAATAGCCAACCGCAAGACCTGCGAGGTAGGCTGCGCCCATGGCGGTGGTTTCAACACAGACGGGTCTCTGAACGGGAGCATTGATCAGGTCGGACTGGGTCTGCATCAGGTAGTTATTGGCGGAAGCGCCGCCGTCTACCTTCAGCGCTGCCAGCTCGATGCCGGAGTCAGCCTTCATGGCCTGCAGAACGTCGTTGGTCTGATAGCACAGGGAATCCAGGGTTGCACGGATGATGTGATACTTGTTGACACCGCGGGTCAGACCCACGATGGTGCCGCGGGCATACTGGTCCCAGTGGGGAGCGCCCAGACCGGTAAAGGCGGGAACCACATAGCAGCCGTTGGTATCCTTGACCTTGCGGGCCATGTATTCAGAGTCGGGGGAGGAATCAATAATTCTCAGCTCGTCGCGGAGCCACTGGATGGCAGCGCCGGCCACGAAGATGGAGCCTTCCAGGGCGTAATTCACCTTGCCATCCAGGCCCCAGGCGATGGTGGTGACCAGGCCATTCTGGGAGAAAACAGGCTTCTCGCCGGTGTTCATCAGCATGAAGCAGCCGGTGCCGTAAGTATTCTTGGCTTCACCGGGCTCGAAGCAGGTCTGACCGAAGAGGGCAGCCTGCTGGTCGCCTGCTGCGCCGGCGATGGGGACCTTGGCACCAAAGAACTGAGCCAGGGTCTCGCCGTAGATGCAGCTGGAGGGCTTTGCCACGGGCAACATGCTCTTGGGGATGTTCAGCTCGGCCAGGATCTCATCGTCCCATTCCAGAGTATTGATGTTGAACAGCATGGTACGGGAAGCGTTGGAGTAATCGGTCACATGGGACTTGCCGCCAGTGAGCTTCCAGATCAGCCAGGTTTCCACGGTGCCAAAGAGCAGATCGCCGGCTTCTGCCTTTTCACGGGCGCCGGGAACGTTTTCCAGAATCCAGCGGAGCTTGGTGCCGGAGAAGTATGCATCGATGACCAGACCGGTCTTGGCGCGATAAATGTCGGTCAGACCCTTTTCCTTCAGAGAGTCGCAGTACTCAGAGGTACGGCGGCACTGCCAGACAATGGCATGGCTGACGGGTTCGCCGGTGTGGCGGTCCCAGACGATGGTGGTTTCGCGCTGATTGGTGATGCCGATGGCGGCGATATCAGCGGCGCTGGCATTGACATTTGCCATGGCCTTCTGGGCAACTTCCAGCTGGGTTGCCCAAATCTCATTTGCGTCGTGTTCGACCCAACCGGGTTTGGGGAAGAACTGGGTAAACTCCTTCTGGGCTACGGAGCACATCTCGCCCGCTTCATTGAAGAGAATGCAGCGGTTGGAAGTGGTGCCCGCATCCAGAGCCATGATGTATTTTGCCATAGTGAATTCCTCCTCAGGTTTGATTGTCAATTCCTAACTCCGCAAAGGCGAATCCGAAACGGAGGTACTTCCTTTCAATGCTATGCATATGCACACCGAAAAAGGAAATGCAGTTTGCAAAAATCGCAGCGTCAGGCGGGCTTTGGCTGCCGGCTGATCCGCTGCGACATTGGGGTTCTGCTTACTGAAACTGTATCACGATATGCACAAATACGCAACGAAAAACGGCCAGAATTTAGAAAAATCTCCAAAAAGCACAGGCTTTACCCATACTTTTTGGAGATAATGTTCAAGCTTTGTATTTGGCGAGCAAAGTGGTCAGTTCCGCCATGGTTTTGCCGCCGTAGAATCTGTCCTTTCCGTTTATGACCGTCAGGGGAACCCTCTGAATGTCCATGGTCTTTACCAGCTCCGGATAGAGATTGGCATCGATCATATGGGCGGTCACATTGGAATTTTCCCAGGCGATGCGCTGGACGCTGACCATCAGTTGGCTGCAGTGGGCACAGCCGAGAGAGACGCAGACCTGAAGCTTCAGCGGTTTCTTCAGCTTGGCGATGTCCCGGAGCGTGTATTTGTCCAGAGCCTTGGCGGCATTGCCCGCGTTCAGGATGGCTCCTGCGAAGGCAGTGATCTCCTTGCCGCCGGGAACACCATGGAAGACCATCCGGGTGCCGCCCACCGCCGTGGCAGGCAGCAGGGAGGCATCCAGAGCTTCATCCATTGCAGCATCCTCGCCGGGTGCCAGAAACTTAACGGACAGTTTTTTGGAAAGGGTCGCAATGCGATTCACAAGTGCCGCCATCTCAGCGGATTTATCACTCCCGTCCAGGATGCAGGTAAATTCTACCGGCGCTTCCAGTCTTGCAAAGAGCTGCTTCAGCTGGTCTTCCAGCAGTCCATTGACCAGGCTGCTTTTGTTGGGAAAGGTATTTTCCATAACGCACCTCTTACAGAAGGCCCACCAGATCCAGGCTGGGCGTCAGAGTCTCCTCGCCGGGCCGCCAGTTGGCAGGACACACCTGATCGCCATGCTCCGCCACGAACCGGGCAGCCTGGACTTTCCGCAGCAGCTCCGAGGCGTTGCGGCCAATGCCCAGGCTATGGATTTCATAGAGCACCACTTCCCCATCGGGATTCAGGAGAAACGTCGCCCGAAGGGTCTGGCCTTCCTCCTCAAGCAGCACGCCGAACTGCCGGGCAAGCTTTCCGGCGGGATCTGCCAGCATCGCAAAGGGCAGATTCCGGATGGTTTCCGATGCGTCAGCCCAGGCTTTGTGGACAAAATGAGTGTCCTCGCTGACGGAGTAGATTTCGCAATCCTCATCCAGGAAGGCATCGTAATGTTCCCCCAGGTCCTTCAGCTCCGTGGGACACACAAAGGTAAAGTCGGCAGGATAGAAAAATAGTACGGACCAGTGGCCCAAAAGGTCCTCCTGGGTATAAAGGCGGCTGTCACCCCGGCAGTATCCGTAAACAGAAAAATCATCCAGAGGTTTTCCGATTAAGGCAGACATGGCAATGCTCCTTTCGTCATATGGTTTTCTGGATATATTATATCCGATGGCAAGATCCAATGCAACAAAATGTCAAAAGATTCATAAATTATCCCTTGTATTTTATGCAATTCACTGATATACTCGACGTATAAGGGATACCATCCACATCCGCATGATCTTAAGGAGGAGTAGCACGATGGCAAAGGAAAAGAAGCCCATTCTGGGATGGAACAATGTAAACGGCATTTCCGCTGATGACGATCGCACCTGCGCTCTGAATGATATGAACTGCCTGGAAACCCAGGAGGAAAAGACCTACGGCATCACCGATATGAACGCAGCCGCCAACGACGAAAGCACCTGCGCTCTGGTGGACATGAACTGCCTGGGCGAATAACACACAGAAAAATTGAAAGCCAGCCGAATTGCTTCGGCTGGCTTTTTTGTTTACAGATGTTCCGTCTTGGGATACTTCTTCACAAGCAGCAGGAAGAAGATGAACTGGACGATAAACGTCACAGACCAGGAGACGGGATAGCTCAGGTACAGGCTCTGGGGGGTATGGAACTGGGGAATCTGGAACACGGTGAAAATCCAGCCCAGACGGATACCGCAGACACCCAGAATGCTGACGATCATGGGGATCATGGAGGCTCCGTAACCGCGGAGCGCGCCGGTGGTAATTTCCATCAGGCCGATGATGAAATAGGGAATGCTCATGAAAGTCAGACGGATCATGCCGTCGGCAATGGCCTGGGGAGAGTCCTTGATGTAGATGCCCAGCAGATGTTCGCCGAAGGTACAGATCAGAGTGCCCATGCTAAGGCCCACCACGATAACGCAGCCGAAGCAGAGCCAGACTGTCTTGTTGGCCCGGCTGTACTGCCGTGCGCCCACGTTCTGGCCAACGAAGTTCACCGTTGCCTGCTGGAAGGCGTTCAGCATCACGTACATGAAGCCTTCGATGCTGGCAGAAGCGGAGTTGCCTGCCACGAACACATCACCGAAGGAGTTCACGGAGGACTGGACGATGACATTGGAGATGGAGAACAGAGAGCTCTGGATACCGGCGGGCAGGCCGATGCGGATGATTTTGCGCAGCTGTACAGGATAGAATTTCAGCTTCTTTAGCTCCAGGCGGCAGCTGTCAGTGCGGCGCATCAGCGCCCGGGTAACACAGGTTGCAGAGAAGGCAATGGCAATCACTGTAGCCAGAGCAACACCGTCGACGCTCATGCCGAAAACCGTAATAAAGATCACGTTCAGCACCACATTGATGACACCGGACATACACAGGTAAATCAGAGGACTTCTGGTATCGCCGGAGGCACGGAGAATGGAGGCGCCGTAGTTGTAGATCATGTTGAAGGTGATACCGCCGAAGAAAATCTTCATGTACAGAGCGGACAGGGGCAGAGTCTCCTCGGGGGTGCCCATCAGCCGCAGCAGCGGTTCGGAGCAGAAAATACCCACCACCGTCATGACCAGGCCGCCGACCAGAGCAGTCATCATGGCGGTATGGACGGTGTTGCTGACTTCCTCATCGTTGCGGCTGCCCATACCATGGGCAACAGAGACACCTGCACCAACGGACAGGCCGATAAACAGATTGACCAGCAGGTTCGTCACGGAGTTGGTGGCGCCCACAGCGCCCACGCAGACACTGCCGCAGTACATGCCGACCACCACCAGGTCCGTGGCGTTGAACAGCAGCTGCAGCACACTGGTCAGAATAATGGGAATGGTATAGCGGATGATACCCGGAAGCAGCGGGCCTTCCAGCATATACCTGCTTGCCTGTTTCATTCTTTTCATAGCACAAAACCTCTTTGTATCAAATCAATAAGCCACAACATAACACTGTTTTTTCATACTGTAAAGAAAAATATCACCAAGCTTTTCCGGCCCGGATCAGCATCTGCTCCACCTCTTCCCTGCTGCAGCGGCAGTCGCCTTCTCCGCTGCGGCGGTAGGTGCCCCGCCAGGGATCGTTTTCGATGTAGACCGGCATCTGCTCATCCCGGGCCTTCGGCACCGTGATGGCAATGATGGTCTTTCCATCCACTTCATGAATCTGCACATGCTCTTCCGTCAGAATGTTGGTGCTGACCATGTGGGGATCCCTGACAATGGTCCAGAAATCCTCGATCAGCCACTGGGGATCCAGAATATTCAAAGCATGGAGCGATTTATCGGGCAATTCCTCCACGCCCAGAAGAATCACGCCGCCTTCGGCATTGGCAAAGGCAGAGTAAGTCTCCCATAGGCTCTCTGGAAGACCGCCCAGCGCCTGCTTGGCTTCGATGCGGTTGTTCTCCCGATAGTTCTGCAGGTTATCGAAATCCACCATGGACATCCCTCCCGGAACCGATTCTGATTACAGTATAGCACACTTTCTTCCAGCTTCCTAGAGTGCAAAAGAAGTTTCCGCACAAAAAAGCGGGAGGATCGAAGTCCTCCCGCTCTGATTGCGAGGAATGATAAATTATCTGCCTGCCTTCTTGTTGCGCAGGAAGTCAACGTAAACAGCCAGCAGGATACCATAACTATTCATAACCTTCTCCTGATACAGTCACGAATGCGCGCGGTATCCGCAGGGAAACGTTACAAAACGTTCATATAATTGATGTTGAATATATTGAATGCAACTGATAGACTAAGGATGAATTCATATGCCCGTTCAGGGGCGGTTAGGAGCGCGTATGCATAAATTTTCAGTCAAAAAGCCGCTGACCGTATTCGTTGCGGTAATTGCCGTTCTGGTTTTGGGTGTGGTGGCCTATTTCCGGATGACCCCCGACCTGCTTCCCAACATGGATTTCCCCTATGTGATGATCATGACCACCTACCCCGGCGCAAGCCCCGAAAAGGTAGAGGCGGAAGTCAGCAAGCCCATGGAGCAATCCATGTCCAGGCTGGAGCACATTGTGGAGGTTTCTTCCACATCCAGTGAAAACGTCAGCATGGTCATGCTGGAATTTGAGGAGTCTGTCAACATGGACACCATCGGTGTGGACATTCAGCAGCAGATTTCTGCCCTTTCCGCTGTCTGGGACGATATGGTGGGTACCCCCTATGTACTGAAAATCAATCCCTCCATGCTTCCTGTGGAGGTAGCTGCCCTATCCATGGAGGGTATGGACACCATTGAACTGACGGATTTTATCAATGATACCCTGATGAACAAGCTGGAAGGCATCCCCGGTGTCGCCCGGATCAGCACCACAGGCATGGTGGAGCAGGAGCTTCATGTGGTTCTGGATCAAGGCATGATCGATGCTGTGAACCAGCGCATCGCCGATGCCATCAACAAGCAGCTGGATGAAGCCGCTCAGGAACTGGAAGACCAGAAAGCGGAACTGGAAGACAGCAAGAAGCAGATGAAAAGCGCACAGTCCCAGCTCAGCGCAGGCGCCGATGCGCTCATCAAGGGCGAGGACAAGCTGAAGGAAGAAAAAGATAAGCTTCTTTCCGCTCAGGAGGAACTGAATGCCGCGCTTCAGACACTGGAAACAACCTATCAGCCCCTGAAGCTTCTGAGCGATCAGGTCAACTATGCCCTATCTCAGCAGCAGGCTGCCCAAGCTCAGCTGACCGCACTGCAGAAGCTGCAGGTTCAGTCCCAGCAAATTGCCGAACTGGAAGCAGAGATTGATTTGGTGAAATCACAGCTGGAAGCGCCCGAAAGCCCTGAACAGGAAGCCGAGCTGCAAAATCAGCTGATCCAGCTGGAAGCGGAGCTTGCTGCCCAGCAGGCATCCTTCCAGGCTGCCCTGGCAGCAGCCGGTGCCACAGAGGAAACCCTTCCGGAGCTGATTGCCTCTGCTCAATCCAGTGTCGCCGCTGCAGACAAAGCCGTTGCCGCCATCGATCAGGTTCTTGCCGATCAGAATATTGACCGGGCAGGCCTGCAGGCCATGGTCACCGAAATGAAACAGCAAATTGACCAGCTGACCGAGACTCAAAAGCAGCTGGAATCCGGCCTTCTGACCATCGAGGAAGCCCAGGCCACACTGGAAAAGCAGAAGCTGCAGGGCATCATCCAGATGAGTACCGCCGCAGGCCAGCTGGCCGCAGGCTCTGCCTCCATCGAAATGGCCCTGGGCCAGATTGAAAGCGGCATGACCACTCTGGAAGACAACCGGGCCGATGCCCTGCGCCAGGCCGATCTGAACAACATCATCACCATGGATATGGTGACCCAGATCCTGACTGCCCAGAATTTCTCCATGCCCGCAGGCTATGTAGAAGAAGACGGTGTCAACTACATGGTATCCATCGGCGATACGATCACCGAACTGGATACCCTTCAGGGTCTTCTGCTCTTCGACATGGGCATGGAGGGCGTGGAACCCATTTATCTGAAAGACGTTGCGGTGGTGAGCATCACCGACAACCGGAATGAAACCTACGCGAAGCTCAACGGTC
Source organism: Oscillospiraceae bacterium (assembly GCA_017516785.1). Next base: position 21,640 of record JAFXAV010000045.1, read on the forward strand.
TGGCCAGTGTGATGCTGAGCTTCGAAAAGCAGAGCACCTATGCCACCGCCGAAACCACCAACAACATTGCCGACCGCTTCCGGGAACTGGAAGCAGAATATCCCGGCCTGCACTTCGTATCCCTGATGAACCAGGGCGACTATATCTACATGGTGGTGGAATCCATCCTCAGCAACCTGTTCCTGGGCGCCCTGTTCTCCGTTCTGGTGCTGTACCTGTTCCTGAAGGATATCCGCCCCACCTTCATCACCCTTTGCTCCATCCCCATCAGCGTGATTTTCGCCATCGTTCTGATGTATTTCTCCGGCGTATCCCTGAACATGATCTCCCTGTCGGGCCTTGCCATCGCCGTGGGCATGCTGGTGGATAACTCCATTGTTGTCATTGAGAATATCTACCGTCTCCGGGCCAAGGGTGTCGGCATCATTCAGGCAGCCGTCAGCGGCACCGGACAGGTTGTGGGCGCCATTGCCGCCTCCACCCTGACCACCATCTGCGTGTTCCTGCCCATCGTCTTCGTGGAAGGTATCACCCGGCAGCTTTTCACGGATCTGGCCCTGACCATGACCTATTCCCTGCTGGCTTCCCTGATCATTGCCCTGACTTTGGTGCCCGCCATGGCCACCGGCATGCTCCGGAAGGAACATGAACCCAGAGACGGTTTCCTGGAAAAGAAGCTGCTGCCCCTGTACAAAAAGAGCGCCCAGTGGGCATTGGACCATAAGGTTGTGGTTCTGATTGCATCCATCATTGTTCTTGCCATCAGCGCCGCCGCCAGCCTCTCCCGGGGCTTTATCTTCATGCCCTCCATGGACTCTCCCAATGTCACTGTTTCCGTAACCATGCCCGAGAATATCGACATGGCCCATGCCAGCAGCCTGGCAGACGATGTTCTGAACCGGATTGCCGCCGTGGATGGTATTGAAACTGTGGGAGCCATGATGAATGCAGGCACTTCTCTATCTGCAGGCATCAGTACCACCAGCTATAACGTCACAGTTTACGTCACCCTGGCAGACGAAGACGCCTCCGGCGCAGCCATCGGCAAACAGATCGAAGATGCCTGCTCCGGCATGGAATGTACCGTGTCCGCTTCTTCTGCCATGATGGATATGAGCATGCTTACCGGCAGCGGCATCAGTGTGGATATCTACGCAAATGACATGGATGCGCTCCAGAATGCGGCCCGGGAAACCGCCGCTGTGCTGGCTGGTCTTGAGGGTGTCAGTGAAGTCTCCGATGGTCTGGACAAAGCTGCCCCGGCTCTGCATGTAGCCATCGACCGCAACCAGGCCATGCAGCACGGTCTGACCATCGCCCAGGTCTACATGGAACTGGCCTCCGGTCTTACCGCCAGCGGTACTGTAGCATCCCTGGAGCTTGACGGCATTTCCACCGATGTGATCATCGAGAAGCCAGAAGGCGCCGTGCTGAACGCCGAGGAGCTGCGGGAATATATCTTTGAAGTCACCAGCACCGACGGAGAAATCAAGGAAGTACCCCTCAGCGATTTCGCAGTGGTGGAGGAAACCTCCAGCCTGGCATCCATTCGCCGCATCAACCAGCGCCGCTACCTGACCGTCACCGCCTATCTGCAGGAAGGCTACAATGTCACGCTGCTGACTGCCCAGGCGGAAACCGCTCTAAAGAACACGGATCTGGGCGACGGCGTAAGCTACACCTTCACCGGTGAGAACGAGTCCATCATGGAGGCCATGGAACAGCTGATGCTGATGCTGGTTCTCGGTATCCTGCTGGTGTACCTGATCATGGTGGCCCAGTTCCAGTCCCTGAAATCTCCCTTCATCGTCATGTTCACAATCCCCCTGGCCTTTACCGGCGGTTTCCTGGCGCTGCTGTTGTGCGGCATGGAGGTCAGCGTTATCTCCATGATCGGCTTTATCATGCTGGTGGGCATCATCGTCAACAACGGCATCGTTCTGGTGGACTATATCAATCAGCTACGGCAGGGTGGTATGGAACGCCGGGAATCCATTATCGAAGCAGGTGTGACCAGAATGCGGCCCATTCTGATGACCACCCTGACCACGATTCTGGGCCAGCTGGTGATGGCAGTCAGCCAGGATGTGGGCAGCGCACTGATGCGGCCCATTACAGTGGTCTGTATCGGCGGTCTCATCTACGCAACCCTGATGACCCTGTACGTGGTTCCCTGCATCTACGACATGCTGAACAAAAAAGAGCTGCGTGTCATCCGTGATGAAGATCTGAAGGAAGTGGATCTGTAATCATTTTCAAAATGCAAAGCACCGGATTTCTTTCGAAGTCCGGTGCTTTTATAATTTCTGATAATATATCATAGCATATCCAGGAAAACAGAAAACAGCCACTTTTTCAGTGACTGTTATTGATCGTATACATTTTATATCAAGCGATCAGCCTGTATAAAACAAAAAAGCCCCGACTTTTCAGTCGAGACTCGCTTGCTTTTTTCTCCACCTTCATGAAACGGAGGCGTTGGATTTCTCCTCAGCTCACTCAGTTTCATGCAGGCTTCGTCTGCAATTTCCTTTCGTCTTCCGCCGGCTTCATTCTCTGCAGCTGCTTCTTCC
>JAFXAV010000046.1 GCA_017516785.1 Oscillospiraceae bacterium
CATTTGGATAACCTCCATTGATCTTGTTTGTAAGGGGTTGCCGAACCTTCTTACAACTCTATCATCGGAGGTTTCCTTTTTCTACGCATAAGTATAACTTTTTTGCACCACCTGCATAGCAGGTGGTATTCTTTAGACAATTAAAAGCCTGCAAGCTTCGGTTTGCAGGCTTTTCTTTTTTTGCCCTTACGGATTCCGACGGCAAATCCAAATCCAATTTCCTATACTGAAAACAAAAAATCATAAGGAGGAACAAACATGCAATTTACCAGTTTTCTGGACAATGGCAAACTTACAGTTGCCCTGACTGGAGAAATAGACCACCACTGCGCCAAGGGATATATCCAGGCCATTGCCGGAAAAATTGAAGCTTATACCCCTGAAATCTGTATCCTGGATTTTTCGGAGGTCAGCTTCGTGGATTCGTCCGGCATCGCCGTGGTAATCAATGCACTTCGGCACATGAAACAAATCGAGGGAGATCTGATGCTCACTGGAATTGGGAATCAGCCGATGAAGGTTTTCAGAGCTTCAGGCATCGATAAACTGGTTGAAATCAAGGAGGCAGTATCATGAAATTCGGAAACTATATGATTCTGGAGTTTCCCAGCAAATCCTGTAACGAAGGTTTTGCCCGTTCGGCGGTTGCCTGTTTCGCGGCCCAGATGGATCCAACCCTGGAGGAACTGGGAGATATCCGCACCGCGGTCAGTGAAGCAGTGACCAACTGCATCGTACATGCTTATCCGGATTCTATGGGTTCAATCACCCTTCGGTGCCGGATCCTGAAGGACAATATCCTGGACATCGTCATCAAGGACAAGGGTGTCGGAATTGCAGACCTTGATCAGGCAAAACGCCCCGCATTCACCACCGGCGGCAGCGATCGCAGCGGCATGGGCTTTACCATCATGGAAAGTTTCATGACCAGTCTGGAAGTCAGCTCCAGGCCGGGGAAGGGGACTACTGTACATATGCGACGGAAAATCCGTCAGCGGCAATGAGCAGGCTGGAAGAACTGATCCGCCTGGCTCAGTCAGGGGATGAAAGCGCATCGGAAACACTTGTAACAGAGAATGCAGGACTCATCTGGTCCGTTGCACGGCGATTTACCGGACGGGGAACAGAGATGGACGACCTTTATCAGCTGGGATGTCTTGGCTTTCTTAAAGCAGTGGAAGGGTTCGATCTGCAGTTCGGTACCCAGTTCTCTACCTATGCGGTACCGAAAATCGCAGGAGAGATCCGAAGATTTCTGCGGGATGATGGGGCAGTGAAAGTCTCCCGCAGCATCAAGGAACAGGCAGCCACTATCAAAATCGCCAGAAATCACCTGACCAGCGCGTTGGGCAGGGAACCTACGGTTCTGGAAATCTCCCGGCAGACAGGATTCTCTCCGGAAGAAATCGCCCTGGCGGAGACCGCCACCGCCGCCACGGAATCCATCCAGCGCGAGACAGGGGAGGAAGGATTCTCCCTGGAAAATGTGCTGACAGATACCGAATCGGAGGAAAAGATGGTGGAACGGATTGCCCTGAACCAGGCCATAGAAAAACTGCCGGAACGGGAGAATATGGTCATCAAGCTGCGCTATTTCCATGGGCTTACCCAGCAAAGAGTCGCAAAAGTACTGGATGTGAGTCAGGTTCAAGTGTCCCGAATCGAGAAAAAGGCATTGGGACATTTAAAAGAACTTCTGTCTTGATGTTTTCGGCAAAATAAGATAAAATAGGAGCATCTTATTATGGATAGGTGTGCCTATGAACGAATCTTATGAAGCACGGTTTCTGACCGCAAGACGGCAGTATATCGTTTCTCAATTTCAGAACTTAAATAACATGCAGCAGGAAGCTGTTCTGACCACCGAAGGCCCGCTGCTTCTGCTGGCTGGCGCCGGCAGTGGCAAGACCACGGTGCTCATCAACCGAATCGCCAATATCATGCGCTTCGGCTGCGCCGCGGACAGCTATGAAATCCCCGACACCTTGACGGAAGATGACGTGGAGTTTCTGGAAACCATCACCGAGGACTGCTCCGACTTTGACCGACACCGGGCAGACTGGCTCTGCGCCCTGCGCCCCGCCGCCCCCTGGAGCATCATTGCCATTACCTTCACAAACAAAGCTGCCAATGAGCTGAAAGAGCGACTTTCTGTCCTGCTGGGCCCCGAGGCCCAGGATATCTGGGCCATGACCTTCCATTCCGCCTGCTGCAGGATTCTTCGCCGGGAGATTGAGCGGATGGGTTATTCCAGAAGCTTTACCATCTACGATTCCTCTGATTCCGAGCGGGTAATGAAGGACATCATCAAGGACATGGGACTGGACGACAAGACTTTCCCCGCCAAGGTGGTGCTTCATGCCATCAGCAAGGAAAAGGACAATCTTACCACTCCTGAAGAGCTTCTGGAGCGGGCAGAGCAGACCAACGACCTGCGGATTCTCCATATTGCCAAGGCCTATCAGAAGTATCAGGCCCGGCTGAAGGAGAACAATGCACTGGACTTTGACGACATCATCTGTGTCACTGTAAGGCTTTTGCAGGAGCACGAGGATGTTCGCCGTTACTATCAGCGGAAGTTCCGCTATGTGCTGGTGGACGAGTATCAGGATACCAACCATGTCCAGTACCTGCTGACCAGCCTGCTCGCCGGTGGCTATGAGAACATCTGTGTGGTGGGCGACGATGACCAGAGTATCTACCGCTTCCGGGGAGCAACCATCGAGAACATCTTAAGCTTTGAGCAGCAGTACCGTGGTGCCCATGTCATCCGTCTGGAGCAGAATTACCGCTCCACCCAGTCCATTCTGAATGCCGCCAATGCCGTCATCGCCCATAATCTGGGCCGAAAGGGTAAGCGGCTCTGGACCGCCAACGGCAGCGGTGAACCCATCACCATCTACGAAGCCTTTGATGAAGGCGCGGAAGGCAATTTTGTCGCCGGTCAGATTATTGCCGGCTCAAAGGGCAAGAACTTTAAGGATTACGCCATCCTGTACCGCACCAACGCCCAGTCCAACGCCATGGAATTTGCCCTGAAGCGCAACGGAATTCCTTACCGGGTCATCGGCGGCATGCGGTTCTTCGACCGGGCAGAAATCAAGGATATGCTGTCCTATCTCTGTGTCATCAACAACCGGGCGGATGACCTGCGGCTGAAGCGTATCATCAACAATCCTCCCAGAGGCATCGGTGCCAAGACGGTGGAGACTGCTGAACGGCTTTCTCAGGCAGAGAGCAAACCCCTTTACAGTGTGATTTCCGACCCCTATTCCTACGCACCGCTGGAAAAACCTGCCATGAAGCTGATGCAGTTCACCTCTCTGATTGAGAGCCTTGCTGAGCTTCTGGATACCGGTATTACTCTGCCTGACTTCTACGATGAGCTTCTCGCCCGCAGCGGCTATGCGGATATGCTGATTGCCAAACCTACGGAGGAGAACAAGACCAAGCTTGAAAACGTCCGCGAACTGAAATCCAGCATCAATTCCTATGTAGAGAACGCTGAAACGCCCACTTTGGCAGGATTCCTGGAGGAAATTGCCCTGTATACTGACATTGAACAGTACAATGACTCTGATGATGCGGTGGTCATGATGACCATGCATTCCGCCAAGGGTCTGGAATTCCCCCATGTGTTCCTGGTAGGCTTTGAAGACGGCCTGTTCCCCGGTATGCGTGCCATCGGAGACCAGGAGGAAATGGAAGAAGAGCGGCGGCTTTGCTATGTGGCCATCACCAGAGCAAAGAAAACCCTGACCATCAGCCACGCCAAGCAGCGCATGCTCTACGGCAGGACCAATGCAGCGCTGAAGTCCCGGTTTCTGAATGAGATTCCCGAGGAATGTGTGGTTCATAAGGGCGGCTTCAAACCCAGATCCGAAACCCCTGCCTACGGTTCCTATGGCTCCTCCTACGGTGGCTATGGTACGCCCTATCAGCAGCGCAAACCCACTGCCCAGCAGCTTGCCAAAAAGGAGCATATCAAGCGCAGCGAAACTTCCAGCCTCATCGGCACCGCGCCCAAGGCTGCATACTTAGACCTCAACAAGGGCGATATGGTGCTTCACGCCGCCTTCGGCAAAGGCATGGTGCTGTCCGTCATGAAAATGGGCGGCGATGCACTGCTGGAGATTGCCTTTGACGATATCGGCACCAAAAAGCTGATGGCAAAGACCGCTTCCGCTCATATGAAGAAGCTTTGATGCATACCCTCCATCCGGAGGGATGTGCATGATTCGGTATCTGAAAAGACTGCTTCGAATAACACTGCTTGTGATGATCATTCTTCTGGCAGCCTTTCTGACCCTTCGCAGCCGTTATCGTACGGTCATCGAAGACTTGGCTCAGACACAGGTAAAAAACACCACCTCTGACCTGACCAACGATGCCATCGCTAAGCAGATCGCAAAGGGCGACATTCAATATGACCGGATCGTCTATTTTGAAAAAAACCTGGACGGCCGAATCACCGCACTGAAAACCAATATGAGTGAAGTGAACCGGCTGAAAACCGACATATTAAATATTATCAACGACGAAATTCTGGCATTGGACACGGCGGACATCGGAATTCCTTTGGGAAGTCTCTTTTTCCCTGAGTTTCTCTCCGGCAGGGGGCCGGCAATTCCTGTGCATATCCTGTCCATCCGAAATTCCGATGCGGGATTTACCAGTCATTTTTCCCAGGCGGGCATCAACCAGACCCTCCATCAGTTGACTATGATTGTCAGCATCGATGTGGCTGTTCTGGTACTGGGGCACACCAGCAGCTTTACGATGGAAAGTGAAGTTGTGGTGGCAGAGACCGTCATAGTGGGAGATGTGCCCCAGACATTTTTACAGACCGGAGGCTAATATGAATCCGAAAGAGAGAGTTGCGGAACTGACAAAGATCCTTTCCGAAGCCAACTACCGCTACTATGTGTTGGACGATCCCCAGATGCCGGACTTTGAGTATGACCAGCTGCTGCGGGAGCTGGAAGACCTGGAAAAGGCTTATCCTGAACTTCTCAGCGCCGATTCTCCCACCCAGCGGGTAGGCGGCGAGGCAATCAGCGCATTCGAAAAATACACCCACCCTGTGCCCCTGATGAGCCTGCAGGACGTCTTTTCTCTGGAAGAGCTCAATGAATTTCTGGAAAAGACTCTGACCACTGAACCTTCCGCGGAGTTTTCTGTGGAACCCAAGATTGACGGACTTTCTGTTGCTCTTGAATATGTGGACGGTTATTTCGTCCGTGGCGCTACCCGTGGCGACGGCAATGTGGGTGAAGATGTGACGGAAAACCTGAAAACCATCCGTTCCATTCCCATGACCATCGAAAATGCACCTTCCCGGCTGATCGTCCGCGGCGAGGTGTATATGCCCAAGAAGAGCTTTGAAAAGCTGAATCAGAAGCAGGAAGAGGAGGGAAAGCCCCTCTTTGCAAACCCCAGAAACGCCGCTGCCGGTTCTCTTCGTCAGCTGGATCCCAAAATCGCAGCCAAACGGGGCCTGGATATTCTGATCTTCAATATTCAGCTGGCCGAGGGAATGGAGTTTGCCACCCACGCAGAAACCCTGGACTATCTGAAGAGCCTGAAATTCAAGGTGATTCCCTACAAGAAGCTGAGTAAAATTCAGAAAATCGATGATCATGTTCTTTCCATCAACGAAAACCGGGAAAAGCTGCCCTGCGACATTGACGGCGCGGTCATCAAGGTGAACGACCTTTCCCAGCGGGAAAGGATGGGCGCCACCGCCAAGTTCCCCCGATGGGCGGTTGCCTATAAATATCCTCCCGAAGTGAAGGAAACCGTGGTGGAGGACATCGTCATTCAGGTGGGCAGAACCGGCGTTCTGACCCCCAAGGCTGTGGTACGTCCGGTAAGACTTGCAGGTACCACCGTCACCAATGCAACCCTTCATAATGAGGACTTCATCACCGAGCGGGATATCCGCATCGGCGATACGGTCCACATCCGCAAAGCAGGCGAGATCATCCCTGAAATTCTGGATGTAGTGCTGCCCAAGCGTCCTGAGGGAACCTCCCCCTATCATCTTCCCGTCGCTTGCCCTGTCTGCGGTGCTAAGGTGGAACGGGATCTGGACGGCGCTTTCATCCGCTGCACCGGTGCCGAATGTCCCGCCCAGCTGAGCCGGAATATTGCCCATTTTGTCAGCCGGGACGCCATGGATATCGAAGGTCTGGGCGCATCCATCGTGGATGCCCTGATTGAAAAGGGTCTTATCAAGTCTCCTGCCGATATTTATTACCTGAGCCTTGAGGAACTGAAGAGCCTCTGGCAGAAGGGCGGCAAGGCCGCAGAAAAGCTTCTGAAGGCCATTGAAGCCAGCAAACAACAGGATGTGAGCCGTCTGATTTACGCCCTGGGTATCCGTCAGGTTGGCGCCAAGGCAGGTAAGGTTCTGGCAGGCGCTTTTGGAAGTCTGGACGGACTGATGAAGGCAACTCAGGAAGAGCTGACTGCCGTGCAGGATGTGGGCGCGGTGACTGCCGAGTATATCATCGGCTGGTTCAGCCAGCCCCAGAGCCAGCATATGATCGACAGGCTTCGGGAAGCCGGCGTGAATTTTGAAAGCAAGCGGGTCATCACCGATGCCAGGTTCGCAGGCAAGACCTTCGTCCTCACCGGCGCTCTGACCAAGTTCACCCGTGATGAAGCAACCGAAAAGATTGAACTGCTGGGCGGCAAGGCCTCCGGCAGTGTCTCCAAAAAGACCAGCTTCGTTGTGGTAGGCGAAAATGCAGGCTCCAAGGAGCGAAAGGCAAGAGAGCTTGGAATTCCCATTCTGACCGAGGATGAGTTCCTGGAAATGATCAAATAAATCATAACCACTAGTAAACTAGTGGTTTGCTCAGCCCCTATAAGGGTCAACACTTGCTGACCCCTAAAGGGGTCTTGAAGGCGACTATCGCATCACTATTACAGGCAGCCACTAAAAGTGGCTGCTTGTTTTTGCCTTA
>JAFXAV010000047.1 GCA_017516785.1 Oscillospiraceae bacterium
AGGACGAGGTGCAGAAGAGAGTATACCTTCTGACCAAGACTCCTCTGATGGCCAAGCGGGATCTGTACCGGATCTCCGGCCACTGGGATCACTACCTGGACGGCATGTTCATTCTGGGCGATCCCTACGATGAGGAGAAGGAGTGCTTCGCACTGCGTCCCATGACCTGCCCCTTCCAGTACCAGGTCTACCTTAACCGCGCCCGTTCCTACAGAGACCTGCCCATGCGTCTGGGTGAAACCTCCACCCTGTTCCGCAACGAGGACTCCGGCGAAATGCACGGCCTGATCCGCGTCCGCCAGTTCACCATTTCCGAAGGCCATCTGGTGCTGCGCCCCGATCAGCTGGAAGAAGAGTTCAAGGGCTGCCTGGAGCTGGCAAAGTACTGCCTGGATACCGTCGGCATGCTGGAAAACTGCACCTTCCGCTTCTCCCAGTGGGATCCCGCCCGTGCAGGCATCAAGTATGAAGGCACCCCCGAGCAGTGGGAAGAGGCTCAGCGCGTCATGGGTGAAATCCTGGACAACCTGGGCGTCGAGTACACCATCGGCATCGACGAAGCCGCATTCTACGGCCCCAAGCTGGACATCCAGTACAAGAACGTCTTCGGCAAGGAAGATACTATTGTCACCATCCAGATCGACATGCTGCTGGCTCAGAAGTTCGGCATGGAATACACCGATGCTGACGGCCAGAAGAAGATCCCCTATATCATCCACCGCACCTCCCTGGGCTGCTATGAGCGCACCCTGGCTTACCTGATCGAGCGTTACGCCGGCGCTCTGCCCCTGTGGATGATGCCCACTCAGGTCAAGGTCCTGCCCATCACCGACCGCGCTCATGAGTATGCCAAGGATCTGGCTGCCAAGCTGAATGCCGTCAACATCCATGCTGAGACCGACTGCCGCTCCGAGAAGCTGGGCTACAAGATCCGCGAAGCTCAGATGCAGAAGATCCCCTACATGCTGGTTGTGGGCGACCGGGACATCGAGAACGGTACCGTTTCCGTCCGTACCCGCAAGGGCGAGGATCTGGGCGCTATGACTCCCGATGCCTTCATGGCCAAGTGCCTGATGGAAATCGCCACCAAGAGCAAGGAAGTCTGATCTTAAGTTTTTATGAACAAGCAGGCCGCCCTGTTAGGGCGGCTTGTTTTATTGCGTCGGATATGCTAAAATGTCAGAAAAGCGCCGGGAGGTGAAACCATGGCAAAAAAGAAAACCAACTCATCCAAAAAAACCACAGTCACCGTGGCAACCGGAAAAAAGACTGCAGAAGTCTCCGCGAAACTCAACCGGGTGCGTCGCACCAAGGACGACAAAATCCCCTCCGGCAAGGCAACCATCGCCAGCCGCACCGCCTTCCGCAAGCGGAACAAAGGCACGATTCTTGCCTGCTTTGTCATGGCGTTCCTGCTCCTGCTGGCCTATTTCTTTAAATTCTGTGTCCAGGGTTACAGCTTCTCCGCCCTCGTATGCCTGTGCCTGGCAGCGGTCATCGGCTTTTACACCTTCGTGCCGAAGCTGAAGACCCGGTACCCCAAATTTGCAAGGAGCGTGATCCGCATTTTCACCGTGATTCTGTGCATCGGTCTGCTGGTGTTTTGCGCCACAGAAGCCCTGATCATCAAGGAAAGCTTCGGAAACCCCGAAGAAAAATGCGATTATCTTCTGGTTCTTGGCGCCAAAGTCCGCACCAGCGGTCCCTCCCTGTCTCTGCAGAACCGCATCGACGCGGCCTATGACTATCTCACCGCCAATCCCGATGCCATCGCCGTGGTTTCCGGTGGACAGGGCCCCGACGAACCCATGACCGAAGCCCAGTGCATGTACGACCGGCTGACGGCAAAGGGTATCGACCCCAGCCGCATCTGGATGGAGGACAAGGCCACCTCCACCTGGGAAAATCTTCTCTATTCTCTCGACCTGATCGAAGCAAAAACCGGACAGCGGCCCGAGAAACTGGCCGTTCTGTCCAGCGAATACCACATGTTCCGGGCAAAGCTCTTTACGGAGCAAGCAGGAGCGGAATTTGCAGGCGTTCCCGCCAGAACCACCAATCCTGTGCTGATGGTCAACTACTTCCTCCGGGAAGTGGCCGGCGTCTGGCACTATATACTACTCGGATCCTTAGGAGGACATTACCATGCTTGACAGATCTTATGCTGAATTTGCCTGGGAGCGCACCACGGAGCTTCTGGCCATCGACTCCCCCACCGGTTTTACCGGTCGGGCTGCCGCCTGGGTAAAAGAAGCCTTTGAAGCTCTTGGCTTTGAAGCCAAATTCACCAACAAGGGCGGCGTCCTGGCAGATCTGGGCGGTATCGATGCTGAAGATGGCCTGCTGCTCTCTGCCCACACCGATACCCTGGGCGGCATGGTCTGCCAGATCAAGGGCAACGGCCGCCTGAAGCTGACCAACCTCGGCGGCATGAGCGCCTGCAATGGCGAAACGGAAAACGTCCGGGTCTACACCCGGGACGGCCACATTTACGAAGGTACTCTGCAGCTTTGCAACCCTTCCGCCCATGTCAACAGCGAGTATTCCTCCGCCAAGCGGAATTTCGACACCACCGAAGTGATTCTGGACGAGGATGTCCGGTCCGCCGCGGATACCCGGAAGCTGGGCATTGAAGTGGGCGACATTGTCTGCTTCGACCCCCGAACCCGCCGCACCGCTTCCGGCTACCTGAAGAGCCGTTTCCTGGACGATAAGCTCAGCGTGGGTATTCTGCTTGGCTTCGCCAAATACCTGGCCGACAACCGCATCACCCTAGACCGGAGAACTTACATCCACATCACAGTCTACGAAGAAGTAGGTCACGGCGGCTCTGCCTCCGTGCCCGCAGGCGTTACCGAGGCTCTCGCTGTGGATATGGGCTGCGTAGGCGACGAACTTCAGTGTACCGAGCGGCAGGCATCCATCTGCGCCAAGGATGCCTGCGGCCCCTACAGCTACGAAATGGTGGGCAAGCTCATCGCCGCCGCCAAGGCAACCAGCGCTGACTATGCTGTGGATGTCTATCCCCACTACGGCTCCGATGCGGATGCCACCGTCAGCGGCGGCAACGATGTCCGACACGGTCTCATCGGCTCCGGCATTTTCGCCAGCCACGGCTATGAGCGAAGCCACATCGACGGCGTTTACAACACCCTGAAGGTCCTCTGCGGATATCTGGAGGTATGATGATGTTCGACCGGGAAAGAAAGAACAAATCCACCTTCCCAGGAAAGATCATCGCCATCGTAATTGTGGCGTTGTCCATCCTTCCTGAGGAGATGATTGCCCTGGTCATCGGTCTAGCGGTAATCGGCGGCATTGGTTATGTGGGTTTTCTGATTGCCAAAAAAATGGTCAAAGCTCCCCGCCGGGAACGGAATACCCCTGCAAAAAGGAACCGTGATGTCTTCGACGACTGCCCCAAGTCTTTCTGCTTCCACCGGGACAAGGGTGAGCACCACCTGCGCAAGGGCAGGGAAATCGACCCCTGGGACCGCCCTGACATCGACATCAGCAAATACCAGCGCAGACAGTAAAAAATGCCCCCGATTCTGCCGAATCGGGGGTTTTTCAGTTTTCGGGAAACTTTTTCTTGCAATTTGAACCAAAGTATACTATACTATATGGGCACCATGCCGGTGTGATGGAATTGGTAGACGTAGTGGACTCAAAATCCACCGCTGGCGACAGCGTACCGGTTCGAGCCCGGTCACCGGCACCAGAAAAACAGCGACCCCTTTGGGGCCGCTGTTTTTCTATATGTAGTAGATGGGAGAGAACCCATCCGAATGCATTACTCCGGCGGGGTGCTGCATTCGCTTATTCGAGTCTCCGTCAACAAAAATACCGATACCCCAAAGGATATCGGTATTTTATATAGCAGTGCTGTCATAGGTTAATACAATGCGCAGCATGTGAAGAGCTTACACCACCTGAAGGGAATCATAATGCAAACCATCAGCTATTGCGCTCCAGTCCGCTCCAATGGCAAGGTGTCGATTTCTGCCAAAATTTCCTTCTTCCGCTGGTGCAGCAGCAGGTCTTTGTTGTGGGCAAAGTATGCATCGCAACCGTGGCGGCTGATGAAGCGGGTGCCATAGTAGCTGACGGTCAGTTCTGTCACCAGAAGCATCATTTCCTGACCCTCGCCGAAAACCTCCTCGCAGAACCGGAACATATTGGTAAGCATCCGTCCTGTTTCTTCAGTCTGCTGTCTCAGCGCGGCGCTGCGACTGTCCAGAGAGGTTTTGATTACTGCCAGTGCAGCAGGGGCAGCTGCAGGATGATCCCGGTTCAGGGTGCTCCGGATTTCCTCAAGGGCGGCGATGGTGCCCTGGAGAATATACTGTGCATCGGCAGAAAGATTGCCTGCTCTGCGCCCTGTATCCAGGGCGGCTCGCCTGGCGCTCAGCTGCTTTTCCACAGCTTCCACCGTCTGGGCACCGGGGCGCATCAAATCCATCCGGATGCCCTTGAAAGCCCCCAGAAGCTGCGGTGTGATTTCCTCACCCTGACAGACCTTCTTGGCAGAATCGGTGACACGCCCCAGCAGAAGCCCCAAAAGGGACAGCCGCTCGTCAAATTTGGCATTTTCCGCACGGTTTTTGGTCAGTTCATCTGCCTCACCCGCGAGAATCGCGTCCACCTGATAGTCAGAGCGGTATTTCTTCCAAAGATCGTAATAGACGGCCAAATCCCGGGCGATCCGCTTGTTCTGCAGATACTGTCCCACCAGATCCTCATCCACATCAATGTCCAGTTTCTCGTAAAGGCAGATCATGTCGCTGAGATCAGACCAGCCGCGGGCGGTAACAAAGCTTTTGCCGTCCACCGTGGTTTCCACATGGTAGAAGTCGTTCTTTTTGATGTCCAGATAGGTCATCACCGCTCTGTGAACGCCGCTGCGGTAAGCATATTCCTTCCAGGTGTCAAAGTCCGGCTCCACATCAATCCGCTTCAGGCGGTCCAGTGTGACGATGTCAAACCGGCGGACGGAATTGTTGTACTCCGGCGGATTTCCGGCGGTAACCACAATCCAGCCGTCAGGAACCCGGTGCCGTCCGAAGATCTTGTACTGCAGAAACTGCAGCATCACGGGAGTCAGGGTCTCGGAGACGCAGTTGATCTCATCGAGAAACAGAATGCCCTCTTTGACGCTGTTTTCCTCGATCATATCGTGAACCGTGGCGATAATTTCGGACATGGTGTATTCAGAGACATCATATTCCCGGCCCCCATATCTTTTTCGGGTGATGAAAGGCAGACCCAGGGCGCTCTGGCGGGTGTGATGGGTCATGGAATAGCTGACGATACCCACACCCAGCTCCTGGGCAATCTGCTCCATGATGGCGGTCTTGCCGATACCCGGAGGGCCCATCAGCAGCACCGGCCGCTGCCGCTGGGTAGGAATGGCGTATTCTCCGAATTCATTTTTGGTCAGATATGCCCGGATGGCGTTTTTGATCTGATTTTTGGCACTGCGAATATTCATAAATCAGCCTCCGATCTCAATCCACATGGCAGGCCGCACGGCATACTCAGCATTGTCCACCCGCTCACCATAATGGCCAACGGAGCCGGAATTGCCCGTGAAGGTGGCAAAGGAAGGTTCCACACCGGAGCTGCGGAGCCACCAACAGTTGATTTTACCGCCGAAGTAATAGCCCTGCACCTGCTGATAGGGAGTCGTCCGGCCAATGCGGGACTCGTCGGTGGAGAACAGCTCCTTTGCATCGGTGCTGCTCAGCACAAATACCCGGTCGGTGGTATCCCGGCCGCCGGGAGTTCTGTATTTTTCATTGGGTGCGTTCTGCAGGATCACCTCAGGAATCATGGCCTGCTCTTCCGGTGTGAAGGCCAGCTGATAAAATGGCCCGTTCAGCCAGCGGCGAAGGCAGCAATTCTCCCAGTCCGTGGTATCGTAATCAGGATGATAAAAGGGGCTGCGCAACTTTCTTGTTTGCTACCGCGATAATTCCGCCCACTTTGCCTAACTTCATGCCATTGCCTCCATGTGTATAGACCGTTATCCTCTAAGCAGGAACACGACCCTGAAAACGCAACAAGTGCAGCCCGATCGCTGCACTTGTTTATTATAAATGTTTATGAACTTATTAATGAATTTTATCATACAAGGCAAATAAAGTCAAATTTGGAAACCGAATAAGCCATAGAGGATTCTAACAAAAACAGAATATATCGGCGGCCGTTGCTGGCTGTTTTTCATTGATCCCCGTTTTCCTGTTGCGGGACAACATTTTTTCAGAGATAAAACAAAAACTACCGATATTTTTGAGGATATCGGTAGTTTTTACGATTACGAAGGCAGGAGTCGAATCTACAGCCTCCGACTAATGACAGGATAAAAAACCAGGAGCTCCCCTTTGAACTGCACCCCCATTTGTTAGACAAGCCCTCTTGGCTGCTTGAACAATTTGAGTCAGAAATATTTGTCTAACTTTTTGGGGGCACTTCAAGGTGGCTCCTGGTTTACTTTTCCATATAAACAAAAAAGCCCCGACGTTTCCGTCGAGACTCGCTTGCTTTTTTCTCCACCTTCATGAAACGGAGGCGTTGGATTTCTCCTCAGCTCACTCAGTTTCATGCAGGCTTCGTCTGCAATTTCCTTTCGTCTTCCGCCGGCTTCATTCTCTGCAGCTGCTTCTTCC
>JAFXAV010000048.1 GCA_017516785.1 Oscillospiraceae bacterium
AGCCCGAAGGGCTGACGGAGGGAGTGTCCTATCGACTTTACGACACTCCCCCAGTCAAAAATCAAAGATTTTTGCCAGCCCCCTCAGGGAGGGGGCCAAGGGTGGCTTCGCCACCGAACACCTCGATAAACTGCAATTTGAATGCCCCTTGCATATCCAACAGGGCTTTGATACAATTATACTATATAGTATAAGGAGTGATGTACCTATGGAACTTTCTCAGATTCTTTCCAGATGCGACCACACTTTGCTTTCCCAGGCGGCTGCCTGGGAGGAGATCAGGGCCATCTGTGACGACGGCATGAAGTATAAAACCGCCTCCGTGTGTATTCCCGCATCCTTTGTGCGACAGGCGAAGGAATACGTGGGGGACAGACTTGCCATCTGCACCGTCATCGGTTTCCCCAACGGCTATTCCACCACCGCTGTCAAATGCTTTGAGACTGTGGATGCCGTGGCCAACGGCGCCGATGAGATCGACATGGTCATCAACATCGGCTGGGCCAAGGAAGGTAAGTACGACGAGCTGCGGGACGAAATTGCCGCGGTGAAGTCTGCCTGCGGTGGAAAGCTCCTGAAGGTCATCATTGAGACTTGCCTGCTGACCGAGGAAGAAAAAATCTGTATGTGCAAGGTGGTTTCCGCTTCCGGCGCGGACTACATCAAGACTTCCACCGGCTTTTCCAAGGCAGGCGCCACCTTTGCCGACGTGGAGCTCTTTGCAAAGCACGTGTCCCCCCATGTGAAGATCAAGGCTGCCGGCGGTATCTCCAGTCTGGAGGATGCTGAAAAGTTCATCGCCCTGGGTGCATCCCGACTGGGTACTTCCCGGATTGTGAAGCTGGCCAAGGGTATGGAAAACGACGGCAGCTATTAAGGAGGATAAGTTATGTTAACCACTCCGACTCCCCATATCAGCGCAAAACCCGGTGACTTCGGCAAAACCGTTCTGCTCCCCGGTGATCCTCTGCGCAGTAAATTCATTGCGGAAAACTTCCTGGAAAACCCCGTCCTGGTCAACAATGTCCGGGGCGCCCAGGGTTACACCGGATACTACAAGGGTGTGAAGGTGTCCGTGATGGCCACCGGCATGGGTATGCCTGCCATGGGCATCTACTCCCATGAGCTCTACAACGCCTACGGCGTGGAGAATATCATCCGCGTCGGTTCCGCCGGTTCCATTCAGGAACACATCAACCTCTATGACATTGTGCTGGCTCAGGGCGCCTGCACCGATTCCAACTGGGCAGCCCAGCATCACCTTCCCAGCACCTTTGCCCCCATTGCGGATTTTGACCTGCTGACTGCCGCTGTGGCTGCCTGCAAAGCGCATGGCGCCACCTACCACGTGGGCAATATCAACTCCTCCGACGTTTTCTACGGCGACCACGAGGGTATTCCTGAGGCTCTGGGAAAGATCCACAATCTGAAGAAAATGGGTGTCATGGCGCTGGAAATGGAAGCCGCCGCCCTGTATATGAATGCCGCCCGGTACGGCAAGCGGGCGCTGTGCATCTGCACTATCAGTGACCATGTGCTCACCGGTGTGGAGACTTCTTCTGACGAGCGGGAGCGGTCCTTTACCACCATGATGAAGGTTGCTCTGGATGTGGCTGTGGCCGCTGAGGGCATGTAAATGGAAAAGCCCACTAAAGGGTACACCATGCCTCTTTCTGTGAGCAAGTCAGAGGTACTTTCGGAGTTTGTGGTACTGACGGTGTGCGTGGTAACCCTTGGATTTTTGCATGAGGAGGGAAGTTTCAGAAGGCTGCTTATTTGGTTTCTTCTGATTCCCTGTATTCTTTTATATTTGTACCGCTATTTTGCGCAGATCCACTTCATTCCTCAGGGGATTGCAATTACATTGTGGGGCAGGATCTTTCGTAAAATTCCTGTGTCACAGATTCGCTTCATCAGTGCAGTGTGCTACACTATAAAAAGCAGAACCTATGAGAAGATTGCTGTCTGTACCTATGACCAGGAGGAACTGACGGCGCTTTACAAAAAGAATACCCGCAAAATGTTCCAGAACAGCCGGGAGATTTGGTTCGGCGAATGGGCAGGGGTGGAATTGACACGCCAGGCAAGCAGAATGACCTGGGGAGTAAAAAACGACAGCCGTATTCTGTGGCTGGATTGGGACTGTGAGCGGCTGGAAATGCTGCTGAGAATGTATCCCAATGCCCAGTGGCTGGACTGTACCCAGAAGAAGATTTTTGATGAACGGATGAATCAGAGGTGAGCCTATGAAACGAGTATTTCTGATTGTTCTGGATTCCTTCGGCATCGGCGCCATGCCCGATGCGGCGGATTTCGGCGATGCGGGGGTCAACACCCTGGCATCCTGTGTAAAGTCCTCCAAACTGCATATCCCCAACATGATTGCCGCAGGCCTTGGCAACATCGACGGCGTGGAATGCCTGCCGAAAGTTGAAGCACCTGCCGGTGCTGTTGCCCGGCTGGCTGAAAGCTCCATGGGCAAGGATACCACCATCGGCCACTGGGAAATTGCGGGCATCATCTCGCCCCGGCCGCTGCCCACTTATCCCGAGGGATTTCCTGAAGAGGTTTTGCAGCCTTTTCGGGAGGCTACCGGAAGGGGCATTCTGGCCAACGCCCCCTGGTCCGGCACCAAGGTCATCGAAGCTTTTGGCGACGAGCATGTGAAAACCGGCGATCTGATTGTCTACACTTCCGCCGACTCTGTGTTCCAGATTGCGGCCCATGAGGAGGTTGTTCCTCTGGAACAGCTTTACGAATACTGCCGCATTGCAAGATCGCAGCTGAAGGGAAAACACGGTGTGGGCCGGGTCATCGCCCGTCCCTTCGTGGGAGAAAGCGGCAATTATACCCGCACTTCCAACCGCCATGACTATTCCCTGGAACCGCCCGCGAAGACCATGCTGGATGCTGTGAAAGATGCGGGGATGGACAGCATTGGTGTCGGTAAAATCTACGATATTTTCGCCGGTGAGGGTACCACGGAGCATGTGTACAACAAGAGCAATGCCAACGGTATGGCCTATGCGATGAATTATGTAAACCAAGATTTCCAAGGCCTATGCTTTGTGAATCTGGTGGACTTTGACATGCTCTACGGTCACCGACGGGATATTGACGGCTACGCCAATGCACTGACGGAATTCGACAGCTGGCTGGGTGATTTCCTGAAGAAACTTCAGGATGACGATATTCTGATGATTACCGCCGACCATGGCTGCGACCCCGGCTACATCACTACCACCGACCATACCAGAGAGTATGTGCCGTTGGTGGTGCTGGGCAAGCAGGTGAAACCTGTGAACCTGGGCACCCGGGGAAGCTTTGCGGATATTGCCGCAACGGTTACAGAGCTGCTGGGTGTGGAATTTGACACCCCCGGGCAGAGTTTTGCAAAGGAGATTATGAAATGAGTCCTGAAAAACTGATGGAACTTGCCAAAGAGGCCATGACCCATGCCTATGCCCCCTACTCCGGCTACAAGGTAGGCGCGGCGCTGCTCTGCGCCGACGGCACGGTCTACCAGGGCTGCAACATCGAAAATTCCGCCTACGGTCCTACCAACTGCGCCGAGCGGACGGCCTTTTTCAAGGCAGTCTACGACGGTCACCGGGATTTCGCCGCTATCGCTATCTGCGGCGGCAAGGACGGCGTCATTGAGCGGTTTTTCCCGCCCTGCGGTGTCTGCCGGCAGGTGATGGCAGAGTTCTGCGGCAAGGATTTCCTGATTTATATGATCGGCCCCGATGGGACGTATGAAACCCACACATTGGCAGAGATTCTTCCCTACAGTTTTGGACTATAAAAAGAAAGCACCCCGCTGAAGCGGGGTGCTTTCACATTTAGTTGAAGAAGTCGTAAATTCCGTATACAAAGAGAGCAAAGACAATGACAGGGAGGATCCAGGTCATGTAGAAGCGCATCCAGTTTGCGATCTTCAGTCCCTTGCCGGAGTTGGCTTCGGCGGTGAAGTTCTTCCATCCCCAGCCGCGGCGGCTGGTGCAGAAGAGGATGAATGCCAAACTACCAAGAGGCAGCAGGCAGTTGGAGACGATGAAATCCTCCAGATCCATGATGGTGGAGCCTTCGCCAAAGGGCTGCACACCCTTCAGAACACTCCAACCCAGGGCGCAGGGCAGGGTCAGCAGCAGAATGCCGAGACAGCAGATGACACAGGTCTTCTTCCGGCTCCAGCCAGTTGAGTCCATCACGCAGGAGATGATGCACTCAAAGACGGTGAAAATGGTGGACAGAGCGGCAAAGCTCATGAACACGAAGAACAGGCTGCCCCAGAATCTGCCGCCGGGCAGATTATTAAAGACGTTGGGCAGGGTGATGAAGATCAGGCTGGGGCCGCTGCCTACTTCCACGTCATAGGCAAAGCAGGCGGGGAAGATGATCAGGCCGGAGGTGAAAGCCACGAAGGTGTCGAGAATGGTGACATTCAGACTTTCGCCCAGCAGAGAGCGCTCTTTGTCCAGATAGCTGCCGAAAATGGCCATGGCGCCGATGCCCAAGCTCAGGGTGAAGAAGGCCTGGTTCATAGCGGCGACCACTACTTTGCCGACGCCTTCTTCCAGCAGGCGGTTCAGGTCAGGCAGCAGGTAGAACTTCAGGCCCTCGCTGCCGCCGGGGGTCAGGACGCTGTTGATGGCGAGGACAACCATGATGGCAAGCAGCGCCAGCATCATATACTTGGTAACTCGCTCCAGGCCCTTCTGAAGACCCAGGGAGCAGACCAGGAAGCCGATGACCACCACGATGGTGGTGTAAACCAGCTGCACCTTCACATCAGAGAGCATTGCGGGGAAGGTCTCGCCGACCTGAGCAGGGGACAGACCAACGAAATCACCGGAGGCCATAGAGACAAAGTAGTGGAGTATCCAGCCGGTAACGGAGGAGTAGAACATCATCAGGACGACGCAGCCTGCCAGGCAGCTATAGCCGTGAAGATGCCATTTGCTGCCCTTGGGTTCCAGTTCCCGGTGCATGACAGCGGGGCTCTTCTGGCTGGCACGGCCAACAGCGAATTCCATGGTCATGACGGGAATGCCCAGCAGAACCAGGAAGAACAGATAGATCAGGACAAAAATTGCGCCGCCGTTTTCGCCAGTGATATAGGGAAATTTCCAGACATTGCCCACACCGATGGCGCAGCCAGCGCTGAGCAGGATGAAACCAAGACGGCTTCCAAGATGTTCTCGTTGCATAAATACCTCTGAATTTTTGAATGGATATAAAAAACCCCGGAAGGAAGCACCTTCCGGGGGTTGGTTTGCCGATTACTGCTTGCGGAACACGAAGCCGTTCTCGTCTGCCTCATCAATGATGGCCAGAGACTTCAGATCGTAACCTTCCTCGCGCAGCTTCTTGCCGCCGTCCTGGAAGCCCTTCTCAATGGCACAGCCGATGCCAACCAGCTCAGCACCGGACTGATTCACGATGTCCAGCAGGCCGTACATAGCCTGGCCGTTGGCCATGAAGTCGTCAATGATCAGAACCTTGTCGTCCTTGGTCAGCCAGTCCTTGGAGCAAATCAGGGTGACGGTCTTTTTATAGGTGTAGGAGAAAATCTCGCTCTTGTACAGGCCGCCCTCGATGTTGTCGCTCTTGGCCTTCTTGGCAAAGATCATGGGGATGCCCCACTTGTAGGAACAAACTGTAGCGATGGGGATACCACTTGCTTCAGCAGTCAGGATCTTGGTAACGCCGGTAAGGTCAAACAGACGGGCGAATTCGTCAGCCAGCTCCCCCAGGAACCGGGTGTCGACCTGATGGTTCAGAAAACCGTCAACTTTGATGATGTGACCGGGAAGGCTGCGACCCTCCAGGCGAATGCGCTGTTCCAGTGCTTCCATAAATTCCCTCCGTTAATTTTTTTATGGGTTACACTAATATTATGGATGGTTTTGCTAAAAAAAGCAAGAGGGAGTCCTAGCTAAAAAATAGGGAAAAGAAAGGCTTTCCTTGTCAGGAATTAACAAAAACTTCACGATCAGTCCAGAGGCAAGCCCAAATAGGTGGGAATGGGGCAGTTTTCCGTCAGGGAAATGCCCATTGCGAAGGGTTTTTCGCCGCCGGGAGTTCTGAAAAAGCCGGATTTGCACCCAAGGGAGCGGAGAATTCTGGGCGCGGCATTACTGCTGCCCAAAAGCTCATGGCAAATAAGCTTTTCGTCCATCACGGTAACGGCGGCAAGAATGCCGCTTCCGGAGAAGAAGGCTGCCAGGGATGCAAGCAGGTCCAGATCTTCCTTTTCCTGAATCAGGGAGCCTTCCGGCAGCAGCATCCGGCGCAGAGCAGCATATTCCTCTTTTTCCACAAGAAGGAGCGGTTCTGCTTCCTCCGCGGCTTCGCAGGTGAATTCTGAAACCGTTGTCCAGTGGGTGTAACCCATTTTGGCGTACATCCGGGAAAGATTTTCGGTGGCGGGATAGAGAATAATACCGTCGAAGCCCTGATTTTTCAGAATATTCCGGGCGTCATCCATCAGAGTACGGCACAGACCCTGACCGCGGTATGCGGGGTCTGTGGCAACGCCATAGATATAGGCAAAGCGGGTGCCCCGGAAACTGGTTTCGAACCAGTAGAGGGCAGCGGCGATGGAGCCATCCAGGGTCAGGCAGCGGCAGCGGTCAGGGGAATAGGCGATGGAATAAAAGGCATCCAGAAAATCGTCTTCATCGCCAAAGGCTGCTTTCCACAGGCTTCTCAGCTGGGGAATCTGGGACGGGGATGGATAATCAATGTTCATCCTCTTCCTCCCAGAGCCGTGCCCAGTATTTTTCTACCATGTGGTGGGGGTTATAGGAGAGCTTGGCTTTGCGAAGGCCTTCCAGACCCATATCGTCTTCCCGGTTCAGGAACCGGACTTCCGGATACTTTTCACGGAGATACCGGGCAAAGGCACGGTTGATGGTAGGATATGCACCGTCCACATCCTCCCGGGCCTTTTCAAAGTGGATATCGAAGGTATCTTCTCTCAGGCGGCTTCCCATGGTGAAGGCCAGTACTTCGCCACCGTCCACCAGCACCAGTCCCTCCAGACCCAGCTGATTCTGGAAGGTGAAAGCTCGGTTCAGGGCCAGCTCTTCCAGATGAAAGTCGGCATGGGGGTCGGAAGCATTCCGGTCGGCATACCACTTCTGCAGCATGCAGTAGGCGGCCACCCGGGTGTGCTCGTCCAGGGGCAGAACCTGGGCGTTGGGATGGACATCGTCAAAACGGTGCAGATGGTTGCGTTTTTTCTGGAACTTGCGGCCCTTCAGGTCGGCCAGGTCATCGATGGAGTAGACATAGTCGAAGCTGTCCCGGGCAGGATAGAACCGGAAAGCGCCGGGATAAAGCGCTTCCATCTGGTCGCATTCCTCTTTCAGAAGGCCGGTCAGGCAGCAGGGAATGCCACGCTTAGCGGCGTCATGGATGAGGGCATCCAGCACCCGCTTCAGGTCACCGTTACCTAAGGGGAAGGGATAGACATTGTGGCGGTCGAACTGGGAAAACAGCAGAAGTCTTCCGCCCCGGAAGGCGGCTTTCTGGCGGCCCCAGAGGAAGAGATTCGCGAAGGAATATTCACAGCCCCGTTCAGGGCCGGACATCAGGTAGTTTTCGTATTTTTCTTTTTGATTCAGATCCAATTTTTCAAAACTGATCATGGGTAATGCTCCTTTGGAAAGTGTCTTGTGACATACACAATTATTTTACCACATTCGGTGCCACATCTCAACAGGAAAGAGCTTCCCTTGACTTTTATTCCGGTTGCCCCTATAATGATTCCCATCAAAAGGAGGGATGATCATGAGCATATGGAAACGGCCGAGAGTCCTGGCAGCCATCCTGGCGGTGGTCATTCTGATGCTGTGCGTCATGGCCGGGCCTGTCCGGGCAACGGAGACGGTGCCGGAAGAGACTGTCCCGGAGGTCACGGAGCCGAAGGTTTACACCGTGGATACGGAGTCAGAAGTATATAAAGTATGTGAGGAACTGGCTGCAACCCTGGAAGCTACCCAGATTCTGGTTTACGATACGGCAAGCGATGAAATTCTCTACTCTAAGACTGTGGAGGGGGAAAAGCTGTATCCTGCCAGTATCACGAAGCTCTTTTCCTGCTATGTGGCGCTGCAGTACTTGGATCCCGATGAAATCATCACCGCAGGCGATGAGCTGGATCTGGTGGCGCCGGATTCTTCCATGGCCTACATCTATAAAAATCAGATGGTTAAGGTAAAAACCGTGGTGGAGGCCATGATGCTTCCCAGTGGCAACGATGCCGCTCAGATTCTGGCCGCCGCTGCCGGACGGCGGATCAGCGGGGATGAAAGTTTGGGAGCCGAAGAGGCGGTCCGTACTTTCGTTCAGGAAATGAACCGGATGGCTGAAGAACTTGGCTTTGAAAAGAGCCACTTCATGAACCCGGACGGCTATCATGTGGGCGCCCACTACACCTGCATCAAGGATATGGCCCGGATTGCCAAGCTGGCTCTTGAAAACAAGACCATCTCCCGGTATATGCGCCTTCTGGAAGAGGATGTGGTTTACGCCAGCGGTCAGACCAACCACTGGAAGAATACCAACAAGCTTTTAGACCCCGAGGGTCTCTATTACCGCACCGATGCCATCGGCATGAAGACCGGCCGCACCAGCCAGGCAGGCTACAGTCTGATGTCTGCCTTCAAAAACGGTGACAGCACCCTGGTCATCGGCATCTTCGGATGCCCCGATGAGAATGCCCGGTTCCGGGATTCTATCCTGATGGTGAGAGCTGTGAAGGATGCGCTGAAGAATCAATAAATGAAAAACCTGGAAAGCAAATGCTTTCCAGGTTTTTTTATACCTCTTTGTACATGGTGGCGGCATCATCCTTGCGGACGGCTTCAGCCACAGCCAGGACCTCTACTGCGAGAGTCCGGGTACCCAGGGCGATTTCAATTTTGTCGCCCACCTTCACATCATAGCTGGCCTTCACCACGCGGCCATTGACGCTGATGCGGCCGTTATCGCAGGCTTCATTGGCAACGGTGCGGCGCTTGATGAGACGGGAGACTTTCAGATATTTATCAAGACGCATATATTTTCCTTACTCTGCCACGATATCCTTCAGGGCCTTGCTGGCCTTGAACACGGGAACATTGGTGGCGGGAATGTCGATGGCTTCCTTGGTGTGGGGATTGCGGCCGATGCGAGCCTCGCGGGCCTTCACTTCGAAGGTGCCAAAGCCGGACAGCTGAACCTTCTCACCCTGGCACAGGGAGGCGGTGATGGCATCGAGGGCGGCATTGACCACGCGCTCGGTGTCCTTCTTGGTCAGACCGGCGCTCATGGAAACAGCGGCGATCAGTTCGGTTTTATTCATTTGTTTTCCTCTTTTCTATTTTGGACAGTCGCGTATTAAATTATCACAACTTTTCCGCAAAAGCAAGAGAAAAATTGAAGTTTCGGCAAGTTTTTTACAGACGCAGCAGACGGGCAATTTTTGCGCCCTTGGGCAGCAGCATGCAGTCCTCCCGGGTGATGACCTTCAGGGCCAGAACGGCGATGACGTACACCACAACGCCCACTGCAACAGGCAGACCGCAGAGAATCAGACGGCTGGTGATGCCGAGCAAGGTCAGCACTTTCAGACTGCCCCAGACAAAAATGCCCATGATGGCGGCAGCCAGGAAAGGCTTCAGCAGGTTCTTCAGAATGGCAGGGGGATTCTCCAGAACCCGCTTCATGGATGCGATATTCAGCACCATGATGCACAGGAAGCACAGCAGTGCGCCGATGGGCGTGCCCACGATGCCGATGTTTTCATTGCCGGTGAGGATGTAGACCACCACGAGGCGCATGATGCCGGCGATGAACATATTCACAACAGGCACCACCGCATGACCGTGGGCCTGCATCATGGCGTTGGTCAGCAGAACAACCGCGTTGAACATGATGTTGAAGCCCATGATGGACATCAGCTGGGTGGAGAGGGCCAGGTCAGCGCCGGTGTAGCCGCCCAGAAGCGCGGTGACGGGGCCTGCAAGAGTTGCAAGTCCGAAGGCACAGGGCATGCAGATGAGGCCCGTGACACGGGCGGCAGATTCTTCCGTAGCCTTTACAGCCTTGTGATCCATCAGAGTCAGATGGCTGGTGATGGCGGGGATAATGGAAATGGTGATGGGGGTGATGAAGGCACAGGGCATGTTGTAGATGGTCTGGCTCATATTGTAGATGCCCTTCATGCTGTCCGCTTCCATCTGGGTGTAACCCAGGCCCAGCAGCTGGCCCATGTAGATCTTGGTTTCCAGCATGGTCAGAATCTGCAGACCGGCGGAGCCAATGGTGATGGGAATGGCGATGGCCAGCAGCCGCTTGGCGGTGAGACCGAAGGAATCGGCGGCTTCGTTGGATTCAGGCATCTGAGCATAGCTTTTTCGGAAGCAGCTGTGCAGATACAGGGAGGACACCAGACAGCTGGCGGTAACACCCAGAATGGCGCCGCCGGCAGCCAGGGGAACGCTCTTGGTAAAATGCAGGATGGCAAGGGCACCTGCCATGCCCACAATCAGCTTCACAACAGCCTCGATGACCTGGGAAACAGAGGTGGGGAGCATGTTGCTCTGGCCCTGGAAGAAGCCCCGGAAGGTGCTCATGATGCAGATCAGCAGCACGCAGGGGCCAAGGCAGCCGATGGCGGCCCAGGCGTCGGGCTGGTTCTGGAATACAGCCAGCTGACGGCAGAAGACCGTCATCAGCAAAGAGCCGGTGATGCCCAGACCTAAGAAGATGGTTCTGGCGGTGGAGTGGATCCGGCGCACCTGGTTATAGTGGCCCAGGGAGCTTGCCTGGGAGATCATGCGGCTCATGGCAACAGGCAGGCCCGCGGTGGAGATCATCAAAAGTACATTGTAGATCTCATAGGCGGTGGAGTAGTAGCTGAAGCCCTGCTTGCCGATGATGGCATTGAGGGGGATTTTGTAGATGGCGCCGATGACCTTGACAATGGCGGTGGCCATGGCCAGCATCGCGGTGCCATAGAGGAAGGACTGCTTCTTGGAGGATTCAGACATGATTATTCCTTCTTTCCGTCGTCAAACAGTCTGGGCAGAGCGTAATTGGTCAGTTCTTCCACCACTTCCTTCAGGTCGATGGTGGGGAAGCTTCCGTTCTGGTAGAGAATCTTGCCCCGAACCATGGTCATAGCCACGTCACCGCCCTTGGCAGACCAGACAAGGCCGTTGAGCACATTGTGGCAGGGGATCAGATGGGGCGCGGAGAAGTCGATGAGGCACAGGTCAGCGTCCATGCCTTCCTTGATCATGCCGCATTCCTCGGCACGGCCCTGGGCACGGGCACCACAGACGGTGGCCATCATCAGGGCAGCGGGGCTGGGCAGGGCGGATGCATTGCCGGAGGTTGCCCGGACGGACATGGCAGCGCCCCGGAGGACTTCGAACATATCCAGGTTGCCGCACTCAATGGCGCCGCCGGTGCCGAGGGCCACATTCATGCCGGACTTGACGCAGTCCAGAATGGGAGTGGTGGGGCGGCCTGCCTTGGCATCAGCCAGGGGAGTGGCGACGGCTGAGACTTTTTTCTTGCCAAGCATCTTCCGCTCGTGTTCTTCCAGATATGTACAGCCTGATGCGGTGGCGGGAACGGCGAAGAGACGGTGGCAGTTTAAGAGTTCGCCGGGGCCCATGCCGGTGCGGTCCAGGCAGGAGTCCACTTCGCTCTGGGTTTCAGCCAGATGCAGCTGCATGCCGATACCCTGTTCGACTGCGTATCCAGCCAGAGCTTCCCAGAGCTTATAGTTGCTGGTGTACTCGGCGTAGATGCCGGCATCGATTTTGATGCGGCCATCTTCGTGATTGTGCCACTTGTCGACAACCTTCACCAGCTCCTGGCACTGCTCATCGGTGTCGAAGTCGAATTCCTCATTCTGGTCGATGAAGCGGTAGGAGGACAGAGCGAGGTTAGCCTTGATGCCGGACTGGGCAACAGCCTCGGCGGTGGCGGCGGGGTAGTAGTAGAGGTCGGAGACGGAGGTCACACCGAAGCGTAAGGATTCGGCAATGCCCAGCAGGGCAGCTGCCTTGGCGCTGCGGGAGTCCATCTTGGCTTCCTTCTTCAGCTGGGCATCCAGAGCTTCGTGGCTTGCCAGGTCATCGCTGAGGCTCCGCAGACCGGTGGTTGCCAGATGCGTGTGGCAGTTGATGAGACCGGGGATGACCACCATGCCGGTGCCGTCAATGATGGTTTTGGGCTGCTCGTTGGGGGCGACTTTGGAAACGGAGGCAATCTTGCCGTCCTTGATTCCCAGGAACGCGCCAAAGAGCACATCCATTTTTTCGTTCATGGTCACGATTGTGACATTGGAAATCAGAGTGTCCATTAAAGACTTCCTTTCATCAGTTCAAAAAGCTTTTCCTTCTGGGAAAGTACGCAATCGAGCATTTCAATGTACTGCTCGGGGAATTTGGGGTTGTGGAACCGTTCGATTTTGCCTCCGGGGAGATTGACCTTGTTCATTCCACCGCCGCCCAGGGAGATGATGGTGTGAACTTCCTCCATCATATAGATGTTGTAGAGGCAGTCCAGATTGTCCTTGCTCCAGCCCACATTTTCGAAGGAGCCGGACATGTACTTCTGGCGGTAGAGGTAGTAGGGTTTGTAACCCAGCTCCCGCAGCTTACCGTTGGCGTAGGCCACCATTTCGGTGACTTCCTCGGCGGTGGGCAGCTGAACTCTCCGCTCGAAGAGGTCGGCGCCCTTTTTCAGGGCCAGTGTGTGAACGGTGATGTTGGCGGGATTCAGGGCAGCTACGGCGTCGAGACTTCTGCGGAAGCCTTCCACTGTGTCTTCGGGAAGACCTGCAATCAGGTCCATGTTGATGGCCTTGAAACCGGCGGAGACGGCTTCGCCGTAGGCCCGAACCACGTCGCTGGCCTTGTGGGGCCGTCCGCAGGCCCGGAGGACATGGTCTTCCATGGTCTGGGGATTGATGCTCATCCGGTCGGCGCCATGTTCGAAGATGGTGCGAAGCTTCTCTTCACTCAAAGTGTCGGGACGGCCGCCTTCCACAGTGAATTCAATGCACCGGGACAGGTCAAAGGATGCGTGGATGCAGTCTAAAAGCCGGGCCATCTGAGAAGATGTCAGGGTGGTGGGGGTGCCGCCGCCGATGTAGACGGTGCGCACCTTCCGTCCGGACTCTGCAAGGAGCTGTCCGGTGACTTCGATTTCCTTGAGAAGGGCCTCAAGATACGGCTCCACCAGTTCCGTCCGCTTGCCGATACTGCGGCTGACGAAGCTGCAGTAGGTGCAGCGGGTGGGGCAGAAGGGGATGCCCACATAGAGGGATACGTCGGTATCCTCCAGTAAATTGGCCGCCCGGACGGTGGAAACCGAGCAGTCCACCGCCAGCTCCCGGCGCTGCGGGGTGACGTAGTAAACATCCCGCAAGAGTTTTCCGGCACTTTTGGGCGTGCCGCCCTGCAGGATGTGCTTGGTGGATATTTTGGTGGGGCGGACGCCGGCAAGAGCACCCCAGGCAGGTTCGTAACCGAGAAGCTGAATGGCTGCAAGATAATAGCTCTGCTGCAGCACTCGGCGGCGCAGGCGCACGGACTCTTCCGCTGCCTTCAGGCGGCGGGAAGCGGTGACGGTGCGGCCGTCCACTGTGATTTTGGTGGAGGCGGTGAGCCAGGTTTTGCCCCGGTGTAAGGCAGAGACAGCTTCGCCCTCGGTTCCTTCGGGGAAGAGGGACATCTGCAGCTGCTCCACGGCATAACGGTCGTCATGACCGATCAGTGTCAGTTTCATAACATTTCCTCAGTTGTAGCCTTGGCCCCCTCTTTGAGGGGGCTGTCAGCGTGAGCTGACTGGGGGAGTGCCGCTCGTTCGATGGGACACTCCCTCCGTCTCGCCTTGCGGCGAGCCACCTCACCCAAAGGGACTAAGCGTCCGTAAGCCGCGATGCGGCAACGGTCGCTAAGCCTCAAAGAGGGAGGCAAGGCATCTGTTTCAAACAGATTCGTTCATGTAGGGATTATACCGTTTTTCCCGCGCCAAAGTGGTCGAACCGCCGTGGCCGGGGTAGACGGTATAGTTTTCTTCAATTTGGGCCAGACGGCGGAGGGATTTTTCGATGGTGCCCCAGTCGCCGCCGGGCAGGTCGGTGCGGCCGCAGCCTTCTTTAAAAAGGGTGTCGCCGGAGAAGAGGGCATCGCCGCAGAGGTAGCAGACGGAGCCCCAGGTGTGGCCGGGGGTTTCGAGAACTTTGAAGGTCAGACCGCCAGCGGTGATTTCCTCCCCCTCTTCGCAGAACTGCACCTCTGTAAAGTCGCACTTTGCGATGGGGTAGAAATAGGCGTTGATGGGATCTCTGGGTCTTGCCCAGTCGGATTCCCGCATCCAGAGCCGGCAGTGCGTTGCCTTGACGATTTCCTTCACGGCGCCCACATGGTCAAAATGGCCGTGGGTCAGCAAAATGGCATCCACCGTCAGACCCAGCCGGGCCGTCTCTTCCAGAATGACCCGGGGGAAATAGCCGGGGTCGATGATGCAGCAGGTGCTGCCCGCATCATCGGATACGATATATGTATTGGTCTGGTAGGCGCCCAGGGGCAGGGTGTGGATTTTCATCATGGATTATTTCCTCCGGGGTTCATACATCAGCTGGTCGGTGTCCAGAATCAGGGTGACGGGGCCATCGTTGACGGACTCCACCTCCATGTGAGCGCCGAAGCGGCCATGCTGGGGAGGATAGCCCAGTTCCTTACAGACGGAGAGGAATTTTTCATAGAGGCGCTCTCCCAGCTCGGGGCCTGCGGCCTCGGCAAAGCTGGGACGGCGACCCTTGCGGCAGTTACCAAAGAGGGTGAACTGGCTGACAACCAGCACCTCACCGCCTACAGCATCCAGGCCTAGATTCATTTTTTCGTTTTCATCTTCAAAAATCCGCAGTCCCAGGGCCTTTTCGGCCAGGTAGCGGCATTCCTTTTCGGTGTCATTGGGGCCAACGCCCAGCAAAATCAGAAAACCTCTGCCGATTTTGCCCACAACTTCACCGTCAATGGTGACGGAGGCGGATTTGACTCTTGTTAATACAGCGCGCATATGTTGTTCCTTTCAAGGCTCCCCGTAAGGGGAGCCTTAATCGATACTTAGTTTTGACCGCGGCGGGAACCAACCACATCCCGGATGTTCAGGAGCTTGTTGCGGATGGATTCCAGTTCGGCGGCATTCTTGACCTCAAAGCGGACAACGAACATACTCTTGCCGCCGGGCAGGTCCTTGCCGGTCAGTTCCTTAACACGGACACGGGCGGTGGTCATGGCCATGGCAACGTCCAGCAGCAGGCCATCGCGGGTGATGCAGTCCAGCTCCAGGGTGGTTTCGAAGGGCTGATCTTCCTGGTTTGCCCAGCGGACCCGGACCCAGCGGGGAGCATGGACGGGATGATCCCGGTTGGCGGCGTTGGGGCAGTCGCAGCGGTGGACGGAAACGCCGAAACCCTTGGTGATGAAGCCCACAATGGCATCGCCGGGGACGGGGGTACAGCACTTGGCGAACTTGATCATGCAGGAATCGATATCCTCCACGATGACGCCGTTGACTGCGTGGCGGTTCAGGCGGGCAACCTCGGAATCGGGACTGATCCGCAGGGGGGACATCTGCATCTTTTCGTTGGCCTGAACTTTCAGAGCCTTGTTGATGTCGTCCCGGATCCGGCCCACGGCCTTCACGGCAGTGAGGCCGCCGTAGCCGATGGCGGCGTACATATCCTCCCAGTTGTCGAAGCTCAGCTTCTTCAGAAGCTGGGGCGCAACCTCGGGATCGATGGTGATGGACAGGGGCAGACCCACCCGCTTCATTTCGGATTCAAAGGAGGAACGGCCGTGGATGACGTTTTCTTCCCGCTTTTCCTTCTTGAACCACTGCTTGATCTTGGTGCGGGCCTGATTGGATTTACAGATATTCAGCCAGTCGCGGCTGGGACCCTTGGCATTCTTGGAGGTGAGAATCTCCACGATATCGCCGTTTTTCAGGGTCATGTCGATGTTGGCAATGCGGTGATTGACCTTGGCGCCCACCATGGCATTGCCGACACCGGAATGGATGGCATAGGCAAAATCGATGGGGGTGGAGCCGGCGGGCAGGGAAACGATGCGGCCTCTGGGGGTGTAGACGAAGACCTCGTCATCGAACATGTCGATCTTCAGAGACTGAACGAATTCCTCGGCTTCGGTGTCCTGCTGGCTTTCCAGCAGACGGCGGACCCATTCGAAGTCCTTTTCAGAACCGGAACCGGTACCCTGCTTGTACTTCCAGTGGGCGGCGATGCCGTACTCGGCGACGTCGTGCATCTCCCAGGTGCGGATCTGCACTTCGAAGGGAATACCCTGACTGCCGATGACGGTGGTATGCAGGGACTGGTAGCCGTTGGGCTTGGGGGTGGAGATATAGTCCTTGAACCGGCCGGGGACCAGGTTGAAGAGGTCATGGATATGGCCCAGGACGTTGTAGCAGTTGGGAATGGAGTCCACCACGACACGGAAAGCGTAGATGTCATAGAGCTCGTCCATGTTCTTGTCCTGGGACTGCATCTTCCGGTGGATGGAATAGACGTGCTTGATCCGGCCGTAGACCTTGCAGTCGATGCCCACAGTATTCAGGCGGTCGGTGATCTTGTCCTGGATGGTGTGCATGAATGCTTCGTCCTGCTCCCGGTGGGCTTTCAGATGGGCCGTAATGTTATTGTAGTCTTCGGGATTCAGGTAGCGCAGGGAAGTATCCTCCAGCTCCCACTTGATCTTTTGCATGCCCAGGCGGTGGGCCAGGGGGGCGTAGATGTCCATGGTCTCCCGGCACTTGATCAGCTGCTTGGCGGGGGACTGGTACTGCATGGTGCGCATATTGTGGAGACGGTCGGCAATTTTGATCAGCACCACCCGGATGTCCTTGGACATGGCCATGAACATCTTGCGCAGATTTTCCATCTGGGCCTGCTCGGTGGTGGAGAAATTGGCTTTGGTCAGCTTGGTGACGCCTTCAACCAGTTCGGCAACGGTCTGACCGAAGATCTTTTCGATGTCGTCATGGGAAGCATCGGTGTCTTCAATGCAGTCGTGGAGCAGAGCACCCAGAATGGCATCGATATCCAGGCCCATTTCGCAGACAATTTCCGCAACGGCCAGGGGATGAATGATGTAGGGGGAGCCGTCCTTGCGCTTCTGATGCTCGTGCTTGGCATCGGCATAGGCGACGGCGCGGTCGATCAGAGCCATGTCCGCACCGGGCATCAGGCGCTCGATGGTGGCTTTCATCGAAGCATAATGTTCTTCAAAAGTTTCCATATATGTCAGCTCTCTTTCGCGCGCAGCAGACGCTGCATAGTCTGGCTCCGGTTCAGATCAGCTTTTTCGCTGCCGGGAGTCAGGCGGATGGATACGTATTTATGGAGACGGCTGGCCTCCAGAAGGCCAACGTCGGAGAAAATGTCGAGACAGGTGAGCAGACACCCTAAACTCAGGGGCGTGCCGGACCAGCGGACGATCTTGCGGCACAGGCACATGGGGGCCTCCCGGATGGGGCTGGGGGCGGCGGCAAGATACCGCCAGACCATGCCGAGGGTTGCCCGGTCGGGAAGCAGGGCAGCAGCTTCCGCAGAAGTGATCCGGTTCTGCTGCAGGGCCCGGTAGGCGGCCACTTCGGGGCTGACCTCTGCCGCGCAGGAGGGGCGGATGTCCAGCACGTTCATCTGAACAGTGCGCTCGCCCCGGAATTCGTTGATCTGGGGATTGAAGGCCACGTCCACCAGGTCGCCGGGGTGAATGGAGGCAGACTCAGGAGTGGCGGAGAAATAGATAGCGTTGAGTCCAAAACGGCCGTTTCTCAGCCGCAGGCGCATATGGCGGCCGCCGCCAACCAGGTTGATCCGGTCTACAATGAGGTTTTTCATCATCAGAACCGGCTTGGGGCAGCCGTTGCCACAGGGTTCCAGTGCGGCCAGGGACTCGATGCCCCGGATGGTCAGCATCTCGGGAGGCACGGCGCAGTCAATATCCAGAATGGTCCTGGGGGTGTCATCGCAGTAGTATTCCGAAGCAATCTGGCAGATGCGGCTGCGGAATTCAGGGATCTGGCTCCGGGAGATGGTGAAGCCTGCGGCCAGTTCGTGACCGCCGTAGCTTTCAAGCAGGGGGGCCAGTGTGGTCAGGGAGGAGAAGAGGTTGAAGCCGCCGAAGGAACGGGAACTGGCCTTGCCGTGGTCGCCGTCCAGGCAGATGAGGAAGGTGGGGCAGCAGTATTCTTCAGCGATGCGGCTGGCCACAATGCCGACAACACCCTGGTGCCAGGTTTCCTCTGCCAGAACGATGGCTTCGGGAGTTCTGCCTTGGGGCAGCATGGAAACAGCCTGGTCATAAATTTCAGATTCCACAGCCTGCCGCTGGCGGTTTAAGTCGCACAGCTGCTTGGCAACAGCGGCGCCCCGCTCGGGACTATCTGTCAGGAACAGCTCCACAGCCAGCTCAATCTGGCCCATGCGGCCAGCAGCATTGATCCGAGGAGCCAGCATGAAGCCAATGGAGGAGGCAGCGATGGTTTCGGGGGCGCAGCCGGTTTCCTTCATCAGCGCGGCAAGACCGGGGCGGCGGGTAGAGCGCAGGGACTGAAGGCCCCGGTCCACAAAGACCCGGTTTTCGCCCTGGAGCAGCATTACGTCTGCCACGGTGCCAAGGCACACCATATCAGCATACTCGGCGAGAACTTCCTCCTGGTTGCCGCAGAGGGCGGCAGCCAGCTTGAAGGCAACACCGACGCCGGAAAGATTCTTATGGGGATAGCCACCGTCGGGCCGGTGGGGGTCCACCACAGCCACGGCTTCAGGCAGGATTTCCTTGCACTCGTGGTGGTCGGTGATGACCAGGTCGATGCCCAGACTTCTGCAGAGCTGAGCCTCTTCTGCGGCGGTGATGCCGCAGTCCACGGTGACAATCAGATTGACGCCCTCTTCGTGAAGCTGATGGATGGCAATGGGATTCAGGCCATAGCCTTCTTCCAGGCGTCCGGGGATATAGGAGACGCAGTCAGCGCCGTGACGGCGCAGAAAATCCGTAAGAAGGCATGTGGCAGTGATGCCGTCCACATCATAGTCGCCGAAAATGGCGATCTTTTCACCTCTGGCCATGGCAAGGCCCACGCGGTCTGCGGCCAGATCCATATCCGTCATTAAAAAGGGGTCGGGGAGGGTTGCATCGCAGCCGAGGTAATCATGGGCCTGCCGGGGATTTTCGATGCCCCGGGCGGACAGGACCATGGCAGTCAAGGGGGCGTACCCGCCTTGTACCAGAGCGTTCACCGCCCCCATTTCAGGTTCCGCTACATTCCAAATTCCGTATTTCACAGCCATACACATCCAATTATAACATTTTCTCATATTATAGCAAAAAATGGCCGGATGCACAATAGGGGCGATGGAAATTTGTAATTTGTTCACACGGAGGGGCAAATTGCAGTTTGTTGAGCTAATACCTTCCCCCCAGGGGGAAGCTATAGGGCGCTCCCGCGCCAGTGCAGCACTTCGCCAAACTGCATTTATCTGTCTGTTTTAAGAACCTGCGAAACCAGGACTGCCAGCATGGGGGCAAAAATCATCCCACCGAATCCCCAGAGGCGGTAGCCGGCATAAAGCGCCGCCAGGGTTACCAGTGGGTCCAGCCCCAGCTGCTGTCCCAGAAATTTTGGCTCCAGAACGGAACGGATGATGGCAACAGCTCCATAGGTGCCCAAAAGTCCGAAGGCCAGAATCCGGTCTCCCTGTAGGAAAGACACCAGACTCCAGGGAATCAGAGCCGTTCCTGCCCCCAGAATCGGCACGGCATCCACCAGGGCGATGACCAGCGCCCACAAAATTCCATACTCCACCCGCAGCAGAAGAAGTCCCGCGGCTGTGACCAGAAAGGTAATCCCGCAGAGCTTTGCCTGGGCCTTCAGCCAGCCGCCCAGGGCGGACTTCAGCCGGGAAAGTGTACCGAGAACCGGACGGAGCTTCTCTTCCGGAAATTTTTTGCGAAAAAAGGAACGCAGGTGGGGAAGTTTGGCGGAGATCATAAAGCTGGAGAGAATAGCGGTACCCAGGGTCAGGGCGCGGTCCGGCACCCGGCTCAGAACTCCGGTGGCAAAATTCAGAAGATATCCCATGGCTTTATCCAGCAGAGCCGCACCGCCGGAGAAAAACTCCGTGATCTGTCCGGAAAGCATGGGGCCGAGACTGCCCGGCGCCTTCTGAGCCAGTCCCATCAGCCAGGATGACAGGGAATCCATCCCGGAGCGCATGGCGTTTTCCAGGTCAGGCAGAATTCCCGCCAGAGTCTGCAGCTCCCGGACCGCAAGGGCGCAGATAATCAGAACCACCAGCACCAGAAGGCAGAATGCCGCAGTCACTCCGATGCCAGCCCCGAGGACTCTGGGACAACGGAGTTTTCCGCAGAGAAACCGGACGATGGGTTCTGCCGCAAGGGCCAGCAGTCCGCCCAGAAGAAAAGGCAGCGCCAGCGGCAGCAGGAACTGAATAAAAAACCAGACTCCCAGAACCGCTGTCAGCACTGTGAGGACTTTTTTGATTCCGGGATTCAATGGATGTTCTCCTTTCTGTTATGGAATGGGGGTTGCTTTTTTGAAAATGTATGGTACAATACATACGGATAATTGTTTTCGTGTGGGGGACACCCCGCCGAATAGAGATACAGGAGGTCAAGGAATGACTAACAAGCCCAAGTATTATATCGTCGAAGCATCTGCTTTGCCCGAAGTTTTTGTCAAGGTTGCGGAAGCAAAGCGCCTGCTCTCCACCGGCGAGGCCTCCACGGTCAACGAGGCAACCAAGATGACTGACATCAGCCGCAGCGCATTTTATAAGTACCGCGACTCTGTGCTGCCCTTCCAGAACATGATGACCGGCCGGATCATCACCTTCCAGCTGCTGCTTCATGATGAACCCGGCACCCTGTCCGGCATTCTGGGTCTGTTTGCGGGCAACAAGGCAAACATCCAGACCATCAATTCCATCGTTCCCACCAACGGCACCGCCGTTGTGACCATTTCCGCCGAGACCACCGACCTGACCGTTCAGCTGGAAGACCTGCTGCGTGATCTGCGTCAGTACCCCGGTGTCATCAAGGCCGAAGTTCTGGCCGGCTGACCGACCGATACATCATCCTGCTGCCTGCTCTGCGGGCGGCAGGATTTTTTTGTCGCTTCGGCACGGCATTCCCCTCCGCTTCATACAATGAGCCATAAAGGAGGGGAGCAGTATGCTGATTGTTCAGAAATACGGAGGCACCTCCCTGGGGGATACAAAGCGCATCCAGAAAGCCGCCCGGCGGGTGGCAGGACTTGCGCGCCAGGGAGAGAAGGTGGTTGTGGTGGTGTCTGCCCAGGGGGATACAACCGATGTGATGATCAAAAAAGCCGCAGGTGTGAACTGCCGGGGTTCTGCCCGGGAGATGGATGCCTACCTTGCTGCGGGAGAGCAGATGTCCGCGGGACTTATGGCCATGGCCATCGGGGCACTGGGCGTAAGCGCCGTGAGCCTGACCGGATGGCAGGCGGGGATCCATACGGAAACGGTCTATGGAAATGCCCGGATTCGGGATATTGACACCACCCGCATTGAAAAGGAACTGAAGGCCGGAAATGTGGTGGTTGTAGCGGGATTTCAGGGGATTGCCGGAAACGGCGATATCACAACTCTGGGCCGCGGCGGGTCGGATACCACGGCAGTTGCCCTGGCAGCATGGCTGAAGGCGGACCGGTGCCAGATTTTTACCGATGTGGACGGTGTCTATGACCGGGATCCCAGAATTTACGAGGATGCGGTGCGGTTTGGAAGCATTTCCTATGAAAAAATGCTGCGGCTCATCGAAAACGGCGCCCAGGTCCTTCATGACCGGAGCGTAGAAATGGCCAGGGATCACGATATCCGGGTGGAGGTGCTGTCGGCCTTCACCGGTGCCCCGGGAACGATTGTTGGATAAATTGTAGCCAGTTATGCTTCAGGATATTCCGGAAGTGAGGAAGAAATAGATCGGATGGTCAATTTGTGAACGGGGTGTAAAATTATCTGAAATTGAGTTTGGTGTCCTTGTTAATTTTCGCCGGGGTGGTATAATGGTTGATAAATCAATGATAACCGAGGCGAAAATAAATTGAAGCGAATGTTATTTGTAATGAACCCCTATTCCGGCATGCGACGGGCGGTGAGATATCTGGCAGATATCATCGCCATGTTCAACCGGGCGGGATATGAAGTGATCACCCATATGACAAGCGGTCAGGGTGATGCGACAGAGGTTGTGGAGCGGACTGCAAAAAATGTGGATCTGCTGGTCTGCTGCGGCGGCGACGGCACTCTGAATGAGACCATTTCCGGCCTTGTTCGCTGCGGTGCGGATACGCCTGTGGGTTATATTCCTGCAGGATCCACCAACGATTTTGCATCCAGCCTGAAGCTATCCACCAACATTCTGCAGGCTGCCCGGGACATTCTGGAGGGCGAGCCGATTGCCTATGACGTGGGTAAATTCGGCGACCGGTATTTTGCCTATGTGGCTTCTTTCGGCGCCTTCACCCGCAGCAGCTACATCACCCCCCAGAGTATCAAAAACGCACTGGGCCACACGGCCTATGTGCTGGAGGGCATCAGTGAGCTTTCCCAGCTGCGCAAGGAGCATGTGCGCATGGAGATCGATGGCCAGGTGGTGGAGGATGATTTCCTCTTCGGCGCCATCAGCAATTCCACATCCGTGGGCGGTGTTCTGACCCTGGACCCAAAGATGGTGGATATGGCCGACGGCAAGTTTGAAATCATGCTAGTCCGGGCTCCGGTGGATCTTCTGGAAATCTCCGAGTGCATCAAGGCGGTTCAGAGCCAGAAGTACAACTGCGCCATGATCACCTTCCGCAGCGCCCGCAAGATTCAGATCTATGCGGACCCCGCTATGCCCTGGACCCTGGACGGCGAAAAGGAAGAAGGTCATGCCCAGGTACAGGCTGAAAACATCCACCATGCCATCCGTATTGTGCAGAGGGTGAAAAAAGATGATTAATACAACACTTTGCTATGTGCTCCGGGGAGACGAGGTGCTGATGCTCCACCGGGTGAAAAAGAAGAACGACATGAACCACGACAAGTGGATCGGCATCGGCGGAAAATTCGAAGGAGAGGAAAGTCCCGACGAATGTCTGCTGCGGGAGGCAAAGGAGGAAACCGGCCTGACACTAACCCGCTGGAAATGCCGGGGTATTGTAACTTTCATTCTGGAAGGTGCGCCTGAAGGTGAGTTCATGTATCTTTTCACCTCCGATGCATTCGAAGGGGAACTGAAAGAATGTGATGAAGGTGACCTTCAGTGGGTTAGCCGGGATTTTCTGGACCAGCTGCCCAAATGGGAGGGCGACCAGATTTTCCTGGATCTTCTGTGGCAGGATGCGCCTTTCTTCCTGCTGAAGCTCCGCTACGACCGGACGGATACTCTGGTGGAAGCGGTGCTGGACGGAAAACGGATCAAATAAAGAAAAGCGGAAGCCACAAAAGGCTTCCGCTTAAAAAATAAGGAATTCTTAATGGGAAGAAAAAGACTTCCTAAGATGAAATGTGCTATCATTGGGGTGTTCAAATTGGAGTTTGTAGAGCTGTTTGGCGGCGAAGCCACTCTCGGCCCCCTCTTTGAGGGGGCTGGCAAAAATCTCTGATTTTTGACTGGGGGAGTGTCGTAATGACGATAGGACACTCCCTCCGTCAGCCCTTTGGGGCTGCCACCTC
>JAFXAV010000049.1 GCA_017516785.1 Oscillospiraceae bacterium
CTTTGGGGAGGGTGGCCGAGCGATAGCGAGGTCGGGAGAGGTTTCAGAAAAATGTACTGCATGCACCCCTCTTCCGTCACGGCTTACGCCGTGCCACCTTCCCCAGAGGGGAAGGCTTTTTGTTAGCCAAACTGCAATTTATCTTCTTACTCCATTTAGTATATCCGAAAAAACCGCCCGATGCAAGCACCGGGCGGTTATCAATTATCGTACAGACTTTGCGTACTCCGTGGGGGTGATGCCGAACTTCTCCTTAAACTGGCGGGAGAAATGGTGCACCGTGGAATACTGCAAGGCAGCGGCGATCTCTGTGAAGTTCAGATCGTTTTCACGGATCATCTGCTTGCTCTCCTGGAGCTTGATGCGGCGGATATACTCACCGGGGGAAATCTGCAGATTCTTGTGGAACAGAGCCGTCAGATAGCTGGGACTCACATCCACCTGCCTGGCCACCAGCGGCACGGACAGTTTCTCGCGAATGTGCGTGGAAATGAACTGCTGGGCCTGGCGGACGATTTCATTTTCGCTGTGGACCGCATTGGAGGTCTGAAGCTTCGCACCGGTGGGAGACTCGGTCTGGCGCAGCAGCAGAAGCAGCAGCATGTTCAACTGGGACAGGATCATGTCCTTGGAATAGGCATCCATCCGCTCCTGCTCCCGCAGCATCTGCTGCAGCAGGGAAACTGCCTGCTGGGGCGCAGTATACTTCCGGTTTAGCAGAGGCTTCAGCTCATCGCCGGACAGATCGAAGGAAATGGTCACATAGCGGGGAGCCACACCAATGTCAGCATACTGCATGTGCCACTGGTTGGGACCGTAAATGGCAATATCACCCTGCTTCAGCAGCAGGTCCTGGCCGTCAGCCACAGAGTGGAGGCTGCCTTGGTCCACATAGGTCAGCTCCATCATGGGATGGGACTCGCCGGGGAATAGGAACCCCTGCTCCTTTTCGTGGTAGAAGAAGGTGTAAAGACCGTCCACCCGCATCCGGTGCTTCACCAGCAGGCTGTCGGTGGGCCGGGTACCGAGAGACTCGGGCCGGACGCCCGCAGCCATCTCCGCAGATGAAGCGCCCCGGAAAGCCGCCAGAGAGAACGTGATGCCGCTCTTGACGCAGACAGGCTTATCCAGATAAAAATGATAGTAAGTCTCCCCATCGGAGGAAACTGACAGAATGGTCATACCGGTACCGCAGTTCAGCCAGACTTCCGACACGGCACGATATACAAGCGCATCGCCCTGATCCAGAGTGATGGTCTGGCGCTCTCCTTTATCGATGATCTTGGCAGCATGGGCCCGTTCCGGCAGAATGGTGCCGTAGCCCTGGAAACTGACCTGATTCAGATTGCGGATCATAATGGATTCCTCCGGAATAGAAAAGTGGGGCTACCTTCCGGTAACCCCACTATTATACAATATCCAGTTGAAAATGGCAATATTTTCTTACGAAACCTTACTAAACTTCCATTATCGCTGATATTCGAACTGGAAATCATAAATATCAACGGTATCGCCGTCCTGAATGCCCATTTCCTCCAGGCGCTTGAACAAACCGCACTTGCGCAGCTGCAGGTCGAAGTAGTTGCGGGATTCATAATCGTCGAAGTTGATGTTCATGATCAGGCGCTCCAGCCAGG
This sequence comes from Oscillospiraceae bacterium, assembly GCA_017516785.1. The sequence continues at coordinate 1,638 of JAFXAV010000049.1, forward strand.
TACCGGTGATCAGCCAGGTGCTGCCCAGGTGATCGATTTCCAACTCAGTGGGATCACCTGCTTCCTCGATGACTTCCACGTATTCAGGCTCGTAGATGGTCACAGGAGGCAGATCCTTCAACTTTTCAGCCACAACACGCATCAGATTGCGGGTGCCCTGGGTAGTACCGGCGCTGATCTCGTACAGCTCGCAGCCGGCCTCTTCCACACGTTCGCGCAGGCGCTCCAGGTTGTCGGATTCAGGCATCAGCAGGTCCGTCTTGTTGGCGGCAACGATCATGGGACGGTTGCTCAGGTCAATGGAATAGTTCTCCAGTTCGGCACAGATGGCATCGAAGTCCTCCACAGGGTCACGGCCCTCGCTGCCGGAAACGTCGATGACATGAACCAACAGACGGCAGCGGTCGATGTGACGCAGGAAATCATGGCCCAGGCCGGCGCCCTCTGCTGCGCCCTCGATGATACCGGGGATGTCAGCCATGACGAAGGACACGCCCTCGTCAACATAGATGACGCCCAGGTTGGGGAACAGGGTGGTGAAGTGATAGTTGGCAATCTTGGGACGGGCATTGGAAGTAACACTCAGCAGGGTGGACTTGCCAACGTTGGGGAAGCCAACCAGACCCACGTCGGCCAGCAGCTTCAGCTCCAGAACGATATCCCGCTCCTGGCCCTTGATGCCAGCCTTGGCGAAACGGGGAACCTGACGGGTAGCGGTGGCGAAATGGGAGTTGCCCCAGCCGCCGCGGCCGCCCTTGGCGATGATGAAATCCTCGCCGGTGGACATGTCCACGATGATCGCATTGGTTTCTGCATCCCGGACAACGGTACCACGGGGAACCTGAATGATCAAAGGCTCGCCCCGCTTGCCGGCCATCTTACGGGGCTGGCCGTTGGCACCGGACTGGGCGGCGTACTTGCGCTTATATCGGAAGTCCAGCAGGGTGGTCATATTGTCATTGACACGCAGGATGACGCTACCGCCGTGACCGCCGTCGCCGCCGTCAGGGCCGCCTGCGGCCACATATTTTTCACGGTGGAAAGCAACAGCGCCGTCGCCGCCCTTACCGCCGCAAACGGTAATTCGAACTTTATCCACAAACATAGGAATAACCTCCTTGTGTTGAAATCAAAATTGACACTTGAAAACGTGGGCACATACTCCCCCATTTTCAATTATCAATTTTACATGAAAAAAGGGGCTGTTGCAAGCCTTAGTTTGCAACAGCCCTTTGCAATCATACTCGAAACGTCGATTACTGCTCAGCGTAAACGGAGCACTGACGACGATCCTTGCCCTTGCGCTCGAACTTGACGGTACCGTCAACCAGAGCAAACAGGGTGTCATCCTTGCCGATACCAACGTTGACACCGGGATGGATGTGGGTGCCTCTCTGGCGAACCAGAATGTTGCCGGCCAGAACGAACTGACCGTCAGCGCGCTTGACGCCCAGACGCTTTGCCTCGGAATCACGGCCGTTCTTGGTGGAGCCGCCGCCCTTATGGTGAGCAAAGAACTGAATACCAATCTTCAGCATGGTGTTACACCTCCAAAACTTCGATAAAATCAGGATAATCCTCCTGCAGACTGATCAGAGTGACCATCATGCCGGCGAGAACCGCCTGGACAGTGTCCTCTTCGTCGCAGGATGCGGGGAGGGTCAGGGTAATGCGAGCCTGCTCGTCCTTGACCCGAACCTTGGCCTTTGCGCCGCACACCTCATTGATGGTGGCTTCGGCCATGGTGACAACAGCGGAGATTGCGGCACAGACAATGTCGGAGCCGGCTTCTGCATAGCCGCTGTGTCCGGAGACGGAGAATCCGGTGATTCTCTCACCCTCCAGGAAAAATTCGCATCTAGTCATAGTTTCTATTACAGAGCGATCTTGGTGATTTCCACCTTGGTGTAAGGCTGACGATGGCCCATCTTCTTCTTCTCGTTCTTCTTGGCCTTGTACTTGAAGACAACGATCTTCTTTGCCTTGCCATTCTTAACGACCTTAGCCTCGACAGCGGCGCCTTCGACCACGGGAGCACCGATCTTGGTGTTCTCGCCGTCCAGGACAGCCAGGACCTGGTCAAACTTGACGGTCTCCTCTGCCTCAGCATTCAGCTTCTCGATGTACAGGACATCACCCTCGGAAACGGTGTACTGCTTGCCACCGGTAACGATAACTGCTTTCATTCTCATTTCACCTACTTTATTTTGTGTAGTCTCGCTCTAAAGGCGGGTGTTTTTGACGCACCAACTTTAGCCCCTTCGATGCGGCTCGATTATTTTAGCATTGCCATAACAAATTGTCAAGAACTTTTTCACAGTTTTTCTTGCGTTTTTTTCAGGATTTTGATATACTCTCTGTGCAAAGGAGTGGTGAATATGAAGAGTCGATACTGGGTCGCCCTGGTGGCTTCCATACTTTTTGTTTGCATCGCCGCGAGCCTGCTTCTGATGGGCGGTTCCCCTGCCGGAAGAGCCCAAATCACCAGCGAAGGAAAGGTCATAAAAACTGTGGATCTTGCCATTGACCAGGAGTTCACCGTCAGCACCGAAACCGGCACCAACACCATCACCGTTCGGGACGGCAAAATCGCCGTGACGGAAGCCAACTGCCCGGACCACTACTGCATGGACCGGGGCTTCTGCAATTCCGACACCCAGATCGTGTGCCTGCCGAACCGCCTCGTCATCACCTTCCTGGATGAGGAAATCATCGACGGCGTGGCTGGATAAAAAATTTTTAAAATTTTCGAAAATAGTGCTTGACAAAACCCGACATGGTATGTATAATAAGCCACGTGCCTCGGCGAGAGGCGAAGTGATGGACGATTAGCTCAGCTGGCTAGAGCATCCGCTTGACGTGCGGAAGGTCATAGGTTCGAGTCCTATATCGTCCACCATACATCTTAAATATTGAGTTGGACGATTAGCTCAGCTGGCTAGAGCATCCGCTTGACGTGCGGAAGGTCATAGGTTCGAGTCCTATATCGTCCACCAAAAAGAAAACACACCATGCAAATGGTGTGTTTTTCTTTTTATTTTGATAAGATTAGGACTCGAACCCATCTAAACGCAACATGCCGGTGGCATGTTGCTCGCGAGGGTGGTGCTCCGCGCAGCGAATAAAAAACCAATGATTGCCAGTGGCAATCACACATTAATATCCGACCGAGCGACACATTAATTTTTGTTCCACCGGAACAAAAATGCAACTCGAGTCCTATATCGGCGTATTGATACACGCCGAATGGTGTGTTTTTCTTTTTGTCTGGAATTCACGTTTTAGCCTTGAACCCACCTAGATGCAACAGGGTGCAATTTTCTAAGGATAGACTTACCTAATCAGTAACTGTAGTTCCTGTGTTTGTCAACTCGATATTTCAATACTTCCAGATGCAAAAAATCCTCTGGCTCAAACTGATGATCCTCGGTGTTGCATTCCAGCATGACCCTTTTCAGGTTCTCGCAGTCTTTCAGTGGCCCAAGTGACTTTACAGTATATTTGCGATCCATCGTGCCAAACAGCAGAACTTCCTCCAGTGAAGGCGCGCTGGGAAGAGGAGATAAATCGTAACACATTTTCTTACTAGCAGACATAAAAATACCCTTTAGACTATGATTATTGTTCATATTCCAGAAAGATTTTGCTGCTCGCATATTGTAAAAGAGCAGATACTCCACATTTTGAAGTTTTCCCAAAGCAGACAAGTCCTTTACCAGTGTGTTTTGGAAAAAATAGATCGACTTGAAGCGGTCTCCGTATTCCGAAACAAACTTATCGAACTCCGACTGTGTTAAATTGCTTACCTGAACATGAGATACATTCTGATGAAACTGCATTTCCTTGTCCACGTCCGCGAAATGCGTAAGCGGACTTTTGGAAAAAGAAATTGTCTCTTCAGAACTATACACTCTGCCAGAATACAGCTGTGTCTTAAACTCGCTCATTCCTGATTCTCCTGCAGTTCATTTTGACCTTGTTCTTTGAAATTAATATACCACTGAATCTCAGGTAAATCCACCCAAACTTTAGCAATTCAATAGTGAAGCAACTTATACCACCGAAAAGCACATTTTCTCGCCATCGGCACCTGCCGGTGGTGTTTTTTTCTTTCCCAATCATGTAAAAGTTGACAACCCCATGCAAAAAGTTTACAATGTACAGTAAATTCTAAACATGAGGTGACCCATTATGGATTCCAAGCTCCGCCCCGAAACCCTGTGCATTCAGGCAGGCTACACCCCCGGCAACGGTGAACCCCGCCAGATCCCCATCATTCAGAGCACTACCTTCAAGTATGCTACCTCTGAAGACATGGGCAAGCTCTTCGACCTGGAAGCCGAAGGCTATTTCTACTCCCGTCTGGCTAACCCCACCTGCGACTATGTGGCTGCCAAGATCTGCGCTCTGGAAGGCGGCTCCGCTGCCATGCTGACCAGCTCCGGCCAGGCTGCCAACTTCTTCTCCGTCTTCAATATCGCGGGCTGCGGCGACCATGTCATCTCCACCACCGCCATCTACGGCGGCACCTTCAACCTGTTCTCCGTCACCATGAAGCGCATGGGCATCGAGTTCACTTTCGTGGATCCCGACTGCACTGAGGAAGAACTGAACGCCGCTTTCCGGCCCAACACCAAGGCCGTCTTCGGCGAGACCATCGCAAATCCCGCCCTGACCGTTCTGGACATTGAGAAGTTTGCCAAGGCCGCCCATGAGCACGGCGTTCCCCTGATCGTGGACAACACCTTCGCCACCCCCGTCAACTGCCGTCCCTTCGAGTGGGGCGCTGATATCGTCACCCATTCCACTACCAAGTACATGGACGGCCATGCCTCCGCTGTTGGCGGCGTCATCGTGGACTCCGGCAAGTTCGACTGGAATGCCCATGCCGACAAGTTCCCTGGCCTCACCACCCCCGACGACAGCTACCACGGTGTCACTTACACCGAGCGCTTCGGCCTCGGCGGCGCTTTCATCACCAAGTGCACCGCTCAGCTGATGCGTGACTTCGGCTGCGGTCAGTCCCCCCAGAGCGCTTTCATCCTGAATCTGGGCCTGGAGAGCCTGCCCTTCCGCATGAAGCAGCACTGTTCCAACGCCCTGACCATTGCCAAGTACCTGAAGGGCCACGAAAAAGTCAAGTGGGTCAAGTACTGCGATCTGGAAGGCGACAAATACTATGAGCTGGCTCAGAAGTACCTGCCCAATGGTTCCTGCGGTGTCATCTCCTTTGGCCTGAACGGTGGACGCAAAGCTGCGGAAACCTTCATGAAGCACCTGAAGCTGGGTTCCATCGAGACTCATGTGGCAGACTCCCGCACCTGCTGCCTCCATCCCGCTTCCGCCACCCACCGCCAGATGACCGACGAGCAGCTGGACGCTGCCGGTGTCGGCGCAGACCTGATCCGCTTCAGCTGCGGTCTGGAAAACGTCCAGGATCTGCTGGAAGACATCGCCCAGGCTCTGGAAAACGTATAAACATTTCAAAAGCCACACCCAAACCGGGTGTGGCTTTACTTTACTTATTTACAGAAGCTGCAGAACGAGGGCAATTCGCATCTTTGCACGATTGACATTCTGATTCATCATAGTCTTCCAAACAGCACATCATATCGTCACACTCATCGCAGCAGCATTCCACATCTTTATGCAGTCCATTGCCCGGACAGTCCCGCCCCATTCTTCCCGGAATCAGAATTGTCCCCGTACAATCAATAATCATACGCTCCACCCTAAATCTCATCTTGACATTTAGTGAATGTCATTTCGAACACCATTATAGCATATACTCTTCTTATTGACAAGCACTGAATGTCGAAAGGAGAGTGTACCGCATGTTTACCAACAAATCCAATGATGGCCGCAACAACATCTGCGGCAGAACCATCGCGGTACGCCGCAAGGAAATGGGCAAATCCCAGCGTCAGCTGGCGGATATGCTTCAGCTTGCCGGACTGGACATTGACAAAAATGCCATTCAGCGAATTGAAGCCGGAAGGAGATTTGTTACGGATATTGAAATCATTGCAATTTCTAAGGTAATGAACCTTTCCTACGACTCTTTGCTAGAGTATGATTCTGACATTTAAACCAGCAAGCCACACCCGGCGGGTGTGGCTTTTCCTTATATTTTCTGCCAGGCTTTTATTCTTTACAAACCGGTTAAAATCCTATATAATGGTATATTAATAATATGGATTATTATGTCGCTTTTTATGCAACTACTGTTAGCAAAGGAAACTTGTATTTATGAACCCTGTGCAGAGAAAAAAAGACGGCCTCGGATATTTTAATCTGCTCCGGGGCCTGGGCCTGCTGTTTATCATTTTGGGCCATTCCATTGCACCTTTTCTGACCGTGCAGATTCCCGATACCTCCGGCACCCTTTTCCAGGGTGCGGGACGTATTTTCGGCAGCAGTGTACTCGCCCTGTTCTTCATGATCAGCGGCCTCGGTTTTTACCGCCGCTCCCTCAAAAAATGCCTCTTCATTCAGGCAAAGCTTTTGCTGAAGCCCTACGCCCTTACAGCCCTCAGCCTCATCATCTGTAAAATGGTCCTCGCCGCGCTGAAGGGCAATTCTGTTCTGAATCAATTTCTCAGCCTGTTCCTGACCTTCCTGTTGGGTATGAATGCCTCCCAGGGCGGCTCGCTCTTCGGCATTCACATTACCACCATCAGCATTCTCTGGTTTATTGTCGCTCTCTTCGGCAGCTGGGTGATCTACAATTTCATTCTGCATCTTCCGGAACAGAAAATGCGCTACCAGTGTATTCTCGGCTGCATGACCCTCAGCTGGATCCTTTCCCTGATTTCCAAGGTATGGCCTTTTACCCTGCCCATGGTACTGATGGCTGTGGGTTACATTGCCGCCGGTCACGAAATCCGCGTCCGCAATCTCATCCACAAGCAGCTGTCCATCAGCACATGGTGTATTGTGATCTTCCTTTCCATCATCTGTCTGATGTTCGGCTATGTGGACATGGCCGCCTGTGTCTGGAAGCTGGGCCCCATCGACATGATCGGCACCATCTGCATTGCTTTTCTGATGCTTCGGCTTTATTGCCGGATTATGGATCTGGGCATCCACGGAAAAGTCATCGCCCATCTGGAACACCTGGGTATCAACTCCATCCGGATTCTGTGCATCCATGCTTTTGAACATGCCATCATTCCCTGGCGCAAGCTGAGTCTGCTCTTCCCCAACGCCCCTGTGCTGTGCACCATTTTGTGTCTGCTGGGCAAGGCAGCACTGATCTGGGGACTTTACTATCTGACCTATCATCTGCCCCGCAAAAAGAGAAAAACCATCACCATTGAACCGTAAAAGGACACACGCTATGACTGACTCCTCTGCCATCATCCATATGCCGCAGCTGCTGGATTTTCTGGAAAATCACTGCGCCCATCGGGAGATGGTGCGGTTTCTGGAGTCGGACCGGGCAGTCAGCATTTCCGGAAGGGATTTTTTCCGGGAGGTAACATGCTGCGCCGCTTTCCTGAACGGCCTCGGTCTTGCTGGAAAGCATGTGGGCATCATGGGCGCCAACCGAATCCAGTGGCTGGTCCATTTCTGCGCTCTCTATAGAATTGGTGCAGTTGCAGTGCTGCTGAGTCCCGATGCTGACCAGAAGGAACTCGCCGCAAAGGCAAGGCTGGCGGATGTGGAATTTCTTCTTTTCGATGAAGCTCTGAAAGATATCATACCGTCAAGCCTTCCCTGCCGCAGCCTGGATGAACCCATCCCCCGGCGGGATGGTGTTCTGTCCTCTCTGTCCCCTGCCCCTGAGGATCTTGCCTGCATTCTCTTTACCTCCGGCACCACCGCTGCCGGAAAAGCCGTCATGCTCTCCCACAGGGCCATGTGCGCAGGCAGTTGCCATAATGTGGTGTATTTCCCCTTCGAAGCGCAGCTGGCAATCCTCCCCATGCATCATGTGGCGGGTTTTGCAGCGGTGCTGAATACCTGGTACCTGGGCCGCACGGTCTGCCTGGGCCAGGATGTGAAATACCTCTACCGCTACCTGACACATCTGAAGCCGGACTACACCCTCACTGTCCCCTCCATCCTCCGGGCCATTCTGCGAAAGCTCAGAAACGGCGGACCCAACGGTGAAAAGCTGGGCTGGAATCTTCGCATGGTCGGCTGCGGCGGCGCCAGATTTCCATCCGAAGTACTGGAAATCCTCCATGACCGGAATATCCGGGTGCTGCAAAGCTACGGCGCCACAGAACTGGGCGGTCTGGGATTTGACTGGGAAATGACCCCCGACTGCGCCGATACCATTGGAAGACCCTGCCCTGAAATCGAAGCCAAGATCTGCGGCGGCGAACTCTTCCTTCGCTGCGATTCCATGATGACTGGCTATTACAAAGACCCGGAATCCGCCGCTTCCGTTCTTCGTGACGGCTGGTACGCCACCGGCGATCTGGCATATCAGGACAACCGGGGTTATCTGCACCTGACCGGCCGGAAGAACAATCTGATCATTCGCTCCAACGGCGAAAATGTCAGTCCCGAGGAGATTGAAGGACGGCTTTCCGTCTGTGAGGCCATCGAGGAAATTCTGGTGGGACTGGAAGCGGACCTGATTACCGCATCTGTTTATCCCGCGGATGAAAGCGAAGAAACCAAATCAAAAATCCGGGATGCCGTGGCCGCCTACAACCACAGCGCGCCCCTTTACCGGCAGATTGAAAATTTGCGTTTTTCCGATACGCCTTTTCCCAAAACACCCACCGGCAAACTGATCCGCCGATTTTACCCAGGAGGTAACGCCCAATGACCATCGCTCAAGTGAAAGAGGAGATTCTTGCTGTCATCCGAACATCCACCGAAACTGAGATGGAACTGACCCCTGAAACCAATCTGGTGCAGGAGATGGGCCTTTCTTCCGTGGAGACCATGCTGCTGCTTTCCGATCTGGAAGACCGGTTCGGCATCACCATCCCCGCCTCCAGCCTGCGCAGCATTCAAACTGTAAACGATCTTTCCCAGACTGTCATCAGCCTGCTGATGAAGCCTTAATGAATTGGGAGGTATAATATGAAACTGAAAAACCGATTCAGCAGCCTGCTGGAACATCTGATGGAAATCGCAGAGCTGAAAAACTACACCCTGGCCAATGAGCTGCAGTATGACGTTTCCTACATCAGCAAGTGGGTCAGCGGTCGTATGCTTCCCAGTGCCAAGACCGACCGGACTGTGCTACAGGGCATCAGCCGTTGCCTTGTGAATCACGGCAGCGCCGACGGTGTCCGAAAGCTGATGGCAGAATACCAGGTCAATAATTCCGAAGATCTGTACGGCGCCATTTATGACAATCTGGTGGCGGAATACAACTATGTCCGGGATACCCAGAACGACACCGGCAACACCATTGCCCCGGATACCAGCTTCTTCCCCCGGCTGAACATGCCCCAGTTCCTGTCCAAAATGCGCCATCCGGTGCTGCGCCGTGTCAACTCCCTGGAAATCATGTCCATGATGGACCTGATGTATATGGAGCGTGACTACCGTCTGCAGATTGGCAGCATTGACAGCCGCGTTCAGGTCCAGCAGTTCCACTTCCCCGATGTCCATCTGTCCATGTTCATTGACATCAACAACGACAAGCTGGATCATATCTACGACATTACCTTCCTGCTGAATATGCTGACCAATATGACCCATGTTGATTTTCAGCTTTTCGGCGGCAAGCAGGCCTTCGGCAAGGCGATTTTCGCGGTTAAGGATGAGTTCTGTATCTCCGGCATGCTGACCGACAGCAACCACTGTATGTCCGTCACCGTCAGCGAAGATCAGGAAAACTCCAATGCCATGTATGAATACATCCGTTCCCTCTGCACACGCGAACGGCAGCTGTTCGTTCAGGTTCCCATGCCCCAGCTTCTGAGCAGCAACAGCTATACCCAGAGCGTGCTGTCCACCAATCAGAAGCTCCGCATCGGCCATATGACCGAGCGATTCCTGCCGGACGATCTGTTTGAGGAATTGATTGTCCAGCTGACCCCCAATCACAAAGAGGTCATCACTGTAGATAATCTGCGTTGGATACATACCCTGACCAACCGCAGTTATGGAGAGCTGCCCGTTCAGGTTATCTTCAACTCCTCCGCTTTCTCGGAATTTGCCGTCAGTGGCAATCTGAACTTCTTTGATCTGAATGTGAAACTCACCCCCGAACAGCGGCTTCGCTATGTCAGCCATGTCCGTGACCTGATCCGGGATCATGAGAATCTGGCGGTCCGGATGGTCCACGGCCGCATCATCTCCGACTTCTATTACAATGCCGACCAGTGCATCACCCTTTCCGACAGTTCCGCTTGTGTGCAGCTCAGCACCGTCGGACGAAATGCCGTGTATCTCATCAATCACGCCGAGATGAAAGAAGCTTTCGTCCGATACTTCGATGCCGTCTGGAACTACAGTTCCGATGTGGTCATGTCTGATCGTCAGCAGATTCTTGATTATCTGGAGCATATCATGCATCAGATCGAAATGATCGCAAGACTTTCGAAATAACAAAATTCCCCCGATGCCAAAGCATCGGGGGTTTTCTCTTATCGATAGTTGACCGCAAGACCCAGCAGCAGTGATGAAGAAATTCATCACCAGCTATGTGCCTCCTCCATGGTGTACTTGATGGAAGCCGCCATCAAAATCATGGCAACCGCCGGGAAAATGCTCAGAAGGCCGCTGATGAACAGACTTCCAAGCTCTTTTCACGCCATACCCGCTGCCCGGACTGCCGCAATGCCCGCCGCCAGGAAAGTCACCGCCACGATGACCATGGTCATGCTCTGAAGGGCAGGTATAAACACGGAGCAGAACGCACTCTTCAAAAGAACCGAGAAAAGCGCCCATGGACATAAAGAACAGTACAATCACCGCCTGAAGCCTGTACTTCGCTCCGCCGAACCGGGATACAATTCGGCTCAGCATATACTGCATCAGACCGCCCTTTTCCAGAGCATTGAAAAAACCGCCCACCACCAGCAGAAAGACGATGACCGCAATCAGGGTACCACCGCCGGCAGAACCCAGCACCAGCAGCACCGCCATTGCCGTGAGGAAGGACCGGACACTGACGTTCAGGCCCTTCTTCTCTTTTTTATCACGCAATGAATTCACCTTCAAAAAACAAAATACCGGGAAACTATATACCATCCGGCCATATTTGCAAGTTGTCAAAACAACAAAACCATGATATAATGGCCTTACTTTTCAGAAAGCAGGCTTTCCAATGACAGAATTTCTTCAGAAATGCGAACTCTTCCGGAATTTTCCCGCAGAAGTCATCCAGCAGGATATCCTCCCCCAGGGTAAAATCACGGAGCTTCCCAAGGGACAGTTTTTCTACGAACCTCAGCAGCAGGTGGATCAGATTTCCATCGTCCTGTCGGGAAAGATTCACATCCTGCACCTGTTTCCGGACGGCAGTACCAGCCTGACCACCGTCCTGACCGAAGGAGAAACCTTGGGCAGCGACCTGATCTGCACCCGCAGCCGAATGGCGCCCTACCACGCCGTAGCCGCCGTCCCCACGAAAATTCTCTCTATTCCCGCAGAACTGCTGCTGAATCCCGGCATGCTGGAGGAATCCTGCCGTCTTCTGGCCCTGAGCCGGCTGCTGACCATGATTTCCCACTACAATATGAAAAAAGAATACCGCCTGGCCATCCTGTCCCAGAAAGGCCTCCGGGAACGGGTCATGACCTACCTCTCCATGCAGGCAGGCAAACGGGGTACCGACACTTTCAAAATCCCCTTCACCCGGGATGAGATGGCATCCTTTCTCTGCGTCAACCGCAGCGCCCTGTCCCATGAGTTGAGTCTGATGGAGCAGGAGGGCCTGATTTCCTTCCGAAAAAATGTTTTTACCCTTCTGAGTCCCGAAAAATGGAAAAGTCAGAATGCCTATGAGCTGTGAAAAACCTCCGGTGAACAACACCGGAGGTTATCTTTTATGTTTCTTTCAGCATCTTGCGGAAGAACCGGAAGAAAGTGAGCGTTGTGATCGCGGCGGCGGCAATGTCGCTGACCGGCTCTGCCAGGAACACAGCAAAGGCCTTGTCCTGGAAGAAGTTGGGCAGGAGGAAAATCAGGGGAATCAGCAGAATTAGCTTTCTCAGGCATGCCAAAGGCTGTCATCAGCATCAGTATGGGGGTAAACAAACCCACACCTGTCAGGGCAGTGCCGCCCACATCCGGAATATGACCGATGTAAATTCTGTCCACCACATTATAAAGCAGGTTGATGACCTGTGCCACAACCGCAGGAACAGCCATCTGTACCATCAGCCTTCTGACGCTGCCGGTACCCATATCCTGCCTGGGTTTTGCCTGTATCGTCCCCATTATTTGACCTCTTTTCACTTTAACTGTATTTTAAATTATATCACATCCGACAAAAAAACAATCTTTTCCCTCATTTCCCGTACCTATCTGCTTAAACAGATACAGCAATCCCTGCTTTTGTTTCCATTTTGTAACTTTTTGCCTTATTTATTTTCATTTTCTCCTTTATTTCTACCATTTTTCAAATATTACTTGACCAAAAGTAATATTTCCGCTATGATAGAATGACTGAAGGAGTGGTAATATGGAAGCAACCCGTCCCCTCTTCCTCATGCTGTCCCGGACGGGTACGGGAATCGGCAAAACCATAAGGCTGTTTACCCGTTACGACTATAACCACGTGTCATTATCTCTGGATCCCCATTTCCGCCGCTGGGTTTCTTTTGCCCGGTATGCTCAGGGCGTTCCCCTTGCAGGCGGTTTTGTAAACGAATCTCCGGAAAGGTATTTTTCTTCCGGCGGTCCCATCCAGGTTAAAATATTCCGGATCGACATCCCTCTGGAGCGCTACCGGAAACTGAAAGTACTGTTTTCCCAGGCAGGTCAGAACGAGTGCGGTCTGATCTACAACACCCTCAGTGCTCTGGTTACCCCTTTTGGTCTTCAGGTGCCCATTGCCGGTGCCTACACCTGTCTGGAATTTGCAGACACTATTCTGGAAGAATCCCACGGAAGCATCCGCGCTCTGGACATCTGCCACCAGGGGCAGCTGATTTATGAAGGCGATCTTCGGGATCTGGTTTCTGATACCGGCATCCGTAATGACCGGTTCTTCCGCCACCGGGGTTTCCTGAAGGGAAGCCTCGACACCACCTGGCATTTTGCCCGCCTGCTGGGCCGGATGCCTCTCAGGCACGGATCCGATTATCTGTCGGCTGTGCTGCATCAACCTCTGTAAGTACATCAAGTAAATAAACACTTAGAAAAGGAGCTGTATCCCTATGCCTTCTCCCTTCGCCATCCTGGAGATCTTAGCATGTTCCCTGATTTCATTCCTGCCCTACATGCTGCTGATCGTCTACCCCTTCCGCAAGCATCTGCGCTTCGGTAACGGCATGACCGTCACCCTCACCATTTTCGCAGCCATTATTCAACTGGTGTGTGATCTGGCTGTGGGACTGAAGCTGATGCCCAGCGCCAGCACCATCCTCATCGCCACACTGGTCATCCATGTACTGCTGAGCCTGGTTCTGATCCGCCTGCCCTTCGGCAAGAAGCTTTTTGCCCAGATTGCCACTATTGGCTGCGCCGTGGTTCTGTCCACTGCTTCCAAGTATCTGACCCAGACCCTGTTCCCCGATGCCGGCAGCGGCGTGTTCCGCTGGATTTTCCTGCTGATGCTGATTGCTCTGCAGGCCGTCATCCTGATTCCCTATGCTCTGATGGCCCTCCGTCAGGAAACCAAGCCCGGCTTCCCCTGGTCCGGCCTTCTTCTGATTCCCGCTGCCGCTCTGGCTATCTGGATTTATACTGCGCTGCCCGGTTTCTCCAGCCTGCAGCTAATTTTTATGGTGGTGATTCCTTTGAATATCTTTGCAATTCTCGCTTTCCGCAACATTCTGCACAATTCCTCCAAGCGTTCCGCTCCTCAGGTTGAGGAAGCTCCCGCTCCCAAGGCAATGCCTGTCAAAAAGGCCGCCGCTCCCGTGGCAGCGCCTGTCGAAGCTCCTGAGCAGCCTGCCGTTCAGGAGGCTCCCGCTCCTGTTGCTGCCCCCGTGGCAGCCCCCGCTCCCATTAAGGCTCCCGCCCCCAAGGCAGCTCCTGCTCCCAAGGCCGAGGTCAAGTCCCCCATTCAGCAGACTCTGGTCCACGATCACCTGGAACAGCTGCAGAGCCTTCAGCGCGACAGCCTGATGCTGCGCATCACCGAGTCCGATCAGTTCCATCGGGAACTGCGCCGCCACGTGGATGCCATGGCTTACCGTCTGGACCGCATGCAGATCGAAAAGCTGCAGCTCCACATCCGCTCCCTGCAGGATCAGCTGTCCGGTGAGGACGAAAACACCTTCTGCGACAACCGCGAGCTGAACACCGTGCTGACCTACTACAACCGCATGGCGGGTTACTGCGGCACCATCGTGACCGCCTCCATGCAGATGGATGAAAAGCCCCCTGTGGATGTGAAGGATCTGACCGTTCTGCTGGGTAACCTTCTGGACAACGCACTGGAAGCCTGCGGCAAGCAGTCCTCCCGTGATCGCCGGATTTTCACCGCACTGCGGATGAACGGTTCTTCCCTGTATCTGACTGTGGAAAACACCTATGATGCTCCCATTCAGAAGTCCGCTTCCGGCCGCTACCTGTCCACCAAGCATTCCGGCTACGGTGTGGGTCTGGAGGTCTGCCAGCAGATTGTTGCCCGCCACAACGGTACCCTGGAGCTGAATGACTTCAACGGTATCTTCAAGGCAACTGCAATCCTGCGTCCCTGATACATAACCGCAAAACGCCGCCGATTATAATCGGCGGCGTTTTCCTATTCCTTTAAACGGAGCGCAGCAGGCTCCTCAGGCGCCCGCGCAGTCTGTTTTGCCGGCCCATATCTTGGATTTATTTCCGGGGTACTTCCATCAGCATGCTCTCAGAGGGTCGTCAGCATCATTGACTACTTCCCTTACCAAACACCAATGCCTCAGTTCAAAACTGCGGCATTGGTTTTATGTAATTGGGACTTTTTCAGTAGACGGTATTGTTTTCATCCAGGAACTGCGCAACATTTTCTGCTGTCACAATCGTTGTGGGAATGACAACAACAGGCTCCACCTCGCCGCCTTCCAGAAGAGTCACTGCCGTTTTGATGGCTTCAATGACCATAGAGGGACTGTAAAGCGCGGTGGCAAGGCTCAGAGATGCATAGCTCTCATCTGCAATCATCCGGAAATATTCCTGGCTTCCGCCGCCACCGGTGATGGCTTTGATATCCTTTCGGCCTGCATCTTTGATTGCAGCAATGCATCCGATGGATGTCTCATCGTCCATGGAGAAGACCGCATCAATCTGAGGATACCGCTCCAGAACTTCCGCCATGGCAGCCTGACCTTCTTCACGGGCAAAGGATTCCACATTTACTTCGAAAATATTGGATGTATCATAACCTTTCTGCTCCAGATAGTCATAAAACCCCTGCTTGCGCAGCTCACAGATGGAACCCGATGAAACATCCATCACAGCAATGTTTGCTCCATCTTCGACCACACCGGTGATATACTCCGCACAGTGATAACCCACGCCGTAGTGATCGCCGGTGACCTTGTAACTTCCTTCACATTCCACATCAATATCAAAATTCACAACAGGGATTCCCCGGTCAATAACCTTCTGGAAGGCCTTTTCCATCCCGGTCCACTGATGCCAGGAAACGATCACCGTACAGCCTTCCTCAACCAGCTTCTCCAGGTTGGAGGCCATCTCAGATGCATCGGAGGAAACCGTGATCATGTAATCCAGATTGTTGGTCTTGCAATACTTTTCCGCATAGTATCCGACACCGGCAATCCAGTCTGTGGTCACATCGGGCGCTGCAATACCGACCTTGATGATCTTTTCCTTGGGGGTAAAACTGCATGCTGCCACTCCAAGAATCATGACCAAAGCCAGAATAAGGGCAATGATCTTTTTCATGTCTTAATTCCTCCAAAACCATATCGCATTCGGCAGTATTCACAGTGTGAACATCTCTGACATATTTTGTCTCCGAATTTTATACAAACTTAACAACTATACACGTTTTTTATACCACATTCCACAGGTTATGTCAACAAGGCGATTCTTTTTCCTACGCCCTGTCCAAAATAAACCGGACTCTTTCGTTTTCCCTGTCAATGGGCAAAAAAAGAGCCTCCGTCCGAAAGACAGAGGCTCTGAAATTCAGGAATTACTTGCCGCAAATATCCTTTGCGTTCTTGACGATGTTCTCAGCGGACAGGCCGAAGGCCTTCAGCAGAGCGGCAGCGGGGCCGGAGTGGCCATACTCGTCGTTGACGCCGATGCGGCGGACCAGTGTGGGCTGCTTTTCGGCCAGCAGGGAAGCAACTGCCTCGCCCAGGCCGCCGATGACGGAGTGCTCTTCAGCGGTGATGACCTTGCCGCACTTGCGGGCTGCGGCCAGAACCAGCTCTTCGTCCAGAGGCTTGATGGTAGCCATGTTGATGACCATAGCCTCGATGCCGGCAGCAGCCAGCTCTTCGGCAGCGGTCAGGGCCTCAGCAACCAGCAGACCGTTGGCGATGATGGCAACGTCAGCGCCATCGCGCAGGACTTCGCCCTTGCCGATTTCGAACTTGAAGCCTTCCTCATGGATGACGGGAACGGCAGCGCGGCCAAAGCGCATGTAGACGGGGCCAACATGCTCGTAAGCAGCGCGGACCATAGCCTTTGCTTCCACGTCGTCGGCGGGGCTCATAACCACCATGCCGGGGATGGTGCGCATCAGACCGAAGTCTTCGCAGCACTGATGGGAAGCGCCGTCCTCACCGACGGAGATACCACCGTGGGTAGCGCCGATCTTGACGTTCAGGTGGGGATAGCCGATGGAGTTGCGGATCTGCTCGAAAGCGCGGCCGGCAGCGAACATTGCAAAGGTGGATGCAAAGGGCACCAGACCGGTGGTGGACATACCGGCAGCCACACAGACCATGTTTGCCTCGGCGATGCCGCAGTCGAAATGACGGTCGGGATAGGCCTTCAGGAAAGTGCCGGTCTTGGTGGCGCCTGCCAGGTCGGCATCCAGAACCACCAGGTTATCATACTGAGCGCCCAGTTCCTTCAGGGCGTTGCCATAGCTGTCGCGGGTTGCGATCTTCTTCACGTCTGCCATATCACTTACCCTCCAGTTCGTTCAGGATTGCCTGCAGCTCACCCATAGCCTGAGCATACTCGGCATCGTTGGGAGCCTTGCCGTGCCAGCCGGCGTTGTTCTCCATGAAGGAGACGTTCTTGCCCTTAACGGTCTTCATGACAATAGCGGAGGGCTTACCCTTGACGGTCTTTGCCTTGTTGAGAGCGGCTTCGATCTGGTCGAAGTCGTGGCCGTCGATGGCTTCCACGTGGAAACCGAAGGCTTCCAGCTTATCGGTGATGGGATAGGGGCTCATGACATCGGCAACGTTGCCGTCGATCTGCAGGCCGTTGTTATCCACGATCACCACGAAGTTGTCCAGATCATAGTGGGCAGCCAGCATACAAGCTTCCCAGACCTGGCCTTCCTGGATTTCTCCGTCGCCCAGGACGGTGTAGACGCGGGCGGTCTTGCCCTGGTGCTTCAGGCCCAGAGCCATACCTGCGGCGCAGGAGATGCCCTGGCCCAGGGAACCGGTGGACATATCGACACCGGGAACGGTGTTCATGTTGGGATGGCCCTGCAGATAGGAGTCGATGTGACGCAGGGTGGGCAGATCTTCCACGGGGAAGAAACCGCGGTGTGCCAGTGCGGAGTACAGACCGGGGGCAGTGTGGCCCTTGGACAGCACGAAGCGGTCACGGTCGTCCCACTTGGGGTTTGCGGGGTCAATGTTCATTTCCTTGAAGTACAGATAGGTGAACATATCCGCAGCGGAGAGAGATCCGCCGGGATGGCCTGCCTTGGCGCCGTGAGTGGCTTCAATAACGCCCATGCGAACCTTGCAGGCAGTAATTTGCAGCTGAATTTTCTCGCTCGATGTCATAATTGTCCTCCTTAAAGATGCTTTCTTGCGTACAGACCGGCATCATTATATAGTGTCAGTATACACTTTCGCCGGAAGCTTTGTCAACATGGTATCTGTCACGAATTTTTCTGCCCAAAATCAGCAAAACGGCACAGAAAAACTGTGCCGTTTTGGTTATTATGTTTCATTTTTTGAAAGAAATTCAAATTCTTTCAACTGAAGCAGCCAGTCGTCTTCAGAATTCTCTTCCGGCGCTTTCCAGTCGTTTTCCCAGTCGTCGTCTTCCTTGGAAGGCGCTGCCGCCTGAACGGGAGCGGGCAGTTCGGGCTCCGCCTCAGCAGGACTCAGATCCTCCTGCCAGGCATCAATCTGTTCCCGGTTCTCCCGGAGCCAGCTGTCATCGGCAGTTTCTTCCGGCAGGTCTTCCCACTGGCTTTCCCAGCTGTCTTCCTTCTGGACTTTTGCTGCGGGAACCGGAGCGGCGGGAATCTTCCGGGGGCGGGGTTTCTTCGCCTTGGGTGCCATGAGCCACAGGCTACGGACAATCACCGTAAGCACAATCATTGCCGCAATGGCAGCCCCCATCACCGTGTAGGCAAAGGCTGCCTGGTCGCCGTGGCGCTGGACATAGTATTCCATGTAGCAGGCAATACCCATAGCACCGGCAAAGCCAAGCCAGGGCAGGAAATGGTAGAATTTCAGGCCGTGTCTGCGGACCATGCGGACGGAGAAAATGATGATCACCAGCGCCAGAGCCACCACACCCAGAATCTGCACAATGCTGATAAAGCCGTTGGAGCGCATGAACAGGGAGTCATAGCGGGTGCTGTCCAGAATCACCTGGCTGCCGCCGTAGGCACTGAGGAACAGCAGGGCAATATCGCCGTCTTTGATCTTCTTTTTCCGGAGGAAGCAGATCAGCATGTAAAGCAGCAGAACCGCTACCAGAGCGCCTGCAAAGATGGACTGCAGCATAAAGGTTGCCAGCCGGTTTTCCACCACGCCGGACACCGCATTGGTGACAGGATAGGCAAAGGGCAGGCCCCAGTGTTCCGGCACCGCCACGCCCCGGTCGGAGCTGTTAAAGAAGGATGCCAGTCTGCCCACTGCAATGCCCGCGCCGCCGGCGATGGACATAGCATCGAACATCTGGGGAAGATTCTTTACCATCTGCACCAGTCGCAGAAGAATCGCGGTCAGAATGCAGCCGGCAAAGGCACCCATCAGGGCATAGCCACCCGCGGAGAAATTACCCAGAGCCGCCTCGAGACTCTCATAGGCATCGGCCCGGCAGTACCAGTGAATCAGTCTGCCCAGGACGATGGAAAGCATGAGCGCAGCGGGAACTGCCGCGAAGCCGCCCATGAAATTTTTACTTTTGCCGATATAGACCGCCAGAAACAGCAGAATTGCTGCCACGACAGCCAGAGTCAGAATGATGGAGCTCCAGTAAATGAACACGCCACCGCTGATAAATGCAACTTTTTCCATTGGCTTATTCTCCCTCCGGCAATGCCGTTGCAAAATAGATGATGTCGCTGATCTGGCGCTGGGTGCCGTAGTCCACCTCGTTGATGGTTCTTCCCTGCATGGCGATGGTGGCCGTCTGACCGCCGTCCAGCGCATAGGCCTTCTGAACACCCAGTTCTGCCAGATGGCCCGCAAAGGTCTTCAGCAGATGGCGCTTCTGATACTGCTTTTCGCCATTGAGGGTCACCAGCAGGTAGTGCAGTTCATCCACCTGGCACAGCGCGGCACGGGAATAACCCAGATTGATCTCGCCGATGATATAGCCGTTGGGTACGCAGACTTCGCCGTTATCCACCAGCACAGGACCAAAAGCCAGGCTGAAGCGGATGTTGTTGTCATCCACATACTGCTGTGCTGCTTCCTGATCCGTCAGCTCACCCCGGTAGACAAAGTCCAGATCACCCTTGTCGTCGATGAAGCAGGTATCCAGATCCTCGCCGCCCATACGCTGCACCTTGCCATCGTAGACCATGATGCCGATGCGGCGGTACTTGTAGAAGTCGCCGGAGGATGCCACAACAGCATTGACGCTGTCGGCCATTTCCGTGGTGAAATACTGCTTGTCAAAACCGAATTCACCGCCTGCCAGGAATCGGCGGAACTGGGAGGGATGAGCAATCTTCACTTCGGAGAAAGTGTAGACACTCTTATCAATGATCTGCTTCCAGGTGATGACCATGATGGTTTCATCCTGGTAATAATAGATCTTGTCCTGATCCCACACTTCCGTATCAGGCTTAAAAATGGTCTCCTGACCCTCCAGCAGATGGGATGCCTCAGACAGGAAGCCTTCCATCTCAGCAGCGGTATCCGCCTGGCCAAAATTGGCCTCGTTGGGTTTAGGAGCCACCAGGTCGCTGTCATCCAGCCGGTACTGCTTCTTGATAACCACAATGCCGTCCAGGGCATTGCTCATTTCGTTGGTCACGAACATGTCAAACCGGTCCATGAGGCTGTATTTCGCCTGGGTGGCCTGGGTAGCAGCAGTAGTACTGCCGGAACCCATGAACAGGATCACCAGAATCACAGCGGTCATGGCGATGCTGAACACCGCAATCACCGCACTGACAATCATCTTTGCCGCAGCAAGCTCCCCGCCGGACGCCTGCTCAGCAGCCTGAATTTTATTTTCTTCGTGCATGATCGGCACCTCTCAGTTCAGGGTACCGCCGGAAATCACATCCAGCAGTCCATTGTCCGCGACAACCCACCACTGACCGTCCTGATAGCTCAGGTTCAGGGTCAGTTCCAGAGTCTTCATCTCGGCGTTTTTCAGCAGCGCGGCAGCGGCATCATAAACCGCAGCCATCAGAAACTCTTCCCGGTACTGGTCATTCTCGTCATAAATCAGGTCATAGTCCTCTGCATTTTCCACCCGCTGCTCCAGCAGCTTTACAGTGGCATCATGAAGGCCAACTGTGACACTGTTCCAATCCAGGCAGGTCACCTGAACCTTCTGGGCAAGGCCCTTTTCGGTGGTATAGTAGTCCCCCGCCAGTTCATAGGAAAGGCTGTCCACATAGGCATCCCACAGCAGTTTACCCATAGCCTCCGCAGGTTCCCGGTCCAACCCCAGCTGAGGCTGACCCAGCATCAGCTGACCGGCGCCTTCAAAATCACCCTGGCAAAGGGCATCCATCACGGAAACCACCTGAGCCTGGGCCTGATCGTTCTTTTCCAGCAGCTTGGGCACCGCGTCTTTATTGGCAAAACCCAGATATGCTGCAAAAAAAGCGGTGCATATGCCCAGAAGTGCAAAAACCGCCGCAAAAATTTTCGTTGCCTTCATATTCAAATCTCCCGTTCTCTGTCTGACCGGCAGACATATTTCTTAGAATCTCATTATATCAGTCCTGCCTTCGTATGTCAATTTGACTTTCGACAGAAAAACCCCGCCGGAGTATCCCGGCGGGGTAAAGCAGACCCAATTAATCCTTTTTCTCCTCTTCCGCATGATATTGCTCGTTATAGTCCCGAAGCATATCCACACAGTCGTTTTTGGCAAGACCCCGTCTGACCATGCGTTTGATCAGATCATAGATGACTGCAAAGAGAGGCACTGCCACGATCATGCCCACAAGGCCCCACATGCCGCCGAAGAGCAGAATGGAGAACAACACCCAGAAGCTGGAAACACCGGTGTGGTCACCCAGAATCTTGGGGCCGATGACATTGCCGTCAAGCTGCTGAAGACCCAGTACAAAAAGACCGAACCACAGAGCCTTGATGGGACTTTCGATCAAAATCAGCAGAATAGAGGGAATGGCGCCCAGGAAGGGACCGAAGAAGGGAATCACATTGGTAATGCCCACAATGGCAGAAACCAGCAGCGCATTGGGGAATTTGAAGACAGAACAGCCGATGTAGCACAACACGCCGATGATAGCGGAGTCCACAATTTTGCCGTCAATGAAGCCGCCGAACATCCGGTCGATGTAGGCGATCTCGTCCAGCACCAGATCCGCAACCCGGGGCTTCAGCATGCTCCGGATCAGCAGAGTGCCCTGCTTTGCAAACTTCTTCCGGCTGGCAAGCAGATACACCGCCACGATCAGGCCGATCAGGATGTTCTTCAGGAACAGGAACACTTTCCAGACACTCATGCCCACGCCGCTGACAATGTTGGTGATCTGGGGCACCAGAGTCTCGGAAGCCCACTGATCCAAGGTGTTGTAAACCTGGTTATAGGCCATGCTAATGTAATTCATCAGAGCTTCGTTCTCACCGAAGGTGGTGGAAGCCCAGGCAAAGAGCTGATTGACCTTGTCAGGGATGGAATTCCAGAGAGAAGCCATGCTGCGGTAAAGCTGGGGGGCGATCATGATGATCAGGGCATAGACCACCAGCAGAGCAGCGAGCATGCTGCAAAGAATTGCGGCAGCTTCCGTCCACTTGGGGTACTTTCCCTTGGCCCAACCACTGAAGGTCACAGAGCACCAGTTGCACATGGGCCGAACCAGATAGGCAATGACACCGCCGTAAATAAAGGGCATCAGAATGTTTGCGATGGTGTCAAAGGTTGCGCTCACATCCGGGAGCCGGTAAAGAACAAAGAAGAACAGCACACTTAAACTGATGGTACCGAATCCTGTCAGCATGGCATAGATATACTTATGTTTTTCGGGATGCTTCATGGGCTTCACATCTCTTTCCATATTCTTCTATTATAGAGTATACCATATTCCGGTCGGATTTGAACACCTAATTTCCAGAAAAAAAGCGTGCCGCGGAAGCGGCACGCTTTCGTTGTGAATTAACCCTTGACGCCGCCGGCGGTGAGGCCTTCGGTCAGGTTCTTCTCGATGCTCATGAACATGATGACAACGGGAATAATCGCAAAGATGGATGCGGCAAACAGATACTGCCACTCGATCATATTATAGCCGTTGAAGATATTGATACCGACAGTCAGAGGCTTGATGGTATCGGTGGAGATCAGGCACAGAGCCACGGTGTATTCATTCCATGCGTTGATGAAGATGAAAATCAGGGTGGTGACGATGCCGGGTGCTGCCACAGGCAGCAGAACCTTGAACATGGCCTGGAGGCGGTTGCAGCCGTCGATGGTAGCAGCCTGCTCCATCTCAGCGGAGATGCTCATGAAGGTACCGCGGAGCAGCCAGATGGTGAAGGCCTGGTTGAATGCGGCGTTGATGAAGACTAGGCCGATGATGCTGTTAGACATATGCAGGTTGACCATGACCTTGTAGATACCGATCAGCAGAACCACAGGGGCAAACATCTGGGAAACGATGATGAAGCCCAGGAATGCAGTCTGGCCCTTGAACTTCATACGGGACAGGGCGTAGGCAGCGGGAATACCGCAGATCATGGCAATCAGGGTGGAACCGCCTGCGATCAGCAGGGAGTTCAGCAGGTACTGAGCCATGGGAGCCAGAGTCCAGATGTCAGCAAAGTTGGACCACAGAGCCTCGACGGGCAGGATGGTGCCGTTCATAGCGAAGATTTCGGCACGGCTCTTCAGAGCGGTGCAGAACATCACGAAGTAAGGATACAGAATGACGATGCAGATGACGGTAACAACAAAGTACAGCAGTGTCTTCAGCGCCAGTTCTTTTACGCTCATAGGCTTATTCATAATCACTCGTCTCCTTTCTTCAGAGTGGAAACCATGTACACACTGGCGCAGACCAGCAGGATGCAGAAGCCAATGACGGAGACCGCAGCAGCCTCACCCTGCTTGCCGTTGTAGAAGGCCAGCTTGTACAGATAGGTAACCAGGGTGTCGGTCTGGTATGCAGGGTCACCCTTGGTCATGGTCCAGATGATGGGGAAGGAATTGAAAACGTAGATGATGTTCAGCACGGTTGCCACGGTCAGGCTGGACTTGACCAGGGGCAGGGTGATTTTGAACAGCTTCTGCCAGTAGTTGGCACCGTCCACGATGGCAGCTTCATAGTAGGAACTGTCGATGCTCTGGAGTCCGGACAGAACAGTGAAGCAGACGAAGGGGATGGTGACGAAAATACCACAGGCAATTTCCCAGCCGAAGTATGCTTCGGGGGTGGGAGTCCAGTTGATATTGGTGGAGATGATGCCCAGGCTCTTCAGCAGGGTATTCAGGGCACCGTAGTCCTTGTTGATGATGAAGTTCCAGACGGAAGCCTGAATGACCAGAGTGGTTGCCCAGGGGAAGACCACGATGGCGCGGGCGATCTTGCGGCCCTTGAACTTGTTGTTCAGCAGCAGAGCCAGGATGAAGCCCAGGACGGTGGACAGAACCACAACCAGGATAGTCCAGACAATGGTGTTGGTCAGAACGGTGGTAAACTCGGGGTTGTTCATCACATCCGCAAAGTTGCCGAAACCGGCAAAGCCGCGGATCTTACCGGTCTTGCTGACCTCGCTGAAGGCCATGCGGAAAACGGTGAAGATGGGGACGATGATGAAAATGGACATCAGGATCACACTGGGGGCGATCCAGATGTAGGGTTCCACAGCGTTGAAGCGCTTCTTGCGGTCATTCAGCGTAATGGCGCCCTTGGGTGCGGCAGTGTTTGCTTTCTTGCTCACAAAAGTACCTCCCTTTCATATTTTCGAACTGCAGCCACTTTCAAAAAGCTGCCATTGACTGCTCTTTGAAAATGGCTGCATTGAAAATGGGCCGGGCCAAAAGGACCCGGCCCATCCTTATGCGTTTGAGTGAATCAGTCAGCTAAAGGAAATTAGCCGGCGATCTCAGCCTGCAGGGTATCCAGCAGTTCCTGAACGTTGCCGCCCAGCAGAGCCTGCTGCAGAACATTGATAACACCCTGCTTCACGTCTGCCCACTCAGCCTTAGCGGTGGGGTAGAAGTAGGAAGAACCAACGATCTCGATCCATGCTGCGTTAGCGGGGTCAGCCTTAGCCATGATCTCGCCGCCAGCGGAAGTAGCGGGCAGGAAGCCTTCCATGATAACCCACTCGGAGTAACGCTCGTCCTCGTAGAAGAAGTCGAAGAAGGTGGTGACAGCGGCCAGCTCAGCGTCGGAGTAGTCGT
Organism: Oscillospiraceae bacterium; assembly: GCA_017516785.1. Next base: position 26,673 of record JAFXAV010000049.1, read on the forward strand.
TGTCGAAGCACATGAAGCGGTCCATAACGCCCTGAGAGACGGAACCGTCAGCATTGTTGGTGGGGATGGAAGCGACAGCCCAGTTGATGTCGTAGCCGCCGTCAGTCAGATAGGTGGGGATAGAGTTGGGGCCGATCATCATAGCGACCTTGCCGGCGCCGAACATATCCTGGTTGGCGTAACGGGTCTCGGTAGCGGGATCGGTGTTGGTCAGGCCATCGTTGACCAGGCCAATGATGTACTCGATAGCTGCCACGTTCTCGGCGGAGTTCAGAGTCCAGTTGCCCTCAGCGTCGGTGAAGTTGCCGCCGTTGTTCCAGATGTAGTAGGAGAAGCATGCCTGACCTTCGTCAGTGGTCATGTCAACGCCCCAGGGGTAGATCTCGGGATCATAAGCCTTGATGGCTTCGCAAGCTGCCTTCAGCTCGTCCCAAGTGGTGGGAACTTCGACACCGGCTGCAGCCAGGATGTCAGCATTGTAGTACATAGCACGGGCGGAAGCCAGGTCGGGCACTGCCCAGACGGTGCCGTCGACGACGGACTGATCCAGGAAGGACTGATAGAACTTGGCGTAGGTCTCCTCGGAGATGTAGTCCTGTGCGGGCAGCAGCAGGCCGTCAGCCTGGTAGTCGGCGAAAACGTCGATGTTCAGGATGTCGGGAGCGTCGTTGTTGGAGATGCGGGTGTTAACCACGGTGTAGATGTCGTTCCAGGAAACAACGTCAACAACCAGGTCGATGTTCTGGTTAGCAGCCTCGAAGTCCTTCTCGAAGCCTGCCCACCAGTCAGCAGTCTGAGTGCCGTACTGAGCAGCGATAACGTTCAGTTCGACCTTCTCATCAGCCTTGGAGCCACAAGCGACCAGACCAAAAACCATGACCAGAGCCAGCAGCAGAGCGATAAGCTTTTTCATTTGTTTTCCTCCTTTGATTTTAGAGCGGATTTGTTGACTTACATATCCGTTATCATAAATTTTACCGTTATTTAGCAGAAAAGTCAAGTCACCACATATTACCATGAATTTTTTTGTGAATACTATAATAAATAAAGTGCCGTTTTTGTGCAGTTGGCAATAAGACTCTTTTCATCTCCAATTTTGGATTTATCATTTTCAGTTATGGCATAATTCCCACTTTTTATGTTCCAAAATTGGAAACGATTCCATTTTTTCGCAACCTTCCGAAACCGGAATCACTTGCATCTTTTTTCATACTGTGTTATTATTATTAATTATGTCGAACCATGACGAACATTGGGGGAATACCTTTGAACAAGCGAACCGCGGCAGCTCTCGGAGCCTTATTTATAGCCGCGCTGCTGCTGAGCGGATGCGGGGAAACCGCCGGCTGGCAGAAAGAAGAAGACAAAACTTACTATATCGGAACCGAGGGCAGCGCCCTGACCGGCTGGCAGGAAATTGATGGAAATACTTACCGTTTTTCAGACAGCGGCGCCATGCTCACCGGCTGGCAGAACATCGGTTCCTACCAGTACTATTTTGATGAAGACGGCGCCATGGCAACGGGCTGGCAGACCATCGGCGGTCAGCGCTGCTATTTCCGTGAAAACGGTTCCCGGGTCACCGGCTGGCTCAGTCTGGACGGTCAGCGCTACTATCTCCCCGGAAACGGCAGCGCCGGAGGCGTGAAGGAAATCGACGGCACTTTTTACCTGTTTGACGAAAACGGCCTGCTCTCCGGCGGACTGGTCCAGGCCGGTGGAAAGACCTATTTCGGAAACGAAAACGGCCATCCCCTCACCGGCTGGCAGGAGATTGACGGCGTCCGGTACTTTTTCGCCGAAGACTATGCCGCCCACACCGGCTGGCTGACTGAAAATGGTTTCCGCTACTATTTCACAGAAGACGGCTCCCCTGCCGCAGGCTACGTGAATGTTGACGGAGAAAAACATACCTTCGCCTTCAACGGCCAGGAGATTATTCTGGTGAATCCCTGGAATGCTCTGCCAGAGGATTATACCGTGGAGCTGACGGATATTTCCAGCAAGCACGAAATTGCCTCCATCGCAGTTGCGGACTACAAAGACATGATGAAAGCCTGCCGGGCAGCCGGTATGGACCCCGTGGTCTGCTCCTCCTACCGCACCTGGGAATATCAGGAGGAACTTCATCAGGACCGCATCAGGCGTTTTCTGAAAAAAGGCTATTCAGAGGAAGATGCTGCCGTAAAGGCCGCCACCATCGTAGCCGTTCCCGGCACCAGCGAACATCAGCTGGGTCTTGCTCTGGACATCATCGACAATGACAACTGGGCCCTGGACGAAAGCCAGGCAAAAATGCCCGCCCAGAAATGGCTGATGGAGCATAGCTGGAAGTACGGCTGGATTCTGCGCTATCCTGACGACAAAAGCGAGGTCACCGGCATCATTTATGAGCCCTGGCACTACCGCTATGTTGGCCGGGAGGTAGCTTCCCATATCCACGCGACAGGTCTCTGCCTGGAAGAATACCTGGACATGCTGACAAAATGACAAAAAGGACGGACACCCATCGTGTCCGTCCTTTTTACTTTATATGTGTCAGCCGAAAGCATCCAGGGCCAGCTTGAAGGCGCCGTAGGCACCGGCATCATTGCCCAGAGAAGCCAGCGCAAACCGTGCGCCACGGGCAGCATGGAAGACATACTTGTCGAAGTAGGGACGGGTGCCGTCCAGCAGAACCTGACCGGCACGGCTGACGCCGCCGCCCAGAACCACTGCATCGGGGTCCACCACGTCGCAGATGTTGGCCAGGAATTCGCCCATGTAGGCATAGAACTGATCCAAAACCTGCAGAGCCAGCTCATCGCCTGCCTTGCCGCAATCGAAGATATCCTTACAGGTCAGAGGATCAAACCGGCGCAGCTGAGTCACATCCTCGTAACCCTCCAGAGCCTTCTTTGCCAGACGGACAATGCCGGTAGCAGAGCAGTACTGCTCCACGCAGCCGCGCTTGCCGCAGCCGCAGACAGCGGTCTCGTTCCGGTTCAGAACCAGATGGCCGATTTCAGCGCCGGAGCCGTGAGCGCCGTGGAGCAGATGACCTTCCACAACGATGCCGCCGCCGACACCGGTACCCAGGGTGACAAAGACCATGTTGTCACAGCCTCTGCCGCCGCCCTTCCAGTACTCACCCAGAGCAGCAACGTTTGCATCGTTGCCCGCCTTGACAGGGAAACCCACCAGCTTGCCAAGGTCTTCGGCGATATTGAACACGCCCCAACCCAAATTGACGCACTTATTGACCACGCCCTTGCTGTTGACAGGACCGGGAACGCCGATGCCCACGCCGATGATGGTGGAAGGATCGATGGTCTTCTGTTCGATGTACTGGTGGATGGAAGCTGCGATATCGGGCAGAATCTGGCTGCCGCCGCCCTCAATCACGGTGGGGATTTCCCACTTGGCGATCATGATGCCGTTTTCATCAAAAAATGCGATCTTGACGGTGGTGCCGCCCAGATCAACGCCGAAGCCGTATTTCATACCTTGGTCCTCCTGAGGATGGTTGTTATTTTTTTGACCACTTTATTATACACGCAGCGCTTTATTTTTTCCAGTGGGAAATGTACGTTTTACGAAATTTCCGGAAACTTTTTAGCCGCTCTTGAGTTTCCTGCTGTTTTCCTGTAAAATAATAGAGTTATACCCTTCATCGATATGAAAGGATGTGCCTTGAATTTATGATCAATGTTGATCTTTCCAATGTATGGGGAGAGATCTCCCTGATGAACCTGCTGAATATGGAAAAGGAAGTCTTCGATGCCCACATGACCCTCTCCGAGGGCACCGGTGCGGGCAGTGATTATCTTGGCTGGCAGAAGCTTCCCCGCCGGGAACCCAGCGGGGAGATTTTCCGCATCCACGTTGCAGCCGAAAAAATCCGAGCCGAATCCGATGTCTGCGTGGTGGTGGGCATCGGCGGCAGCTGTCTGGGGGCCAAGGCTGCCATCGAGCTGCTTCAGGGGCCCAACCGGAACATCGGCAGAGGAAAGGGCGACCCGCAGGTCTTTTTTGCCGGCAACAGCCTCAGCACCCGCCACTGGAACGAACTGATGAGCCTTCTGGAAGGAAAGGATTTCTCCGTTATTGTGATTTCCAAATCCGGTGCCACTTTGGAACCCGCCATCGCCTTCCGGAATCTTCGCTGGATGCTGGAGCGCAAATACGGCACTGATGCCGCGGGCAGCCGCATCTACGCCGTCACCGACCCGGTCAGCGGCGCCCTTCGCAAAATGGCTGAGGAGTATGGCTGGGAACGCTTTTCCATTCCTGTTTCCGTAGGCGGCCGTTATTCCGTTCTGTCCGCCGTGGGTCTTCTTCCCATGGCTGCTGCAGGCATTGATATCATGGAAATGCTGCGCGGCGCCATGGATGCAAAGGAAAGCTACGATATTCGTTCCTTTGAAAATCCCGTCTGGCAGTATGCCGCCCTGCGGAATCTTCTGTACCGCCACGGCAAGGCAGCTGAACTGTTTGTCTCCTTTGAGCCCGGCTTCCGGAGCTTCGGCCTTTGGTGGCAGCAGCTTTTCGGGCAGTCTGAAGGAAAGAACGGCAAGGGCCTTCTTCCGGTTCCCGTGGAGTTTACAGCCGACCTCCATTCTCTTGGCCAGCTGATTCAGGAGGGTCAGCGGAATATCTTCGAGACCATGATCCGCTTTGAACCAACGGAAAAGGAAATGACCGTCATAAACGATGTCCGGAACATGGACAGTCTCAATTACCTGAAAGGCAGAACCCTCAGCTACGTTGAAGAGCAGGCCTACCTTGGCACCGCGGAGGCCCATGCAGACGGCGGTATTCCCGTCCTGACCATGGAATGCAGTGAAATCTGTGAACGCACCATCGGCGAACTATTTTATTTTATGGAACTTTCCTGTGCTGTTTCTGCCTATATTCTGGGTGTAAACCCCTTCAATCAGCCCGGAGTGGAGCTTTATAAGGAGAACATGCTCCGCCTTCTGGGCCGTCCCGGAAGCTCCAATCACTAAAATCATCAGGCAATTTCACAAAATAGTAGTTGCAAAATTGCCAAATAGCTGTTAGAATGTCCATAAGCCAAAATCTGTGGCAAAGCAAAGGAGGAAATTCCGATGATTCATGTTATTATGGGCCTGAAGGGCTCCGGCAAGACCAAGAAGCTGATTGACGCTGTGCATCAGACTGTTGAAAACGCAGCAGGCGATGTTGTTTGTATTGAGTACGGCAAGACCCTGACCTACGATCTGAGCTACCGCGTTCGTCTGGTGGACGCCAAGGAATACGGCATCACCACCCCCGACCTGCTGAAGGGCTTCCTCAGCGGCCTGCACGCCGGCAACTTCGACATCACTCATGTCTATGTTGACAATCTGTACAAGACCATTTCCAAGCCCGTTGATGCTCCCAACACCTACGTTGACGAGTTCCTGGCATGGGCAGAGCGTTTTGCTGAAGTCAACAGCATGAACCTGACCTTCTGCGTTTCCGACGACCCCGCAAACGCATCCGAGGCCATGAAGAAGTATCTGTAATTCTCAAGCCACATGTTTACATCGGCACCGCTGTCTTTGACAGCGGTGCTTTTTCCTTTTCCTGTTGCATCCTGCGAAAAAGAATGTATAATGTAAAATATGATATTATGCGATTCAAAGGAGTTACCCATGAGCCATCAGAAACTGACTGAAAACAAAATGGGCATCATGCCCGTGGGCAAGCTGCTTTTCAACATGGCCCTTCCCATGATCATTTCCATGTTGGTGCAGGCCCTTTACAACGTGGTGGACAGCATCTATGTCTCCCAGGTTTCCGAAAGCGCCGTCACCGCCCTTTCCCTGGCCTTCCCCATCCAAAATATCCAGATCGGCTGCGCCGTTGGTATCGGTGTGGGCGTCAATGCCCTGCTGAGCAAAAGCCTGGGCGAGAGAAATCCCGAAATGACCAACCTGGCTGCCGGAAACGGCATCTTCCTGGCGCTCGTCTGCACCGCCGCCATCATGCTCTTCGGCATGTTCGGCATCCGTCCCTACTATGAGATGCAGAAGACCAGCGCCGAAGTCACCGCCGCAGGCGTTGCCTATTCCAGCATCTGCTGCATCCTGACTCTGGGTGTTTTCTTTGAAATCCTCTTTGAGCGTCTGCTGCAGGCCACCGGCCGCACCTTCCACACTATGATCACCCAGGGTGTCGGCGCTGTTGCCAACATCGTGCTGGACCCCGTGTTCATTTTTGGTGTGGAAGCTTTGGGCATTCCCGCCATGGGCGTTGCCGGCGCCGCCATTGCCACAGTTATAGGCCAGTGGCTCGCCGCCGCTTTGGCCCTGTTCTTCAATATCAAGTTCAATCCTGACGTAAAACTGGGTATGAAGTTCATCCGTCCCGCTTCCCGCGCCATCCGCCCCATTCTGACTGTAGGCGTTCCCTCCGCCATCATGAATGGCATCGGCTCCATCACCAATTTCACCATGAACCAGATCCTGCTGGGCTTCCAGGCTGTGGGCGAGACCGCCGCCGGCGTTTTCGGCATCTACTTCAAGCTCCAGAGTTTCTTCTTCATGCCCCTGTTCGGCCTCAACAACGCCTCCATCTCCATCATCGCCTATAACTACGGCGCCCGTAAACCCCGCCGCATTCTGCGTACTCTGAACTGGGCCTTCGGCGCTGCCCTGACTCTGATGACCGCAGGCATTCTGGCCTTCCAGCTGATTCCCGAAGTTCTGCTGGGCCTCTTTAACCCCTCCGACACCTTTCTGGAAATCGGCTGCGCCGCTCTGCGGACCATCAGTTTCCACTTCCCCGTGGCAGCCTTCTGCATCGTGCTGAATGCCACCTTCCAGGCTCTGGGCAACGGTATGTACTCCACCATCATCTCCCTGTTCCGCCAGCTGATCGCGCTGCTGCCCGCAGCCTATCTTCTGAGCCTCTCCGGCAATGTGAACCACGTCTGGTGGTCCTTCTGCATCGCCGAAGCCGTCAGCGCCGCCTGCTGCATTTTCTTCTTTATCCGGATCTACCGCAAAAAAATCAAACCTCTCTACAGAGGATAAATCCCCAATCCCCGATGGAAAACCATCGGGGATTTTTTATTGATTTGTTCAAATACTGGACATTTTCTCCATTCTCTGTATAATAAAGGCTAAGAGCCTTTCCGGCAAAAACAAAAGAAATGAGGACTACCTATGAAGCTCAACTACAAGCGCACGATCCTGGTCGGCTTTGCCTTCTTCCTGATCAGCGCTTTCTGGCAGGCCTATGATGCCACCATCCCCGTGATTCTGACCAACAAGTTCGGCATGTCCCAGACCTGGTCCGGTGTGATCATGGCCCTGGACAATGTTCTGGCTGTGTTTATGCTGCCCATCTTTGGTGCTCTGTCCGACAAGTGCAATACGAAGTTCGGCAAGCGCACCCCCTTCATCACCATTGGCACCATCCTGGCAGCCGTTGCCCTGATTGGCCTGTCCCTGGTGGACAATGCCCAGCTGCGTAACATCTCTGACGTTGCTGCCATTGACGATCCCACTGCCATGGCCGTCATCTACGATGCCCAGGCTGATGAGGAACTGCTGACTCCCGAGGGCGATATTGTGGTCCTTTCCGACGAGTTCTCCAAGGAGGAGTTCGTTGCCATCACCTGCAAGATCACCGATCCCGCAACCGGCAAGACCGTCACCAACCCAGACTATACCAACTACGTGGCTCCCGCCCGACAAGCCTACGCCGCCGAGGCAACCGCCAATAATTCCCTGCCTCTGATCCTGTTTGTTGCACTGCTTCTGGCCGTCCTTGTTTCCATGGCCATTTTCCGCTCCCCCGCCGTGGCCCTGATGCCTGACGTGACCATGAAACCCCTGCGAAGCAAGGCCAACGCCATCATCAACCTGATGGGCACCGCTGGCGGCATTCTGGTTCTGGTTCTCGGCATGGTCTTCGCCACCTCCGCCGTCCAGAATGCCCTGATGAGCTATACCGTCTATTACGGCGTCATCGCAGGCATCATGATCGGCGCGCTGCTGATTTTCCTGCTGACTGTCCGGGAACCCAAGTGGGCCGCTGAAATGCAGGCCGATTCTGTCAAGTATGGTATTGAAGAAGAGGCCGTTCCCGTCGAAGAAGGCGAAAAGCGCAGCCTCTCCGCTTCCGAGAAGCGCTCCCTGATTCTGATCCTCCTGTCCATCGCTCTGTGGTACTTCGGCTACAACGCCGTCACCTCCAAGTATGCCGTCTATGCCGGCAACATTCTGGACAAGGACTACAACACCACCATGCTGCTGGCTCAGGCCGCTGCCATTGTCTCCTACATTCCCTCCGGCAACATTGCCTCCAAGTTCGGCCGCAAGAAGACCATCCTTGCAGGCGTTGTGATGCTCTGCACCGCCTTTACTGTCGCCGCCTTCATGCGCGCCTCCAGTCCCACCTGGATGATGAATGCCATGTTCGCCCTGGCAGGTGTGGCATGGGCCACCATCAACGTCAATTCCTTCCCCATGGTTGTTGAAATGTGCTCCGGCGCCGACATCGGCAAGTACACCGGTTTCTATTACACCGCTTCCATGTCCGCCCAGATCGCAACCCCCATGCTCTCCGGTTTCCTGATGGACAAGATGGGCATGACCGTCCTGTTCCCCTACGCCGCCATTTTCGTGGCACTGGCATTTGTCACTATGTTCCTTGTCAAGCACGGCGATGCCAAGACCATTTCCAAAGAGGGCTAAACCATGGATAAATTCATCAAAGCCGCATTTGCAGGTGCCGTGACCCTCGGCGGCCTGTACGCATTATCCACCCAAGGCCGCACCGGCCACAAGGGTCTTCCCGAACTGAAAAAATGGAAATATGCCCACCGGGGTTTTCACAATGAAACCCGCCCTGAAAACTCCATGGCTGCCTTCCGGGCCGCTCTGGACCAGGGCTACGGCATCGAGCTGGACATCCACCTGATCAAGGACGGCAACCTCGCCGTCATGCACGACTGCGATCTGAAGCGTACCACCGGCTGCGAAGGTAAGATCACCGATCTGACCACCGAGCAGTTGAAGGACTATCATCTGGGCGGTACCGAGGAGACCATCCCTACCTTCCGGGAGATTCTGGATCTCTTCGCCGGCAAGGCTCCCCTGATTATCGAACTGAAGGCCGACGACAATGCCTCCCAACTGGTGGAAGCCGCCGTGAAGGCCATGGAAGGCTACGAAGGCCCCTGGTGCATGGAGTCCTTCGACCCCCGCTGTGTCTATGCCCTGAAAAAGCACCATCCCGAGGTGATCCGCGGTCAGCTGACGGAGAATTACTTTAAATCTCCCAACTGCAAGCTTCCTACTTACCTCAAGTGGGCCCTGACCCATCAGGTGCTGAACTTCATGACCGCTCCCGACTTTGTTGCCTACAACTGTCGGGATCTCGACACCATCAGCAACAAGCTGGTCCGGAAATACTGGGGCGTGGCAGGTGTCACCTGGACCCTGCGCACCAAAGAAGACTACGATGCCGCCGTAGCTGACGGCTGGATCCCCATTTTCGAAAACTTTGAGCCTTAACCAAAAAGCCGCTGCGTCAAAGCAGCGGCTTTTTCATGGATTCTTCATTTATTCTTTGGAGAAGTTTGGTATAATGTAGAAAAATTAATTGCAGTTTATCGATGCGATGAAGTGCTTGAAACGACGCAGTAACTAAGATAACCTGTCATTCCGAGGGAGCAAAGCGACCGTGGGAATCTCCTGGTACAATGGTTCGATTTTGCCACAGTACGTCCGTTCATTGTACCTGGAGATTGCCACGTCGGGGCTGTGCCCCTCCTCGCAATGACAGTGGTTATTGTTAGCCTTTTGCAACTATCCAGCATCTCGCCAAACTGCAACTCACCTCCCGGAGGAATACTTATGGAACTAAAATTTGATACAAGCAAAGTTTACGCCATCGCCCTGGAAGGCGGCGGCGCCCGGGGTGCCTGGCAGGTGGGCGCATGGCGTGCGCTGGAAGAAGCGCGCGTCCGCTACAATGCCGTTTCCGGCACCTCCGTGGGCGCTCTGAACGGCGCCCTGATGGCCATGCGGGATCTTCCCCAGGCAGAGCGGCTCTGGAAGGATATCCGCTTTTCCCAGGTTATGAACGTGGATGACGATACCATGAACCGGATCATGAACCTGGATTTTGAAAACCTGACCCAGGTAAAATCCGCTGTCCGCACCATCCGGGATATTATCCATGACCGGGGTCTGGACGTGGAGCCTCTCCGGAATCTTCTGGCAGAGCGGGTGGATGAGGAAAAGATCCGCAATTCCGATGTGGATTTTTTCCTCAGCACCGTCAACGTCACCGACCGGAAGGAAATGGAGATCGACGCGAAAAATCTGGAACCGGGGGAGCTCCAGGGCATGCTGCTGGCATCTGCCTACCATCCCGCCTTCAAGCAGGAGAAAATCAGCGGCAAAACCTATTTCGACGGTGGTTTTTACGATGTAGTACCCATTTCCGCCCTGGTCACCAGAGGTTACAAGGATCTGATCGTCCTGCGCATATACGGTTTCGGCGTGGAGCGGCGGGTAAAGATACCGGAGGATGTCAGTATCACCACCCTATCCCCCAGCGGCGATCTGGGCAATGTTCTGAACTTCAACAACGAAAAGAGCGCCGTCAACATGGCTATGGGTTATTTTGATACCCAGCGGATGCTCTACGGCCTTGCAGGCACCACCTACTGCATCGACCGCACCTATACGGAAGAACAGGCCTACAAAAAGCTGATAGAGTTGCTCCGCTGTCCGGATACTTCCCTTCGGGAGCTGAATGAGCAGATTCTGCCGAAACTGGCTGAAAAGCTCCACTGTAAAGGCGACTACTATGAGCTGTATCTGACCGTCATGGAACGGCTGGCCGTCAGCTGTAGCCTGACTCCCTTCCGGATTCGCACCGACGAGCAGTTTTTTGAGGAAGTCATGGCTCTGCGCAATGACGATACCCCCGACAAGCCGGATAAGATTCTGGATCTCTTCCTGACTGAGTAAACAAATGCCCTGCGGCAAGCCGCAGGGCATTTCCCATTTACAGACTTCTGCTGGAATTGCAGGTCAGATAGATGATCTGCCGGTCCTGTCCCAGCTCACGGAGGAACTGAAGCGCCTGGGCCGTGCGCTGATCGTCCAGATTCACAAAGGGATCGTCCAGAATTACAAAAGGCTTTTCACCTTCGAACAGGGCATCCACCAGGGCAAAACGCATACACAGCACGATCAGGTCCGTCTGTCCTGCGCTGAAGTAGCCAAGTTCCCGGGCCTCACCACTACGCTCCAGCTGTACATCCAGATCGGGACTGATGAAAATCTTCTGATCCTCCCCCATCAGCCGGTGAAGAAGCTTTTCAAAGCTTTCCCGGATGGGACCCAGATAGCTGGTGGTCAGGCTATCCCGGGCTTTTGTCAGAAAGTCCATGGTCGCATCCAGCGTATCTGCCTTTTTCTGATCGGCGATGCGCTTTTCCTGCCAGAATTCCAGCTCATCCCGAACCTGGGGAATCCGGTCAATTTCCTTCCGGCGCTCCGCGATGCGATGCTCCTGTTCTGCAATGCTGCGGGTCAGAAGGGTCATTTCGCTGCCAAGCCGGTTTGCGGTCCATCTCAGATGCTCCTGATCGAGCTCCTGTTTTGGCTCTTCCATGTCCAGAACTCCTTCATGCTCCGCCCGGAATGCGGCCAGCTGATGACAAAGCCGTTCTTCCTGCGCCAGTGTATCCCGGTAGGTTTTGTTATCTTCACGAAGCTGCTGGATCTGACGGCGCAGATCGCTCTGCTGCATCAGACCAAAGCCGGCAAATTTCTCCTGAATGGAAGCCTCCGCTTCCAAAATCTCCTGTTTGTGAAGGTTCTTGTGCTGCTGACATCGTGCAACCTGCTCCTGACAGCGGACATAGGCTTCCGCATCCCGGCGCATCGCCGTCAGGGACTGGGCAAACCGGCCTTCTTCCAAACCAAAAGTGATCAGTTCTTTCCGAAGAGCATCGACCTCTTCTGCCAGCTTTTCCCTCTGGCTTTCCAGTTCTTCCTTTTTTCTCTGGAGATCCAGATGCTGTCCCCGGGCAAGACGCAGGTCAGAAATTGCTTTGCTGTAATCAGAAACCTTGCCATACAGCGATTCCAGCTCCCGGGACAGGGCGGCATCGATTCGCTCGATTTCTTCAGCCGCCGCGCTGCGCTTTTCCCGCAGGACAATCAGCTTATCCCGCAGAGCAACGAAGTTTTCCAGGTTTCGCCGGATGTTGGCAAGGCCCTCGGAAAGAGGCTCCTTTCCCACAAAAGCTTTCACCTGATGATAAAGCTTGGCCGCTTCTGCTTCGTTTTCATCCAGTATTTTCTGAATTTCCGCATCCGCTTCAACCCGGGACTGCCAAGCGGTCATTGCCTTGTCATGCTTTTTCTTCAGAGTCAGCGCGTCAAGGATTCCCAGCACACCTGCGCCCAGCAGGATTCCGCTGAAAGCATACTTGCCCATGACCAGAAGGAGAACGCCTGCAATGATTCCCACAGCCGCCAGTATCAGAGAAAACTTCATGCCGCCATCGGCAGGCTTTTCCGGAACAGGCTTTCGGGAAACCGCCAGCCGGGCATTTTCCTGCCGCAGCGCTTCGCTCCGGGCAAGATTCCGCACCTGTTCGTCAATCTCTTCCTCGGTGGGAACGCCGTCGTCAAAAAATTCGCCTAAAAGCTTCATCTGAGCCCGGTCTTCATCGGGAATAACAAGGTTATCCAGGGCCGCACGGCGGTTTATCAGCAGCTGATTCTGTTTTTCCAGGTCCTCCAGCTTTTCTTCGTCCAGCATACCGGTATTCGAAACCATTGTTAAAGTACGGTACTGCTTTTCCTCTCCATCGCTGAAGACAAGATGTTCCATCCGGTCTGTCAGAGAATTGTAGGCTTCGCATTTTTGCTGCAGGGCATCCAGTTCTTCCATCTGAGGTACACCGGATGCAAAGCGGACCTCATGCTCTCTCAGAAAAGCTTCCGCTTCCAGATCGCTCTGACCGGTAATCTGCCGGGCATGGAGCACACTCCGTTGATTGACCAGTTCCTCCAGTTGATCCAGCGCCTCCCCATTGGGAATTCCCTTGGGGTAGCTCTTATCCAGACCGGATAAAATATCCTTTGTTTTCTGATGCTGCAGCTGAAGTCCGGCAAACTGCTGCTTCAAAAGTCTGCGGCTCTCTGCGGCAGCTGCCAGTTCCTTCTGCTGCTCTATCAGCTTGCTTTCTTCCCTTTTACTTTCCAGTCTGGCTTCCAGACTTTCAAGTTCTTCACATGCGTCTGCCAGCTGCAGCTTTTCTCCTTCCAGATGATCCAGTTCCCTCTGAAGCTGCGTCACTTTGGAAGCCGCTTCGGCAACAGAGCCGGAATTTCCCTTATAGGGCACAAAGCTGCTGCGTCTGGATTTCAGCACCAGCACCGCCTTGTCGTAATTGCCCAGGTCATTGGCATCCTCCACCAGATCGCCCAGTTTTGCCTGGATTCCGGTAGTCGTCAGAGTGACTGCATCATGGCTCTGGGGCATGTAGGTGCTGCGCTCGAAGGAATCCGCATCCAGCTGGAACAGATCCAAACCGATCTCTTCGGAAAAACGGTCGCTTTTCCGGTTTGTGGAAAGATCCGTCAGCCGGAAGGTGTCGCTTCTTGGAGTAGCACCGAAGGTGCGTTCCAGGCGGTACTGAACGCCTTCATGCTCAAAAATCAGATTTCCGCCGAATTTGCCCCCATCCCAAGGGGTGTATTTCTGGCGCCTGCTCTTGTCGAGGGTTTTGGCCTTTCTGGGAAATCCATAAAACATGGCCCGAAGAAATTCAGCAAGGGTGGTCTTGCCGAAGCCGTTTTCCTGATGGACGGCGGTAACGCCTTCCGAAAAGTCCAGCGAGAATTTGCTGAGGCCGCCGAATTTTTCAATGTAACAGCTGATCAGTTTCACAGCGCCACCTCCTCACCGCTGAGGGCACGGATACCGCAGAGGATAATCTGTTCTTTTTCTTCCTCGCTTCTGTCGGAAGCCATAACCATCCGGATGAACTCACCCTTGAGGGAAATGTCATGCTCGTAGCTTGCCTTGTCGATCATCAGGCGGCTTTCGTCCTTGATCTTCACAAACCAGAATTTGCTTTCCAGCATTTTCTTTAAAAAACGCAGATCTTTCTGAGTTTCCAGGGTGTATTCGCCGGTCAGGGTAAACTTCACCAGGCTGTCCGGGGAAATACCCGCAGCAGCTTTTTCCATGGCGGTCTGAATCTGACTGACAGTGATGAGACCGGAAATGTCCACAGTCACCTCTTCCAGGGTCCGTGCCGCAAAGGGCACAAACTCCGCCTGAACCCGCCGGTTTTCCGCATTCACCAGCACAAAACCTTTTGCGCCCAGTTCATCGAAGCCCCGACCTTCCAGGCAGCCGCAGTAACACCAGATGCCGTCCAGATCCAGTTTTTCCAGCCGGAAGCTGTGGATATGGCCCAGAGCCAGATAGTGGATATTTTTATTTTTCAACAGGGGAAGGGCAATCTGCTCCTGACCGGGGGAAGAACTCTCCTGACCGTGGAGCAGGACGATATTGGTATCCTCGGGGTTCAGCCTCAGAGAATCGTACATCGTATTCCAGTTCTCACTGTCCAGTTCCAGGCCGGTGATCACCACATTGCCATAGCGCCAGGAAGTCCACTCTCCGCCGAAAGTTTTGAAATTTGCAGGCAGATCCCGGTCTGCAAAGACATCATGGCTTTCATCATGGTTGCCCCGAAGGTAAAGAAAGTCCACATGTTCCGCACTTCTGATGGTGTCCAGCACAAAGTCCACGGTCAGCGCAGATACCCGATTGGTATCAAACAGGTCGCCGGCAATCAGCACCGCATCCACCTGATTGGCTGCGGCATACTGGACCATCCGTGCAAAAGCGGCAAGAACTTCCGCATTCCGCTCCCGGGCCTGGGCAGCCGTCAGATTGCTTTCCATTTTCGAATCCAGATGAATATCGCTGCAGTGTATCAGTTTCATCGGCTTCCCTCCTTTTATCTTTTTTCTTAGGATACCACAAATTCCGCTGCCATGCAAGGCAGTGCCTTTTTCAGAATTATCCCATACCTTCCGTCCAACAAACAGGACAGCTTCCTCAATTTTCGCTTTGATTTACAAATACTGCGGTAGTTTTTATCAGTTTCTCTTTTTACCAAAAATGCATCTTCCCATGGAGAATTTTTTATGTATAATGATATTATCTAATCAATCATGACAGGAGAAATGCATTATGGAAGCTCTTCATATTCACGTTCTGAACCAGTTCCAGCTGGACGCCCCCGCTGTTTCCTGTGACCGCTACGGCTGCGGCCATATCAACGAGACCTACCTGGTGGTGTCCGAATCCGGCCGCCGCTACATTCTGCAGAAGATCAGCAACCGCGCCTTCCCTGATGTCCCCGGCCTGATGGAGAACATCGCCGCCGTCACCGAGTATCTGCACACCCAGATCTCCGATCCTTACGGTGCCCTGACCCTAATTCCCACTCTGGACGGCAAGAAGTATCTGCACCTGGAGGAAAACTCCGACTGGCGTGTGTACGATTTCATTGAGGAGAGCATCTGCCTACAGGCTCCCGAATCCCCTGAGGATTTCTACCAGAGCGCCATCGCTTTCGGCACCTTCCAGCAGCAGCTGGCAGGCTTCCCCGCCCATACCCTCCACGAGACCATCAAGAATTTCCACAACACCCCCGACCGCTACCGCATCTTCAAGGAAGTCCTGGCCCGCGATGTCATGAACCGCGCCAAGGATGTGCAGCCTGAAATCGAGTTCGTTCTGGCTCACGAAGAGGCAGGCTCCCGTCTGGTGAAGCTGCTGAATGAGGGCAAGCTGCCCCTGCGCGTTACCCACAACGATACCAAGCTCAATAACGTCATGCTCTCCGACACCACCCGCACTCCCCTGTGCGTCATCGACCTGGATACCACCATGCCCGGCCTGTCCGCCTACGACTTCGGCGACTCCATCCGCTTCGGCGCTGCCACCGCTGCCGAGGATGAGAAGGACCTGAGCAAGGTCACCATGGATCTGGATCTGTTCCGTATTTACACCCGCGGCTTCCTGAAGGCCTGCCCCGGCCTGACCGAGGAGGAGCGGAAGGCTCTGCCCCTGGGCGCCATGACCATGACTCTGGAATGCGGCACCCGCTTCCTGACCGACTACCTGGACGGCGACCACTACTTCGGCATCCACTACCCCGACCACAACCTGGACCGCTGCCGCACCCAGTTCAAGCTGGTGCGCGACATGGAGTCCAAGTGGGACGAGATGCAGAAGATTGTTGAAGAAGAAAGCAAGTAATTCCATAATATATGCCCCGCGGCTCACCCGCGGGGCGCTTTTTGTTGCGGCGTAGGAGTTTTCTCCTCTCACCCATGTACCGTTATCAACAAAATACTTGTCAATATTTCCGGTTTCTGCTATACTCAAAGTGTATCAACCTTAATAAAGGAGTGTTTGGCTTGATCCCTTTCATGAATGAAGATTTCCTTCTGACCTCCCCCACCGCAAAGACTCTGTATCACGAGCATGCGGCCAAGATGCCCATCCTGGACTACCACTGCCATCTGGATCCTCAGCAGATCTACGAAGACGTCCGCTTTGAGAACATCACCCAGGTCTGGCTGGGCGGCGACCACTACAAGTGGCGCATCATGCGTTCCAACGGCGTTGACGAATACTACATCACCGGCAACGCACCTGACCGGGAAAAGTTCCAGAAGTTCGCAGAGGCTCTGCCCCGTGCCATTGGCAATCCCATGTACCACTGGTGCCACCTGGAGCTGAAGAACTTCTTCGGCTACGAAGGCACTCTGAACGGCAACACCGCCCAGGAAGTGTGGGATCTGGCTATCGCAAAGCTGGCTGAGCCCTCCTTCAGCGCCCGGGGCCTGATCAAGCAGAGCAATGTCGCCATGATCGGCACCACCGACGATCCCTGCAGCGACCTGCAGTGGCACCAGAAACTGGCCGAGGAAGGCTTTGAGACCAAGGTCTGCCCCAGCTTCCGTCCTGACCCCGCCCTGAACTGCCATAAGGCAGGCTTTGCCGCCTACATCCAGAAGCTGTCCGATGCTTCCGGTATCAAGATCGAGCATGCAGCTGATGTTGCCAAGGCTCTGACCCAGCGGATCAACCACTTCGACGCCTGCGGCTGCCGCGCTTCCGACCACGGCCTGGACTATGTCATGTACCAGGAAGCCACCGCAGAAGAGATCGAAGCCACCTTCCAGAAGGCCATGGCAGGCGAGGTTCCCTCCGTCAAGGAAACCGAAGGCTACCAGACCTACCTGCTGCTGCACTGCGGCCGCGAGTACGCCCGCTGCGGCTGGGCCATGCAGATCCACTTCAGCTGCTTCCGCAACCCCAACACCAAGATGTTCGGTCGCCTGGGCGCTGACTGCGGCTTCGACTGCATCGCTGTCACCGACTCCTCCGCTGCCCTGCACAAGGTTATGGATGCTCTGAATAAGGACGGCCAGCTGCCCAAGACCATCGTCTACTCCCTGAACCCTGCTGATGACCAGTGGCTGGACACCCTGCTGGGTGCATACCAGGGCACCGAGGTCCCCGGCAAGATCCAGCACGGCTCTGCCTGGTGGTTCAACGACAACAAGGTGGGCATGCAGAACCAGATGACTTCCCTGGCTCAGCTGGGTATCCTGGGCAACTTCATCGGCATGCTGACCGACTCCCGCTCCTTCCTGAGCTACGCCCGTCACGAGTACTTCCGCCGCATTCTGTGCCAGCTCATCGGCAACTGGGTTGAAAACGGCGAGTATCCCGCTGACATGGAATTCCTGGGCGGTCTGGTGGAGGACATCTGCTGCAACAACGCAAAGCGCTACTTCGGCGTGTAAGCAAAGTTACTGGTTCAGATTCCTAAATTTGGAACGGTTTTTTGTTCCAGATTTTTAGTCTCCCGCATTGTCAGGAAAGCATCATTTATGCTATAATCTATTTGTTAAGCCCCTCCTTTGACATGGAGGACGCTGAGAATCTATCATAATTGGAGGAATTCTTATGCCTATGCAAATGGGTTTCCGTTGGTACGGCGAGGGCAATGACGCCATTACCCTTGACTATATCAAGCAGATCCCCGGCGTTACCAGCATTGTCTGGGCCCTGCATCACAAGATGCCCGGCGAAGTCTGGGAAGTTGAAGAGATCGCCGAAGTCATGGACCAGCTCCACAAGTACGGCTTCAATGGCGACGTTGTCGAATCCGTCAACGTTCACGACGACATCAAGATTGGCCTGCCCACCCGCGATGCTCTGATTGAGAACTACAAGCAGTGCATCCGCAACCTGTCTAAGTTCGGCGTCAAGGTCATCTGCTACAACTTCATGCCCATCTTCGACTGGACCCGCTCCAACCTGTTCCACGAAGTCGGCGACGGCTCCACTGCCCTGTTCTATGAAAAGGGCATGATCCAGGACGACTACAACGCCATGGCAAAGTACATTCTGGACTTCACCGAGAAGTACAACATGTCCTTCCCCGGTTGGGAGCCCGAGCGTATGGCCAAGCTGGACGAGCTGTTCAAGGCCTATGCCGATGTTGACCACGAGAAGCTGTGGGCCAACCTGAAGTACTTCCTAGAAGCCATTATGCCCACCTGCGAGGAGTGCGGCATCAAGATGGCCATCCACATGGACGATCCCCCCTGGGATATCTTCGGCCTGCCTCGTCTGCTGATCAATGCTGAGAACATCGACCGTTTCCTGTCCATGGTCGACCATCCCAACAACTGCCTGACCCTGTGCTCCGGCTCACTGAACGCCGATCCCAACAACAACGTGGCTGAGATCGTCCGCAAGCACTGCGACCGCATTGCTTTCGCTCACATCCGCAATGTCAAGCACTTCGACAACGGCGACTTCTCCGAGGCTTCCCATCGCGACTGCGACGGCGAAACCGGCATCCTGGAGATCCTGAAGGCCTACCACGACAATGGCTACGAAGGCTACATCCGTCCCGACCACGGCCGTCACCTGTGGGGTGAGGGTCCCGGCACTGTCCGTCCCGGCTACGGCCTGTATGACCGCGCTCTGGGCATCATGTACATGCTGGGCGTTTGGGATATGCTGGACAAGCTGGAAGGCAAGAAGACCACCGTCTAAAATTCATACCCCTTACCGCGCCGTCAATCCCCGACGGCGCGGTTTTTCTTTAAGGAAGTTTTTTACAGGATTTGGCAAATATTTTCTCCAATTTGCACAAATCACCCTGATTTACCCCCCAATTCCCAATTCACTATTGCGTGAGAAAATCAAATCCGTTATAATATATTGCGTATTAGGTTAATGGCTGAACCGTCCCAAATTCAGCCTGAATTCAAATTATCTGGAGGTAATTCACTATGCTTAATCTTCCCCTGACCCACGATTTCACCGGTAAGGTCGTCGTCGTCACCGGTGCTGGCGGCGTTCTGTGCGGCGATATGGCCCGCGCTTACGCTCAGGCAGGCGCTAAAGTCGCTGCTCTGGACCTGAATGAAGCTGCTGTTCTGAAGCTGGCTGAGGAAGTCTGCGCTGAAGGCTTCGTCATGAAGGGTTACAAGTGCAACGTTCTGGAAATGGAAGCTCTGGAAGCTGTCCATCAGCAGATTCTGGCCGATCTGGGCCCCTGCGACATCCTGATCAACGGCGCCGGCGGCAACAACCCCCGTGCTACCACCGACAACGAGTACCATCACGAAGCATGGGAAGGCTGCAAGACCTTCTTCGATCTGGATCAGTCCGGCATCGACTTCCTGTTCAAGCTGAACTTCCAGGGCACCCTGCTGCCTACTCAGGTCTTCGCCAAGGACATGGTGGAGCGCAAGTCCGGAAACATCCTGAACATCTCCTCCATGAACGCATACATTCCCCTGACCAAGATCCCCGCCTACTCCGGCGCAAAGGCTGCCATCTCCAACTTCACTCAGTGGCTGGCTACCCACTTCGCAGGCACCGGCATCCGCTGCAATGCCATCGCTCCCGGCTTCATCGTCTCCAACCAGAACCGCGCTCTGCTGTTCAATGCTGACGGCACTCCCACTGCTCGCTCCGGCAAGATCCTGGCCGGCACCCCCATGGGCCGTTTCGTTGACTCCGCTGAGCTGCTGGGCGGCATGCTGTTCCTGACCGATGACGCTTTCGCTTCCGCCATCACCGGTGTTATCCTGCCCATCGACTGCGGCTTCGCAGCCTATTCCGGCGTGTAATTTTACCTTAACTCATTTTAGGAGGATACTGACATGACTGTTATGGAAAGACTCGCTAACTCCATCGTCGTCCCCGTTGTCGTTCTGGACAAGGTCGAGGACGCTGTCCCCACCGCAAAGGCTATGGCCGCTGGCGGCGTTGACACCATGGAGATCACCTTCCGCACCGCCTGCGCTCCCGAGTGCATCAAGGCTGTTGCGGAAAGCTGCCCCGACGTTCTGGTCGGCGCCGGCACCATCGTCAACCTGGAGCAGGCTAAGCTGGCTGTCGAGATGGGCGCTAAGTTTATCGTCTCCCCCGGCTTCTCTGACGAAGTCGTGGGCTGGTGTGTCGAAAACGACATCGCTGTCGCTCCCGGCTGCGTCACTCCCACCGAGATCATGGGCGCTCTGAAGCATGGCCTGAAGATGGTCAAGTTCTTCCCCGCCAATGTTTACGGTGGCCTGAACGCCATGAAGAACCTGTCCGCTCCCTTTGTTGGCCTGAAGTTCCTGCCCACCGGCGGTGTCAACGCAGCCAACATCAAGGAGTACATCGACGCTCCCTTCATTCACGCTGTGGGCGGCTCCTGGGTCTGCCCCAAGGCTGACATCAAGGCTGGCAACTGGGAAAAGATCACCAATCTGTGCATCGAAGCCCGCAAGGCAGCCAAGGGCGAATAAGTCATACTGAAAGGCCGCCGGGAAACCGGCGGCCTTCTTTTCTGAAAGGATCCCTATGCAAATTACCACTGTTTTATTCGATTTGGACGGCACACTGCTCCCCATGAATCAGAAGCGGTTTGTCATGACATACCTGGAGCATCTGGCGGCCTATCTTGTCCCCCACGGCTATGACCCTGGAATTGTTTCAAGGGCCATCTGGGCTGGTACCGAAGCCATGATGAAAAATGACGGCTCCGCCCGGAATGACGAGGTTTTCTGGAAAGCCTTTGAATCTTTCTGCGGCGAAGGCGCCCGGAAAGACGAGCCTGTTTTTCGGAAATTCTATGAAACCCGCTTCCAGAATGTGGCCAAAGTCTGCGGTTACAATCCAAAGGCGGTGAAAACCGTTAACGCCGTCAAGGCAAAAGGCTTCCGGGTGGCCCTCGCCACCAATCCCCTGTTTCCTCCCATCGCCACCGAAAACCGCATCCGCTGGGCAGGTCTGGAACCGGAAGATTTCGAGATATACACCAACTACGAGAACTGCCGTTTCTGCAAACCGAATCTGGACTACTACCGGGAGATTCTGAAAAAGCTGGGTGTAAAAGCCGAGGAATGCCTGATGGTAGGCAACGATGCCGGTGAGGACATGATTACGGAGAAACTTGGCATGAAGACCTTCCTGCTGACCGACTACGTCATCGACCGGGGGCTGGATATCACCCGCTGGAAGCAGGGCGGCTTTCAGGAATTGCTTGACTATATTGATACCCTGTAACAAGAACCCGGCTCCTGTTGGAGCCGGTTTTCTATTAACCTAAGACAAGCTTGTCGTCCACTTCGTCTGAGCCGCTGGCCTGGCTGAACAGGTTCAGCAGCTGTTCCACGGTGAGGTTCTTCTTCTCCTCGCCGGAAACATCGACGGCGATGTGACCATTATACATCATGATCAGCCGGTCGCCGTGGGCGATGGCATCGCGCATATTGTGGGTGATCATCATGGTGGTCAGCTTGCTTCTGCCCACGATCTTCTCGGTGGCTTCCAGCACCTTGGCTGCGGTCTTGGGGTCCAGGGCGGCGGTGTGCTCGTCCAGAAGCAGCAGCTTGGGCTGCTGAAGGGTTGCCATCAAAAGGGTCAGAGCCTGGCGCTGGCCGCCAGAGAGGAGGCCCACCTTGGCGGTCATCCGGTCCTCAAGGCCCAGATCCAGAATTTTCAGAGCTTCCCGGTACTCTTCCCGCTCGGCCTTGGTGATGCCGCTGCGCAGAGTCCGCGCCTTGCCACGGCGGGCAGCCAGAGCCAGATTTTCCTCGATCTGCATGGTGGCAGCGGTACCCATCATGGGATCCTGGAACACACGGCCGATGTACTGGGCACGCTTGTATTCAGGCAGATGGGTCACATCCACATCGTCAATGAGGATCCTACCGGAGTCGATGCCCCAAACGCCAGCCACCGCGTTCAGCATGGTGGACTTGCCGGCACCGTTACCGCCGATGACGGTGACGAATTCACCAGGTTTCAGATGCAGATTCAGACCCTGAAGGGCTTTCTTTTCATTGACCGTTCCGGCGTTGAAGGTCTTGCAGACATTTTCAATCTTAAGCATGGTGACCCTCCTTCTTATCCTTCTTGTGGAAATACTGCTGCTTCCAGTAGGGCACTGCCAGGAACACAGCCACGATCAGCGCAGAGATCAGCTTCAGGTAGTTGGAGTCGATCTTCAGCAGACTGATGACGGCCTGAACCACGATGTAGTAAATCACGGCGCCCAGGCTGACGGACAGCAGCTTCAGAGCGAAATTCCGGAAGATCTTGCCGAAGGCCACTTCACCGATGACAATAGCAGCCAGGCCGATGACGATGGCGCCGCGGCCCATGTTGATTTCGGCGTAGGACTGGTACTGGCTCAGCAGCGCGCCGCTGAGGGCCACCAGGCCGTTGGCCATAGCCAGGCCGAAGACCTTGTTGAAATTGGTGTTGATGCCCTGGGCACGGGCCATATGCTCATTGGCGCCGGTGGCACGGATGGAAGAGCCCAGCTCCGTACCGAAGAACCAGTAGAGAACGGCAATCAGGCCAATGGTGAACATACCCAGCACAAAAATAGGATGCTGATAGAAAGGACGGGTGCCCTTGGCAACATCCTGCAGGTAGCGCAGGGAGACCAGCATCTTGAAATTATTAACATTCAGGGCGGTGTTTGCCTTCATGCCCATGATGGCCAGGTTCACAGACCACAGACCCAGCTGGGTCAGAATACCGGCCAGAATGGCAGGGATGCCGCACTTGGTGTGGAAAAAGCCGGTGACAAGACCTGCCAGCATACCGGCAAGCATAGCAACCAGCATGGCGATCCACACATTGGCGCCGCCCACCATCATCATGACACAGACACAGCCGCCGGTGCAGAAGGAACCGTCAACGGTCAGGTCAGAGACCTCCAGCAGACGGAAGGTAATGTACAGACCGATGGCCATAACGCCCCAGGCAAGGCCCTGGGAAATGGCACCGGGGAGTGCATTGATAAAGCTTACCATGAGAAGAAATCCTCCCTTTTCTCTTTTCTTGCAGAGCAGGGGCTTAAAAGCCTCGCAAAAGCGGCTTGCAAGCCTCCGCCCTGCACTTATTCCAAAACAGCGTAAGTGGGGGTGCCGCTTTTGGCGGCACCCCCTTCGTTTCCTCAGGGATTAACCGATGGCTGCATAGCCATCCAGAGGAGCCAGACCCAGGTCTTCGCAGATGGCTGCGTTGTACTTAGGAGTGACGGTTGCGGCATAGCCGACGGGCATGGTAGCGATGTCAGCTTCGCCCTTCAGGATCTTGGCTGCCATTTCGCCGGTGGCATAGCCCAGATCGTAGTAGCTGATGGACAGGGTAGCGACGCCGCAACCGGCGCAGATGCCTTCCTCGCCGGCGATGATGGGAACACCTGCAGCACGGCAGATGCCGTCGATGACGTCAGTGCCGGAGGCAACAGCGTTGTCGGTGGGAACATAGATGACATCGGAGTAGTCGCAGCAAGCCTGAGCAACTGCGGGCATATCATTGGAATCGGTGAAGGCGAACAGCTCGCAGGTGTAGCCCTTCTCTTCCAGCAGAGCCTTGACGGTGTCAACCTGGTACTTGGAGTTGGCTTCAGCGGAGCAGTACAGCAGACCCACGGTGGAAGCATCAGGGAACCATGCCTGCAGCATGTCAGCCTGCTCGGTCAGAGGAGCCAGGTCGGAGGTGCCGGAGATGTTGCCGCCGACGGTGCCGTTGAAGTTCTCAATGCCCATTGCGACGCCGTACTCAGTGACGGAGGTGCCCAGGATGGGAATGTCACCGGTGGCAGCAGCTGCAGCCTGCAGAGCGGGGGTGGCGTTGGCCATGATCAGGTCAACTTCAGCGGCCACGAAAGCATTGGCAATGGTAGCACAGGTATTGGAATCGCCTGCAGCATTCTGCAGATCGAATGTAACATTTTCTTCGCCCAGAGCAGCGATAACTGCATCCTGGAAGCCCTGAGTGGCAGCATCCAGCGCATCATGGGTAACCAGCTGGCAGATGCCGATGGTGTACTTGCCATCATCCTTGGCAGCGCCGCCGCAGGCAGTCATGGAAACCAGCATCAGAACAGCCAGCATCACAGCAATAATCTTTTTCATGATATCTCTCCTTTTGTTTTTATTCCGCGCATGTTTGTGCGCCCACGCGGAACACCTGATTGCCTAACTATACCACCGTTGCCCCATAATGTCAATGTATGCCAAGCCAATTTTCGATTTAATTTTTAAATGCTCAGCAGCGATAATCTTAATGGTATTGAGATAGGCACAATTTACAAAAAACTAACAACCGCAGTCAAAATCCATCCGATTCTATTGACAGAAAAACTGCCTTTGATATAATGTAAGAGTACCAATGTGTGCAGTATTTATCTGTCCGCAAACAACAAAATAACTTTGAGAGGATTTGTGTTATGGCAAGAATTGTTACCTTCGGCGAACTGATGTTGCGTCTGCAGCCCTTCAACTACGAGCGCTTTGTTCAGGCCTCCTCCGTTGAATTCACCTTCGGCGGCGGCGAAGCCAACGTTGCTGTTTCTCTGGCAAACTACGGCATGGACGCTGCATTCGTGACCAAGCTGCCCGCTCACTCCATCGGCCAGGCTGCTGTCAATAGCCTCCGCCGCTATGGCGTCGACACCAAGCTGATCGTCCGCGGCGGCGACCGCGTCGGTATCTACTACAACGAGAAGGGTGCTTCTCAGCGTGGCTCCGTCTGCATCTATGACCGCGCTCATTCCGCCATCCAGCTGGCCTCCCGCGAGGACTTCGACTGGGACAAGATCTTCGAAGGCGCTGACTGGTTCCACTTCACCGGCATCACTCCCGCACTGGGCCCCAACGTTGTTGAGATCTGCCGTGACGCATGTAAGGCTGCCAAGGCCCGCGGCGTCAAGATTTCCTGCGACCTGAACTACCGCGGCAAGCTGTGGACCCGCGCTCAGGCAAACGCTGCCATGACCGATCTGGCACAGTACATCGACGTCTGCATCTCCAACGAAGAGGATGCCAAGGACGTCTTCGGCATCGAGGCTGAGGCTACTGACATTTACGGCGGTACCATCAACCACGAAGGCTACAAGTCCGTCGCAAAGCAGCTGGCTGACAAGTTCGGCTTCGAGAAGGTTGCCATCACCCTGCGCGAGAGCCACTCCGCATTCGACAATGGCTGGTCTGCCATGCTGTACGACGGCGAGAACTACTGCTTCTCCAAGAAGTACGACCTGCACATCATCGACCGCGTTGGCGGCGGTGACTCCTTCGGCGGCGGTCTGATCTACGCCCTGCTGTCCGGCAAGGACACCCAGGCAGCTGTCGAGTTCGCAGTTGCAGCTTCTGCTCTGAAGCACTCCATCGGCGGCGACTACAATATGGTCACTGTCGCTGAGGTTGAGAAGCTGGCAGGCGGCGACGGCTCCGGTCGTATCCAGAGATAATCTCCTCTTAATTTATGAACATTGGCACCGCAGAGAAATCTGCGGTGCTTTTTCTTTCTTAATATATTAAGAGTTTACAGATTGTTTGTGCTTTTCCCAAGTTGGGGAGATAAAATGAGGATGCAGATAAATTGCAGTTTGTCGATACGTTTGCTCTGCACTACTTGCCTCCCTCTCTGAGGGAGGTGGCAGCCCGAAGGGCTGACGGAGGGAGTGTCCTATCGACTTTACGACACTCCCCCAGTCAAAAATCAGAGATTTTTGCCAGCCCCCTCAAAGAGGGGGCCGAGGGTGGCTTCGCCACCAAACAGCTC
>JAFXAV010000050.1 GCA_017516785.1 Oscillospiraceae bacterium
CATTTGGATAACCTCCATTGATCTTGTTTGTAAGGGGTTGCCGAACCTTCTTACAACTCTATCATCGGAGGTTTCCTTTTTCTACGCATAAGTATAACTTTTTTGCACCACCTGCATAGCAGGTGGTATTCTTTAGACAATAAAAAATGAGGAAGCATTTGCTTCCTCATCTTTTTACAGTTCTTCCGTTTCCCAGTCCTGGGCGAACAGTCCGCCGGCGCCGCCGGTGTGGACAAAAAGGATATTGTCCTCAGGCTTGTAGAAACCTTCCCTTGCCCGGCGAATCAGGCCCGCAAAGGCTTTTCCGGTGTAGCAGGTATCCAGCACGATGCCCTCCAGGCGCAGCATCATTTCGATGGCTTCGTTGCCCTCGGCGGAGGGAATGGAATAGCCGGGGCCCCACATGGCCAGTAAATCCGGCTCGGGGATATCTACCTGAACCCCCAGAAGTTCCGCCGCTTCTCCCATCAGCCGGGGGACGATTTCCTCGAAGGGATCGTTATCCACCATGGAGCACATGACCTTGGTATCGGGAAGATGGATTTTTGCCCCCAGGACGCAGCCTGCCGCAGTACCGCCGGAGCCGCAGGCACAGACCAGATGGTCAAAGTGAACACCGGAATCCGCCACTTCCTTCATGCAGTCGATGTAACCGATGCTTCCCAGGGCGTTGGAGCCGCCGCAGGGAATCTTGTAAACTTTACGGCCCAGTTCCTCACCGATCCGGTCCATTTCCTCATAGATATCATCGTAGCTGTCGGTATCCATATAGCGAACCTCCACGCCCATCAGATAATTCAGAATCTGATTGCCCTTACGGGCGGTGACACCCCGCTCCTTCAGAACGAGAATGCAGTCCATCCCCAGCCGCAGGGCGCAGGCGGCAGTCAGCATGGCGTGGTTGCTCTGGGCCTGGCCGGTAGTCATCACCAGATCATAACCTTTGTTTTTCGCATCCCAGAGCAGATACTCCAGCTTCCGGACCTTGTTGCCGCCCAGGGCAACACCGCAGAGGTCATCCCGCTTGATCCAGATATTGGTTCCCAGGGCCTTGCTGATACCCGGCAGCCGGTACATGGGGGTGGGGAACAGTCCCAGGGACTCCTTTTCAAAATGATTCATAGTCAAACCTCCTCATCCAATGCTTCGATATAGAAACTTACCGGTCGGAAACCGTCGTTGCAGGAAATCATGGCGGATTTGGGATTTTTCATCCAGCCGTCATAGAAGTCCCCGCCGCCGTGGGCCAGGGTCATGACGAAAGCAGAAATGCTGTCCCAGGCGCTGCCGCAGAAGCCCTCAGGCTTTTCCCAGCCGTTGGCGATCCAGACTTGTCCCTCTTCCACATCGCAGGCATGTGCGATGGGGTTTTCATATTTTCCCATCAGATCAGGATAACAGGTTTTGCGAATGGCGGTAATTCGAACTTTTTTCATAGAAGGAACCTCAAATCTTTCTTCGCAGCGGAATCAACCGTGTCAAATTAATTCTTCCTTCTACTATGATAATTGCTCTACCCCGATGTGTCAAATGGCATTTTGAATTGCGTTGAGTTTCCCCGCCCGATCTGCTATAATGTGTAATAATTAGAATTATCTGGTCTTTTTGCGGTTTCTTCGGGCGGCCTTGTTTCTGGCGCGGTCGGAGCCGCGGCTGATTTCAGCCGCCAGCTTTTTTGCCTCGCAGTGCCTCAGCGCCATGGCATCCAGATCAAAAGCCGCATCATCAAAAAATCCCCGGTCCAGACCGAACAGAGAAACCGTCTGCTTCAAAATCGCGCTGCTGACCCGCTGCCTGCCCAGATTGATGAAATCTTCAGCCAGTTCGCCGGCCTTGTAACCCACAACCTTGGTGCCAAGGAAAGAAATCACGTCAAAGGCATTGCGGTTTTCCTTCAGTACGCCAAGCACTTCCATGCAGGAATCATAAAGAATCGCATCTTCTTCCAGATTTACATCAGATGCAATCAGATTCCAGCCAGCTTCCATTGTCAGATGGACATTGGCGGTGCTGTAAAAGCTGTCATGATGTACGTCCTCCTGCAGCTCAAAACCGCCGTCTTTTTCCGTATCCACATCGTTCCGGGCGCATTTATCGCTGCGGATAAAATCATACACCCGCCACTTTGCGGTTTCATTGATCAGGCCGCGGCAGCAGACAGGATCGCTGGAATTCATAATATAATCCAGTTTCTTCCAGAACAGCTCCGCCGCAATGCTGTTTGCAACTTCCGCAGAATCGATTTTACAGCTTTCCAGCTTCACACGGTACTTCCGAAGGACAATTTTTTCAATAAAATTGTAGCCGGCTTCAAATAAATCATTGTACACACCGATATGATCGCAGATATTGCCGGAATTCAGTCCGACCTGAACTGCAGCCTCCAGCGCCTTTACCAGCACGGCTTCGTATCCGGTAATTTCTCTGACATTCTTTCTATTCTGATTGCGTTCCATTTTGCAGTCCTCCCTTTGAAATTGAGGGAAGATTTGTTTTGCCTGCCCTCTAATTTCAGGGTACAAAATGGAAGTTGTATCGAAAGTGCTTTGAGATTACAATCGTTGCAATCAGGTTGCAATGCTTTTTTTGCCCCATATCTTCAAAAACGGGGCAAATTTATTTTTCTATACCCATAAGGGAGGTGACTCTGCAATGGATGATGAAATCCGTATCATGTGCAAAGAATGCTATATACTCCGTTCTTCAAAAGCCTGGCTTGTCAGCTCGGATCAGCAAAAGCGCGTGTCCTTAACTCCGACGGAATACAAGATTCTTTCCATCCTGATTGACAATCAGGACCGTCCTGTTACCCGGGAAGAAATCGCAGGATTTATCTGGGGAAGCAACTACGCAGCTGATAGGAAAGATCCCGAAAGCATAAAACCTCATATTACCCGAATCCGCAAAAAACTGGATCAGATTGAAAACGGTCTTGGCTTTAAGCGCATTGACTCCAATGACGGATTCGGATCCTATACACTGACTGCCAAGACATCTTCCATCGGAAGCCGTCCTGCCACGGAAGAACCATCCCTTTCCTGCCTGTTTCTGCGGGAACGGGACCTTCCCGGTGATGTGTTTGTTCCTCCACGTCACTTCATCGTACCCCAGGCGCCTTTGCAGGAACTTCTGGACTCCGCTTTTGCCGATTCCAACATTCACGCCATTTCCGGCCAGCGGGGTATGGGAAAAAGCGAACTGGCACGTTATTTCTCCAAAGTTTGCTGCACCGGCGCAAACTGCCGCAAAGAACTTCAGTACAATGCGGTCATCTGGACCACCTACTCCGAGCTGGGTCTGAAGGACACGGTTGCCAGGCTGAGCTGCACAGGAGAAACCGCCAGCAGCCAGCAGTACGGCGAGAAACTCCGTATGCTGTCCCGGATGAAAAAGCCATGTCTTCTGGTGATCGATAACTATGACAATGACACCACCTTTGCAGAAGAATTGTCCGGCAGTTCCCAGGTGTATATGGACCTGCTGCGCTGCGGATGCCACATTCTGCTGACTTCCAAGGTAAATCTCTGCAGCTGCCATGCAGTCCGCCAGACAGAAATCCCGCCCTTACCCGACCGTCATCTGGATGCTCTTTTCTGGTCTTTGTGCGAGGAAGAAAAAACTCCCGGCAATCAGGAAAAGGCCGCAGCGCTCATCGGAAAATATCTGGACCGCAATACCTATCTGGTGATACTTGCAGCAAAGCTGACGGAAACCGCCTCTCTGGATGAGATTCTGAAGGCATTCCGGGAACTGTCCGTTGCCCGGATGGAAGACCCTGTTACTGCGGAAAAAGATGGTGCCAAACGTCCCGGCGCCAGCATCCTTGCCCAGTACAAAACCATGTTCAATCTCTCTTCCCTGCAGCGGGATCACCGGAAAACCCATCTTCTGTACGCCCTGTCCCTGCTGCCCGTCGGCGGCATGCCCTATGGCGAGTTTTTTGAAATGGCCTTCCCGCCGGAAGAACAGGCAGACATAAAGCTGGTGTTTTCCCAGCTGCGGGACAGTTTCTGGGTATTTCTCCGGCACAGACGGGTCTGTATCCATCCCATGGTCAGAGAACTCATCGTCAGCGAAGTGAAGGATTTTGACTGTTCCTACATCCGGCGGTTTATCCGGTCCCTGAACAGCATGAATATATCCAATTACACGGACCGCACCTGCTCCGACCTGGAACTGGCTGAAGCTGCATACGATATTTGTAAAAAGTTCGCTGTCGCAAATCTGGATACGGCAGTCCTGGTATCCAATATTGCAGGCATCTACGATCTGTTCCACACTCCGGAGCCCATATACCGCTATTCCGTTCAGGCAATCGCGCAGCTGAAGAACCTCCCCTCCTGCATTTCTTTTGATGAAAAGCTGGCCTATGCAACATGCTGCAATGTGGTTGGCTATGCCGTATTGCATGCCTATGACAAACCCGATTCAACGGCCCTGGCAGAGCAGATGCTCCTCACCGCCAAGGATGCTGTGGAAGAACTTTATGTCTCCAATCCGGAATACAGCACGGTTGCCTATCTGCTCACAGAAAACCAGGGAAATCTGGCTGCTCTCTACCTGACCAAAAAGGACTATGATGCGGCCCTGGCCATGCATAGCGCCGCGCTGAAAGTACGCCGGCAGCTGGTTCAGGAAAACCCTTCGCCCCGTGCGAAATTCCTTTTGGCGGCTGCCTATAAGGGCATTGCAACAGATTATTTCTATCTGTCCCAAAAACAGAACCCCCATGAAAAACTATCCATGCTGCAGCTGTCCCTGAAATATCATCAGCATTCCGCAGCCCTCTATGAGGAAGTTTTATCCTTGAACAGTCTGGAGGCATCCATTGCAAACAACCGGCTTGTTGGCAGCGGAATCACCTGGCTGTACGCTGCCGCCGCCATATCCCTGCCTACCGACCTTCAAAGAGATATCGATCCGCTCCTGGATAAAACCCTGGCCGCAGCACGGTATCTGAGCGCCATAAGACCCATCGCTCACGAAATATCCATCTGCATATCCAATGCTGAAAAACTAGCAACGTATCTGGGCAGCATCGGATGCGCCGAGACGGACTACATGAGTAAGCTGAAACGCATTGCGGGTCTGATTGACGGCATTGCATCCGAAAAGAAAGCCGAGTGGGCAGCTTCCATCCGTACCATCCGCCGGATTGCAACCTCCTGTATCCCGGAGGAAACTCCGCCGGGTCGATTTGCATCAACCTGACCATAAAAAAATCCATCAGGAAACTCTGCAGTAGGAGGTCCTGATGGATTTTTATTGACTCAATTCTGCTTCTCAGGCTGCGGGATCCCCGAAAGATGCTTCATAAGTGTCATCCGTCAGACACATGTAGGTTTCATAGGAAAAAACGCAATTTTACGTTCCCAATGATCCAGACATGCATCAGCTTCCGCCACCGCCAGCACAAACTCCCGGGGTGTAGAAGCTGTTTCGATTTTGCGCTGGGCAAAAAATACTCTTCTGCTTTCAGCGGGAGATGCCTGCTCCGGAAAGAAATAGCAATAAGATGTGTGATGCTTTTTGGCGCATTCCTCGCCCCACTCTCTACGGGTGTGATGATGCAGCAGGGCCAGTTGCTTCTCCCTGAGTGCTTCCAGAGTCGGTACTGCTCTCAGATAGAAAATCATGTGCATCACCGTAAAGGCGGAAGCATCGCAAAAGCGATCCAGCAGCGCCCTCTGAAGCGGATTCATTTCCTGCTGAAGGACTTCCTCCGCCAGCCACAGGATTTCGGCCCCATCGTCGTCTTCTTCTGCTGCCTTGAAGTTGTAGACGGGCCGGATGATCTTGAGAATATCCACCGAGGGTACGATATTCTCCATAATGCTGCGCATGAGCTTGTATGCCATGAGGGATTCATCCAGAGTATCCTGACCTACGGAGGTGGTATCTTCATACTATTCCCTCTCTTCACTTTTTGGTTGGCTTCTGTACTGTTAACAACGGTGCCGGATTGCAATTCTCTGGAAAAATTATATGATATCCGACCAAAATAGCAACCTCACCGGAAGCTGAAAGCCGGCAGTCCTTGGGGACTGCCGGCTTTTTGCGGGTAAGGAATTACTTGCTGAAAATGGTGACAACGATATTACCCTCTTCCACAACCACTTCCAGAGTACCGCTGGTATACTTTCTGCGGACTGCGCCGGTAATTGCGTCCACATACTCGGGAGATACCTTGGTGGTACCCAGTTCAACACCTTCGGTCAGGACGAAATTCACAAAGCCGGTGGGAATGCCTCTGGAGTGTTCCACATAAGAACGCTTACCTGTAACGGGATCAATGCGCAGGATCTGATTGGTCTCGATGCTGGGATTCAGGAACTCGCTCACTGCATGCTCGGTGTAGTTGAAGTCGCCGATCTTGGCGTATTCCTTGCCGTTGATGGTAACCTTTTCGTAGTCGCTCCACTTGCCCCAGAAAATGCCGTCGGCCTTCTTGGCTGCGTTGGTGACTTCGTTGGTGTACTTGAAGCCGCTGCCAAAGTTATCGGAATGCTTCAGACCGGCGCCGATTTCGTCGGAGTTCTTGGCCAGTATGGCAATCTCATCGGAGTACTTCAGGGCACCGATCAGGGGCAGGAATGCAACCATATCGGCGGCAATAACCCAGGCTTCCTCCCCGTTCATGATATCGCCGATCAGGTCACGGGCGTCTGCCACAGTACCCACGCCGGGGATTTCACCTGCGACAATCTGAGCCACAACGGAGGTAAAGGTGGGATTGTAATCGCTGAAGCTGCCCTTCACTGCCTGGTCGGCAACACAGGTCAGATCACAGCCGGCAACCTCGCCTTCGGCAACCGCCACAGCGACACCGCACACGGCACAGAAATCCACATAACCGTTGTCAGTGGAGAGCAGGCTGATATAGTGATGCACGGTATGGGGTTCGCAGTTTTCAATGTAGATATACAGCTTCTCATTGCTGCCGATCACGTTGATCTCGCACCAGCGGGTCAGCTTGGGAGTCCAGAAGACACGATTGACAGAGATCAGATCACCGACCTGGCCACGGGCCACGATTTCACCTTTGTTGTGGGCTTCCTTGCGAATGGCACAGTTGGGCTTGGTGATCATATAGACTTCGCCGCCGTTTTCGGTACACTGGGAATAGTCAGAGCAGCTGTAACCGGCAGCGGAAACAGCAGGCACGCAGCAGCTGACAAAAATTGCGCACATCAGAACGAACGCAGTGATACGGGAGAACATTTTTTTCATTTTAATCATCCTTTCATTTTTGAGAACATGCCACAGTCATCGGGGCCATGGGTTGGTGTTGATTCTGCCTGCCATTCATGATCCATAAGCATATCCTCCTCAGATTTTTCAGAAGCATCGCTGCCTCTCTCACTATCATCAACAGCTGTAAATTGATTTTATCCTGACTTTATTCAAAAAATCGGTATTTATTTTTGTGCCGTTCCAACTGGAATCCATGCCGGTTGGAAACCGGCTTGGATTCCTGGATTACTTATGTTCCTGAATGAAAGCCAGGGCGCCGACCGCGGAAACAGCAGATTCTGCCGCTGCAGCTTCTTCCTTGGTCTTGAACCACAAGGATGCAGGGAGGGCCTCCAGCGCTTTTCTGGCTTCCGCCTCGCTCATGCCGCCGACTTCGCACATAATCTTTGCAACCCGCAGCTTGTTCAGACCACCAGCATTGATGATCAGCAGTTCGTACTTGAAGGGGGTTTTGTTGGGCTTGGGCTCTCCGGGCTTCTTCCGCTCAGCCGCCCGCTTTTTCTTTTCTTCCTCTGCCTTCTCCTGAGCTTCCAGTTTGCGGATGGCTTCATCGATACGGTCCGTCAGCTTTGCTGTGGGATTGGGAACAGCAGGAATTGGTTCAGGAGGACGGGAGGGAAGTCCTTCCGCCATCTCAAGGAGTTTCTGCCGACGGATTTGGGTCACATATTCCTTGATATCAAACAGATGGATCTCACTTCCGGGGACCCGTTCGGGATAGATCGGTTCTTCCCAGCCGCTGCAGTCGAACATCTGCTCATAGTCCGGCAGGAAGGTGACGAAGCGGTACTTTCCCTTCAGGGAGACAAATGCCTGGCCGGTATCCAGTTCCTGGAACTGTGCGGGAGCCAACAAAGGTTCCTTGATCTGATATTCACCGTAGTCGATGGTTCTTTCGCCGCTCATTTTGGAAAGAGACTCCATGGTTTCAAAGTCATTACACCGGAAGGCGATGATAATATCCGTATTGTTGAGGATGGTTTTGGCATCTGCAGAGGAATAGAAGACCGTCAGCTGGCTGAGACTCTGCAACACGTAATGCACACGAAGGCCTCTGCTTCGTCCGGCGGAGAGCAGATGAGGCATATTGGGCAACGCCTGGGAAACGTTGCCAAATTCATCCACGATGACATGGTGACGGATAGGCAGCGCTCCGTGGTACTTCTCATCCGCAGTTCTGATCAGATGGGACATCAGCTGACCCACCAGGATGCCGCACAGCTTGTTATAAATGGGCGTGTGATCCGGGATACAGATAAAAATCAGAGTTTTCTTATCACCGGAAAGGTCGCTGATATGGAGGGTATCTCCGCTGAGAAATTCCACCATTGCATCGGATCTGGAAAATAAGCTCAATCCCTCCAGGAAGGTGGATCTGATGCCCGCACGGGTCTCGGTAGCCGTGCTGCAGTAGCTGCGCAGCTGACGGGCAACGGCAGACTCCGCAGGCAGGTTCTCAAGGAAAGCCTGCAGATAGGTCTTGCCCGCAAAACGCTCATCACCCATAGTCATAAACTGATAGACGCTGGCCAAGGTGATTTCCTCAGGCTTTGCGTATTCCAGAAGCGCGATCACCGCGGCTTTGAATATGCTGCGGGCGCTGTCTGCCCAGAAAGGATCCGTCCGGGACTCAGGGAAAAGGGCCATGCCCAGCTCATCCACCATACCCAGGGCGGTTTCCCGCTTTGCAGGGTCACCGGTCTGATAAAGCACCTGAATCTCTTCCAGAGCATTGTAGGCAGAGGACTTGAAGATGTTTGCGAAATTTACAATGCGAACATCATAGCCGCATTTCTGGGCCAGTCTGGCCATTTTCCAAAAAAGTTCCGTCTTGGGATCTACTACGATACCGCTCTCTCCGGATTTGATGATTCTCAGCAGCAGCGGAATGATGCCCCGGCGGGATTTGCCAGTGCCGGTGGAGCCGAGGTAAAGAGTGTGTCCCTCTTCACCGTAGCTCCAGATGCGCCGGCCCTGATAGGCAAGAACGGGTCCGGCACCGGGAATGTCCTTCTGCTCCTCTTCTTCCCCGGGCAAACACAAATTACGGATCAGGGTCCCATCCAGAACCTCCTTCAGATCATCCATCGTTGCCCAACGGTCATTTCCCATTATAAGGTCACTCCTTTGCTGCAAATTTTGGGGAATGCTTTTTCCAATGCTTCCAGATCCAGTACGGCGCTGAAACGATCAGAACGAGCATGACGCGCCAGAGTTTCGGCGATTGCCTCGGTGTCTCTTGCACAGCTCAGGCAGCTTTCCGCCACAACCTGTTCCAGCTTTTCATTCAGATTGCCTTCCAGTTCAATGCCGTAATCATCCAGCTTGGCCAGCACCATCCGGGTCAGCTCCCCGGTGGTATAGGGTTCCACCGCGATGGTGCGAAGACCGATAAGATTTTTCTGGAGCTTTTCCTTCAGCTCCGCATATCTGGCCTGATTCTTGCTTTTCACAGGAGAAAGATAGAGAATCACCACTGCATGCTTGGCAATATCCCGGAGACAATCCAGGAAATAACCGGTCTGCTCTTCCCGGACACACTCACACAGCGCAGTGACATCCATGGCAATCACACCCTCGAAATGATTGACACCCTTGGCCGCAGACTCGATATCGCCGAACATGATCCGCATCTGCCCCTTTCTGGGAGTCACGGTGAATTCCAGATAAGTAGTAAGACCGACAATCTGCCGGATTTTATGCTTCATCAGCATGCGGGCAGCATAGCGGGTAAAGGTGGTCTGGCCGTCCCCTGCTCCCAGATCAATGAGCATGGGATCGATGCGGGAGGATTCATAGGGAAGACCGTATTCACAGAGCCTTTCGATTTCCCGTACCGCAGATTCCAGGCCAATGGGTTTGTGTACCTTGTTCATTGGTTACTCCTTTCTCTTTTCATAAATAATCTCATCCGCCAGACCGTAAGCAACAGCTTCTTCGGCAGTGAACCACCTGTCCTTTTCGGTTTCTCTCTGGATCCGCTTCTCGCTCTGGCCGGTGTGCTTTGCCAGGATTTTATTAAGCCGGACCCGTACTGCCCGAAAATGATTGATGTCGATGTCCATATTGGAAACCATGCCCTGGGTACCCGCAGAAGGCTGGTGGCACATGATTTCCGCATGCTCCATAATGTAACGCTTACCCTTGCTGCCTGCAGCGAAGAGTACTGCACCCATGGAAGCACACATGCCCATGCAAACGGTAATCACAGGACAGTCTACAGTCTGCATAGCATCGTAGATGGCCATGCCGGCAGAGACACTGCCGCCGGGACAGTCCTCAAAGATCAGTCTGATGGGTTCTTCGCTGTCCTTATCATTCAGATAGTCCAGCTTCATGCAGATGAGATGGGCGGCTACGGTATCAATGGGACCGGCATGCCGTATTTCGCGCTTTTTGACCAGAGTCCAGTCATCCAGAGGAATCAGCTGGTCAACTCCGTTGATCGTATCCGGAACATGGGGAATTCTCACAGCTTCCGACCTCCTTCCATGGAAAATGCGCTGTCGGAAAAAATGATTTCGCTGGAATTGCACCAGATAATTTCCTGATTCTGATTCAGCATGATCATCTCCTTCTCGGGAATGAAAATCTGCTTTTCCGCGATCAGAATACCGGTGTTGTCATCCCTGCGGGCAGCAAAGCCGCTCAGGATTTCATTGATGTTGGCATGAATCATATTCTGTACCTCCTTGGTTTGCTACCTGACAATACCAACGGGGGGTGTCAGAAAATATCTCCGGCTTTTTCACATTTTATTTGGATAAAAAACAAAAACAGCGACACTTTTCGTGTCGCTGTTTTTTGTGGGGGTCCGCGTATCAGGTTTTGTTTGTTCCTTCCTTTTCCAGTTCTGTTTTGAGATCGGAAATGAAGCGGTCCATGCCCCGGATTCTTCCCTCCGGGACAGAATTTGCCAGATTTATCAGCGTGTGTTTGTTGGTGAGACTCAACAAAAGCCAAGGGAGGCTTTGCAGCTCAGCCAGCCATTGCATAACAATCAGGCCCTCCAGCTCTCGGCGTTCGCAGACAAGATCCAGCCACCAGGAAAACGGTCTAATCCATTTATACTCCCATGGATCGTCCAGTCGCTCATTCAAATAAGCCAGTCCAATTTCCGGATTGCCGATGGCGTTAACCGAAGTTCCAGAAATCGAAAGGGCATAATTGATCATGCAAAATAGGTCATCAGCCGCACATCCTTCTTTCAGAAGATCTTCAGGCGTCAGATCATGTCTGCCATACTGATCAATCAACTCAATCCGGCTGATTTCACCGCGCCGCAGCAAATAGGCCAGATTGTTGTCCGTCTGGATGGATTCCGACAGATTGTGGTGTAACAGACTGGCTGCATCAGGTGTGACCGGTCCTTCGGGACAGGTGATTATCCGTTCATTGGCACCCACTCTATATGTCCACTGATTACCTGCATGTCTGAAAAGCATCCAGCTGCGAGGTGGTTCGGGCGCGGAAATCCTATCCGCAAGCTGAACCAGCTGCGAAACGGATTTCCTGATGTTCAGTACACCAAACCACGCTCTGCCGGCGTTCAGATTGGCCTTGCGGTACAATTCCTTTAATTCATTCCAAATGCTGTCAATTTCCTCTGGATTCCAGCAGCCCAGTGATACGCAAACAGAGAAAGTAAAAACCAGATCGTCCAGCTTTTTTTCCTGTTTCTCTTCACCAAAGCGCTTCCGGTATTTTTCTTTTACAGCTTCGCTTGCTGTTTGGCAGGGTGAAAACTCAGAATCAAAAATGGGCGCAACGGAAAGA
This sequence comes from Oscillospiraceae bacterium, assembly GCA_017516785.1. The sequence goes on from JAFXAV010000050.1 coordinate 12,031, forward strand.
ACATACTCGTATTTCCTGCCGTCTTCTATTCCAATCTGCTCATAACAACGATGCAGATACTTTTCGCTGAATACATCGCGATGGTCGACGAAGTTAGCAACGATAATATCCTGAATGTACCGAACCAGTTCCGTGTCTTCCGTTCCCTGATCCAGGTATTCCCTTAAGAAGCCGACAGATTCATAGGACATCCGGTAATTGGCAAAGTATTTCGAAAATTCATTTCGAACGCTGACGTATTTGCACCAAGCCAGAACGGAAATAATCAAAGTACCGGTAATAATATCTGCATAACCACAGTTTTCGGTAATCAGCTGTTCCGCATAGTACAGCGGTGACTCCCCCCGTCTCACCGCGCGGGATGCTTCGATAACCGCTTTGGCGAAGCCGTATTCGCTGTCGTTCTTCGCCAGACTGGCTGCATACTGCCGGTCGATGTACTGTGTAAACTCTGCTGTAATGCGGTTGTCGATCCGGATCAGGTGGAAGATTTTCGAAATCTGAGGTTCACTGATCTGATTCGCAAACAGAAGATCAAAAATCTCATGTTTTTCACGGGAACGGATATCGGCGCCGTTGAGCACCATATCAAACAGAAGCCTGCTGAAGATATAGTTGTCCGAATCGCCCTGGGCTTTCCTGATCAGCTGTCTGATGATTTCCTGCCGGAGCCAGGCATTTTCCATCAGCGAGATGAAAAGAATCACTTCGGACCAATTGCGGTCATCGTATTTATCTTCGAAAAACTCCGAAGGGGACATTCCCGCATATTCTTCATCGACGTACTGAGAGTGGATGGCATAGGCCGTCAGATATTCCTGGAACTGACGGTGCGTCATGCGATTAAACTGTGCGAAACTAAAATGATTTCCGTCATAGGTCTGGGACAAAATGCCGCTGTGGGAAAGTGCAACGATAATATCCCGGTTATTGACACTAGTCAGATCCTGGGAGAAACTCCATTCCAGATCTGACCGGCAACGGCTGATGGCATCATCCAGTTCATCGTAGCTGCAATTCGTCTTATTCTTAATCGTGAAGTAAAAAGCAATATAGGCAAGAAGAATGCGAAGACTTTTGATGGTAAGAATCCCGCTTTTACGGGTATTCCATACGATATATAGGTTCACCAGTTCATAGAAAAGCTCCGCTTTGTTGCTGGGCATTTTTCCGCCATTTTTGGATACGATGAGCAGCAGCGACAAGTCCAACGGATTTGTGCGCATATTTTTAATCTGCGTGTCGGGGCTCTCAATAATCTCTTCCGCAAGCCGCTCAGGATCAATAGAGCTGTGATAGGAGCGGAGAATTTTATCGCACCAGTTTTTAGTGAAGATACGGACATCCTCATCTGTCATGTCCTTAATTTTATATACCTGGAAAGAGCCCTGATCCAAATTCGGCTCAATATGATGATGCCGAATGGTCATCAGAAGATCCACCGTAGGATTCTGTTCAAGAAACGTGTTGAATTTTGCGCCAAAAGCCGCTTCATTGGCCGGAGAAAGAATGTCATCCCAGCCATCGAGAATCAGAATCATCTCAGAAATCTTTTCCTCAATAAGCTCTGTGAATGCTTCCTCGGATATGCTCGACGGACGGTTTCCCAGTTCCAGTGTCCACAGCTTGTAAGCCAGCTGCTGAAAGCTGCATCCGGTTATTTCAGATTCAGAGAAGTTTGCCAGATGCTTGCAGCTGAGCAAAAAGGGGAAACGGGATCTTTCAGAAAAAATCGGTTTTTCGCAGCCAAGCTGATCAAAGAAAGTCTGATCCTGATTCAGATACGCCAACGCAAGCCGCTTGCAGAAGGTGCTCTTGCCCGCACCGGGATTGGCACGAAGAAGCATGCGCAGACCTGTCGCTGCATTCTCCTTGTCAGGTACATCGGACGCCTCGACAATCTGGTGCAGGACAGCAGGAGCGGGTTCCGCCGCCTTATCAGCGAAAAGTCCCTGCGTTTCAGAGCCGGGGTTATTCTTGACAGCTTCTTCTTCCGCAATTTCCTTCTCCAAGGCGGCGATCTTCTCATCAATTCTTCTGATCAATTCATCGATATCGATATCCATACCCGGACGGTTGGCACCGTTTCGGAAAGGTTCTATGCGCAGCGGAAGATAGATATCTTCCAGGCGGATGATGCGGTACAAAATCTCGCTGGCTTCCACCTGAGGAAAGAAGGAGAAGTCCATCTCGTTATACAATAGCCGAGATGTGTCGCAATATAGCTTTTCAATAGTTGTCATATGATTCACTTCCGTCCAGGCTCAGCATCGGCAGGGTCCGCTCATTATTCAGGGTACATCCCCTGAGCAGCGCAATTTGCCGGTAACCAAAATCGGTGGTCTTGTTTGCAATACTGTTAGTTCCAAAGGTGTTCTGAAGGATATCCGAATATCCTTCAGCGATTTTTCCCTTTTCCCCGTGATCCCGGCTGGATATGTCCATCATCATCAGATAATTCAAAATACCCAGCTGAACTCTCTTGGCTCCTGTTTCATCGAAGGCAGACAGCAGCATGAGCAGGGTATTGACCATATTTTCGGGGTCCGTCTTGCCGGAATGCCCAAAAAAAGCAACAAACCGGCCAATCCAGGCCGCGTTGGCACGCAGACACCAGATTTCATCTCCAAAGGACTCGATATGATTTTCGTAGGCATTCTCCATAAAATAACGGATATAGTTACTGGCCAGCCAGCACATAATCAGGCGGTCCTGGAAGACATACTGCTCCTGACGGCCGTCATACATTAAGTTCACGATTCCGGAGTGGCCCGGGAGAAGCCGGAGGAAACACTGAATGTTCTCTGGATCAAGATTCAGTTCAAAACCGTATTGTTTCTCCGCAATGCCGGAAATCTCTCCAAAGGCCGTTTCAACCTCTTTCCTGCTGACGCCTTCCCTGCCTCCAAAGACAAACCGGCAGGCCAGATTGCCCAGCAGAAGCATAATTTCGTCATCTTCAAGGCCGCATTCATTGATGCCTTCCCACCGGGACTGGATAATATTGCTGACAATCAGATTCAAAACCGCAGTAAGATTATCTTCCTGTTTATTCTGAACATAGGTTACCAACATGAACGGATTGGTGACGATGGAAGCAAGATACCGGTTGTTTCTGATTGCCGCCAGCTTTCCGTCTCTGAAATTCTTCTGATCAGATACCAGTATCGTGTTGGTAATTTCTTCGATAGCTTCCGTATTCAGAGCTTTGATATGTACCGTTTTGCAGGGAACCGGCAGCTGTGTTCTTCCCATGTATCGGCTGGTGATGATTGCCTTCGCATTGGGATATTCAGTTTTCAGAAGATGGCCGATGTCTTTCATATATTTACGACGGCGATCTGTGTCGGAAATTTCATCCACAGAATCGATCAGGAAGAGCAGTGTTCCGGATTTGTTCGCAGTTTCCAGCAGATCTTTAAAGCTGTCGGAACTATGGGCATCTGCCAGATCAACGAGGGATTCATATTCGTTTTTTTCTGCTTCCGGTGAATTGATAAACACCGGGAAGTAAAGCGGTGCATTTTCTCCGAACATGACCTGACGGATTTTCTGATACTTGCCAAGCATTTCCCGGGATCTTTCACCGACAACATCCGATTGATCAATCAGGGGTTCCACAATATTGGTCAGAAGCGCCATATGAAGCAGGGTTGTCTTGCCGAGACCGGAACCGACCGTAATATAGGTGTACTTATTGTCCCGGAAGAAGGGAGCATCCAGGGCTGCATTGTTCTGGTCCGTAAGTTCCGGGATTGCATAAAACTCGATCATATCCCGCGTCGCTTCCTGCGGTCCGTTCTGATCACGCAGTCTGTATCTGACATGGCTTTTCCACAGAGATTTGAAGTATGAAATTTGCTGAGGACCGGACTCAGCATGTTTTTCTTCCTGTTTGAGGCCATGATATTTATATCCTTGACCTTTTTTAGATTCAATACTGTCGGCCACCGCTGGGTGGATCGCCCTCAAGTGAGAGATGGTTGGATAAAATGTATTGTCCTCAACAAAGCGGTCCGGCCAGCAGTTTTCAATTATTAAGTTTTTGGACAGCCACTGCTTTGGATTTCGGGATAAATAATCCAGAATTTGCAGATGAATTGCAGAATTTATTTCCGCAACGACCTCGTCTCCACAGTATACACAGCCCTCGTTTAAGTTTACATAATATTTAGGATCCTTTAATCGTGATGTTTGAATCATACAATTCACTCCTATATATCTTCATGTATTTCGTTTATGCAACACCCTTGGGGAACGTTAAAGGAATAATCAAGGCAGGCAAGGAATAAGCAACAGATACCCAAAAAAGAGGCCAAGGTACAGCCATTACTCTTTAAGTATAGAAAAGAAAATCAAACCGATTTGTTTGGTTTTCCTTCCACAAACAGAGAGGAGAATGGCTATGGCTACCTATAAGATTTCCGTTTACGAAGAAGAATTCATCCAGGCACTGGAAAAGGCAAACCGCGTTCAGCTGACTGCAGAAAATCTGCATCAGCACATCGATGTGTTCAACCATCTTTACGAAAAGGGCATGATGTTCATTAATAAGATGTCCCTGCGCAAGCATGTCAGCCGTCTGGCCGGTGTGGGCATCGAACGCGAGGAAGCTGCCAGCTTCTGCGCAGCCCACGTACTGTTCGAACATCTGGACTACATGCTGAATCCCGGCAACCCTGTGGAAACCATCAAGCTCATTAACAACACTGTGGGCTGGCGCGTGAACGATCTGATTGAAAAGGCACGCAAGGCTCAGAATGACGGCAATACCAAGAAGGTCAAGCCTCAGAAGGAAGAAGCTGCTCCCGCTGCCGAGAGGAAGAACGAGATCCGCACCAAGAAGGGCAAGACTGCTGCCCCCTTCCACGATGACTGGACCGCTCTGGCAGCTGAGTGTGAGCCTGTTGATATCAGCACCCTGAACCCCGGTGACATGATCGTACATAACTACCATGGTCTGGGTCGCTTTGACGGCATGGAGCGCATGCGTGTATCCGGCAAGACCCGCCAGTATCTGAAGATCGCCTACGCCGATGATACTGTCTTCGTTCCCGTGGATCATCTGGAGACTGTCGCAAAGTACATGGGCAGCTTCCGCGCTGTGCGCCCCCTGGACAATACCGAAGAGTCCACCAAAGCCCACGCCTCTACCGCAAACGTCCACATGGATATCGGCTGGGACTTGGTGCCCTCTGATTTGGATCTGGAAGAAATGGCTATGACCGGCGAACAGATCCTGTCCGTTCTGAAGGCCCTCAAGCTGAATGCCAACGCCTACGAAGTTGTCTCTTTCCTTGGCACCAAGGTGATCCGTGAGAAGGCTGGCGCCCTGCAGAAGGTATTCGACTCCGGCTCCGAAAAGGACAAGCAGGCGCTGTGCAGCTTTGCCATGGAAGTCATCACCGCGCATTTCAAGGACATCGTGGATCATAACTTCTTCCGCGATGCCGCCTTTGTCCGGAATGACGGCAAGTACAACATCACCGTCAAGGGCAACGTGTCCCATGCGAGTGAACGTGCCCAGGAAAAGGTGAAGAAGCATCTCAAGCTGCTGAAGTAAAGAACCGCGCGGCCCGGGGCAACCGAATCCGGTTGCTCCGGGCATTATGCTGTCAGAAAGGCAAATCGCCGGGATCGTCTTCTTCGTCATCTTCAGAAGCCTTCAGGGCGCTGATTTTTTGTTACCTGTCACTCATTTGAATAATCCTCCTTGTTGGATTGGTCTCATCCTAACCAACAAATGGAGAATAGGGATTATCTCGCTAAAGACAGACAAAATTTACATTTGTAATTATTTTAACATATATTGTCGAAAAAACCAATATCACAAGTGCAGAGATTATAAAACGGCCGCTGTTGTATCAGACAAAGGGACAGCAAACGATCACATCCACAAAATTTTACTTTTTTTTTCAAATCAGTGCAGAGATTTTGAACCAACACCAGTTGAGATAAGAAACAGAACAAACAAACCGGGTACTCGGGTGGCAAACACACCTGACGAGTCTTTGAAAACTAAGACGAAAGCACCGTCGGATTCCTTTGATAATCGCATACGAGCAGTGTCAGATGACAGTTACTTCGTTATGGTGAGGATGATGTGGGTTCGAATCCCACCGGGGCAGTTCTCTGACCCGTAGCTCAACGGGAGAGCTCTATACTGTGATCGTTTCTTTCTCTCGTATGTCGGTTATACCGGCTGCCGACCCCCCCGGACCGGCAGCCACCATGGCAATCGACTGCATGCAGCAGCGCAGACGACAGTTACTTCTCTTACAACCTTTATCCACTGTCATCGCCCCTTCTCTGCATGCTTTTGATATAAAAAATCTGTACATATTTATCCAAATGGAGGTTATGTTATGGCTAAGTTCAATCACACCAATACCAATAAGACCGTGAACCGCTCCGGTTTCACTGCATATTCCATGAGCACCAAGAAGCATCTTATGACCGCCGTGCTGGCATCCATGTTCGGCGAGGAGAAGTATTACGGTTCCACCGACAACGATATCGTCACCCAGGCCGAAAGCCTGTGCGCAACCGAGCCCGCCTTCGTCAGCAAGCTGGCCTGCTATGCCCGCCGGGTGTTCAATCTGCGCTCTGTCAGCCATGTGCTGACCTGCGTGGTTGCACGTCACGCCGCCGAGTTCACCCGTCAGACCGTTCGCGGCATCGTCCGCCGTCCCGATGACATCACCGAGGTGATGGCCTGCTACGTATCCATGTACGGCAAGCCCTTCCCCAACGCCATGAAGCGTGAAATCGCCGAGGTGATCCAGAAGTTCGACGAGTATCAGCTGGCCAAGTACAATGGCGGCAACAAGGAGTTCAAGCTGCGGGATGTGCTGCGCATCACCCATCCCACTCCCAAGTGCCAGGAAGTGGAAGCACTCTTCCGCAAGCTCCTGGACGATGAACTGGCTACTCCCTATACCTGGGAAACCGAACTGTCCGCCCGGGGCAATACCAAGGAAGTCTGGGACGAGCTCATCGCCTCCGGCAAGGTCGGCTACATGGCACTGCTTCGGAACCTGCGCAACATCGTCAACGCCAAGGCAGCGCTGGAGCCTGTTCTGAAGATCATTGCCGATCCCGAGCAGGTTAAGAAGTCCCGCCAGCTACCCTTCCGCTTCTTCAGCGCCTACCGTGTCCTGGAGAGGGAGAACCTGATGACTCCCGAAATCCATCAGGCACTGGAATCCGCCGTTTGCGCTTCCGTGGACAATATGGAGAAGATTCCCGGCCGGTCCCTGATCGCTGTGGACGTCTCCAGTTCCATGGGCCAGAACATTTCCGCAAAGAGCGATGTGCGCTGCTGCGATATCGCCGCCCTGTTCGGTGCTCTGGCAAACCGCCTCTGTGAGGATGCCACCGTGTGCTACTTCGAAGCACCCAAGGCACACTACCGCAGATACTATGCTCGGTTCGGCATCAACTTCCCCGAACTGCAGTACGCAAACAACGCTGAATGCGGCTATCGCATCGCCCGCTACGGCAAGTACGACTCCGTGCTGGATATCGCCCTCAAGAGCGCCTTTGCCGGCGGCGGCACCGACCTATCCCTGCCCATGAAGTACGCCCTGGAAGAAGACGGCACCCGCCGTCTGAAGCCCTTCGACCGGGTGATCTACTTCTCCGACAACGAATGAGCTCCTACCGGGGACTGGAAAAGACTGTACAGGGTCTTGCCGATGAGTACCGCCGGAAGTTCAACAAGGACTTCTGGGTCCACGGCGTGGATCTCCAGGGCTACGGCACCCAGCAGTTCTGCGGCGAGAAGTTCAACCTGATCGCCGGCTGGAGCGACCGTGTTCTGTCCTTCATCTCTCTGACAGAGACCGGTATGGACAGCCTGATCCAGGAGATTGAAAACTATACCCTGGACTGATACATATGAAAACGCCCCCGGAAGCCGTGCTTCCGGGGTTGATCTTTGATCCGATTTTTCTTGACTTTTCCTGCTTCCGCCTCTATAATACCTTTCAGAATATGGGTGCTGCCACCGGGTAGCAATGCTTGAAGCATTCGTCTGCACATCGTTAGGTCTTTGAAGATGTGTATGCGGATGCTCTTTTTGTTTTGGGAGGAATTATGAAAAAGCTTCTTGCCTACTTTACCAAAGGGGAACTGACCCTCTGGGGCACATCCACAGCCCTGATTCTCCTGTCTTTTCTGGCTTTCGACCGGGCCAATTACATGACCCTCACCGCATCCATGGTGGGCGCAACCTCTCTGATTTTCAACGCCAAGGGAAATCCCATCGGTCAGGCTCTGATGATTCTTTTCAGCCTGCTCTATGGCGTCATTTCCTATACCTTCTCCTATTTCGGCGAGATGATCACCTATCTCGGTATGACCGGACCCATGGCCCTCTTCGCCCTGATCACCTGGCTGCGTAATCCCTTCGGGGGAAAGCGCGCGGAAGTTGCCGTGAACCGGCTGAAACCCTTCGAAAACAGCCTGATGCTGGCCCTGACCGCGGTGGTCACCGTCGGCTTTTACTTCATTCTGAAAGCCTTCGATACCGCTAACATCATCCCAAGTACCCTGTCCGTTTCCACCAGCTTCATCGCGGTGTACCTGACCTTCCGCCGGAGTCCCTACTTTGCCCTGGCCTACGCCGCCAATGATGTGGTGCTGATTATCCTGTGGGCTATGGCTTCCCTGGAAAACATTGCCTACATCTCCGTTCTGGTCTGCTTCATCATGTTCCTGGTCAATGACCTCTACGGTTTCGTAAACTGGAAGCGGATGGAAAAACGCCAGATGGCATAAAAAGCCCTTGACTCTCCCCTAACGTCATAGTTTATAATAAGCTCAGACGGGAGGGAAAATCATGAAAACCGTAAAAGAAGTCAGCAAAATAACAGGCGTGAGTGTGCGCACGCTCCACCACTATGATGCCATCGGCCTGCTGAAGCCCACCCGGGTGACGGAGGCAGGTTACCGGCTGTATGACGATACGGCCCTTCAGCGGCTTCAGGCGATTCTCTTTTTCCGGGAACTGCAGTTTCCCCTGAAAGAGATCGCCGGAATTATGGATTCACCGGCTTTTGACCCCATGGATGCCCTGCAGGAGCAGATCAAGCTGCTGGAACTACAGCGGCAGCACCTGGATGATCTGATTACCCATGCCCGCAAGATTCAGAAAACAGGAGTGATGGATATGAACTACAAACCTTTCGATAAACATCAGATAGACGAATACGCCGCCCAAGCCAAAGCCAAATGGGGCAAGACCGATGCCTACAGGGAATTCGAGCAGAAGACCCGCGGTCAGTCCCGGGAACAGCTGAAATCCACCGGCGATGGTCTGATGGATATCTTCGCTGAATTCGGCGCTGTCCGCCACCTGTCCCCTGCCTCCGGCGAGGCCCAGGCACTGGTCAAAAAGCTCCAGAGCTACATCACGGAGCATTACTACACCTGCACCCCCCAGATTCTACGGGGTCTCGGTCAGATGTACATCGCAGGCGACAGCATGACCGACAACATCAACGCCGCCGGCGGTGAAGGCACCGCGGACTTTGCCCACCGGGCCATCGAAATCTACTGCAAGTAAACGAATCCCCGGAATCCTCAGGATTCCGGGGATTTCTTTTGTCTGAAGATAGCTTTTTGCCTATCCATTCGCTATAATATCTTTAATATAAAAAGGAGGATATGCCATGGGCATCATTCTTGAACTTTTCCTGACTTTTTTCAAAATCGGCCTTTTTACCTTCGGCGGCGGCTATGCCATGATCTCCATCATTGAAAACATCTGCGTGGAGCGTAAACGGTGGATCACCCACGAGGACATGATACAGATCACCGTCATCGCCGAATCCACCCCCGGCCCTATCGCCATCAACTGCGCCACCTTCGTGGGACTGAAGCAGGCGGGCGTTCCCGGTTCTGCCGCTGCGACCATCGGCGTTGCACTGCCCTCTTTTATCATCATTTATCTGATTTCCACGGTGCTGGATAATTTTCTGGAAATCCAGCTCATCGCCAATGCCTTCCGGGGCATCAAAATCGGCGTGGGTCTGCTGATCTTCAGCGTCGGCCTGAAAATGGCCAAAAAGCTTCCCAAAAAGCCCCTGCCACGGATCATCATGGCAGCCGCTTTCCTGAGCCTTCTGCTGATCAATATCTTCTCTTGGAATTTTTCCACCATCAGCCTGATGCTGATGGCCGGCACCCTGAGTCTGGGTGTTTTCCTTTTCCGGAAAGGCGGTGCTGACACATGATTTATCTTGATTTGTTTCTGGAGTTTTTCAAGGTCAGTTGTTTTACCTTCGGTGGTGCCTACGGCGCCATCCCCCTGATCCGGGATATGGTACTGCGGTGCGGCTGGCTGGGAGAGGATCAGCTGAGCTATATGATCGCAGTCAGTGAAAGTACTCCCGGCCCCATTATGGTGAATCTTGCCACCTACATCGGCAGTACCCAGGGAGGCTTCTGGGGTTCTGTCATCGCTACGGTGGCAGTGGTGCTTCCGGCGTATCTTGTAATTTTACTGATCATGGGACTTCTGAAGAATGTGCTGAAAAATCCTTACGTTCAGGCCGTTCTCCACGGCCTTACCCCCTGCGTCATCGGCGTTGTGCTGGCAACGGGCCTGTACATGTCCGTCAGCAGCTGTTTCCCCGCATATGCAGCGGATTGGAATGCCTGCATCATCACCGCCATTCTGATCGCGGCGATGCTCCTTTACCCGAAGCTTGCAAAAAAGAAGCTCTCTCCCATCATGCTGATTTTGATTTCTGCTATTCTCGGTATGATCGTTTATTAAGAAAGGATTGATTTCATGAACCGCCCCTACGTCATTTGCCACATGACCACCTCCATTGACGGTAAAGTTACCGGAAAATTCCTCCGCTCCCCTGCCTGCGAAAAGGCTACCGACTATTACTACCAAATCAACCGGGACTACCGGGCCGATGCCTTTGCCTGCGGCCGGGTCACCATGGAGGAAAGCTTCACCGGCGGCTGGTATCCGGACCTCAGCGAACTGGAACCTGCCTACAGTCCCATGGACTTCCTGACAGACAACATGGGTAACTTTTTCGCCGTTGCCTTTGACCCCCGGGGTGTTCTGGGCTGGCAGAGCAACACCATCCTCGATGATGACCCGGGCTACGGCGGTGCCAGAATTATCGAGGTGCTGACCCACCGGGTCAGCGGCCGGTATCTGACTTATCTGCAGATGATGGACATCCCCTACATCTTTGCCGGCGACACGGAGATTGATGTGGAGGAAGCCCTTTTCAAGCTGAAGGCCTATTTCGGAATCAACAAACTCCTTCTGGAAGGCGGCAGCATCATCAACGGCAGCTTTCAGCGGGCCGGTGTCATCGACGAACTGAGCCTGGTGGTGGCTCCCGTAGTGGCAGAGGCTGCGGACAAGCCCCTCTTTATGGACGGCGAAATGGAAAAATACTGCCTGGAGGACGTAAGATATCAGGGCGGCGCCCTGTGGCTGAATTATCGGAGGTAAGCTATGTTCAAAGAAAAGGTAATCGTTATCACCGGCGGCGCCGGCGGCATCGGTAAGTGCATCGCAGAGGAATTTGAGAAAAACGGTGCGAAGGTCTGCGTCATCGACACCGCAGAAGGAAACCACTATGTGGGCAATATCGGCGACAAAGTCACACTTGAAGATTTTGCAAATCAGGTCATTGAAAAGTACGGCCGGGTGGATGTGCTGGTGAACAACGCGCCCCCTGCCATGCGGGGCATCGACGAATGCACCTGGGAGCAGTTCCAGGCGGCACTTTCTGTGGGCGTCACTGCGCCTTTCTACCTCTCCAAGCTCTTCGCTCCCTACTTTGCCCCCGGAGCCAGCATCATCAACATCTCCTCTTCCCGGGACCGGATGAGCCAGCCTCAGACTGAAAGCTATACCGCCGCCAAGGGCGGCATCGCTGCCCTGACCCATGCTCTTGCGGTGAGCTTTGCCGGAAAAGTCCGGGTCAACTCCATCTCCCCTGGCTGGATTGACACCGCCTACACCGTTTACGAAGGCCCCGATGCCGTTCAGCAGCCCGCCGGCCGGGTGGGTAATCCTCTGGACATCGCAAACATGGTGCTGTTCCTGGCATCCAGTAAGGCTGGTTTCATCACCGGCGAAAACATCTGCATCGACGGCGGTCAGACCAGGCTCATGATCTATCACGGCGACCACGGCTGGCAGCTTACCTGAATTCTGGCATAGACAAACCCCGATCTTTCCGATATAATAAATTAGTTAAGACTGCGAAGAATTGGAGAAACAGATTCTGGATATGCAGAACTTTTTGACGGCAGCCATCGCCTTTGCCATCGGCTCCTTTGTCAGCTCCACTGCCTTTTATCAGATTTTGCCGGAACTGCGGGACATCAAAAATGAAAAGAGTATTGGTTCCGTGCTGACCTGTATTGCATGGATCGTGGCCATGGTTGCCGGTGTGATTTTTGCCTTTAAATTCGGAACCACCGTGGGTGGCTTTGCCATTGTCGGCATTGTTTCCGGCCTCATGACTACTTTCAAAATGATATCCTAAAAAAGAATCCCTGTCCGATACGGACAGGGATCTCGTTTTGTAGTTCAAATCAGGATATTGCCGTTTTCATCCGGCTGCATGGGAATGATGATCACGATATCAATGATCGTCATGGCCATGGAGAAACCGGACCAGCAGGTCAGAAGATACAGAGCGCCAAGAAAAGGCTGCTTCGCCTGGAAGCGGTGGCCGCCGGCCCAGCCAAGCAGAATGGCAGTCCAGAGGTGCTTCTTTTTGCTGATACAGACCTTTTCCCGGTTTTCTTTCTTTTCGAACAGGCTGGAAATAAATCTGGAGAGCTTGTTCTCTGTCTGGATGCCCTGCTGCTTCTTGAGCTCGTCCAGTTCCATTTTCAGGGCCACATATTCATCCAGATCAATCTGATCACCGGATACATCATGAGGAGGCAGTCCGTTTTCGTTGCTCAAATGAGATCTTCCCTTCTATGTGAAAGGGTGCCGCATTGCGGCACCCTTTTTGTGTTTATGCCAGTGATTGGGAGATTAAGCTTCCTGTGCAGCCTCACGCTTGATGCGATCGACTTCGACGCGGATCTCTTCCATCTTTTCTTTGGTCAGGGGGTAGAACTTCAGCGCAATAACGTTGCAGATCAGGCCCAGGATCAGCATGCCATAAGCAACAGCGATGACACCGACGCGGAGCTTGAAGCTGTAGTCGTCGGGAGTGGCGGGGTTGCGATCGGAGAAGCCGCAGATGGTGAACATCAGGCCAGCGATCATGGGAGCGAAGGAGGAGATGATCTTGTCGACGAAGGAGAACAGGGTGCCCATCAGACCGGGAACGTACTTGCCGGAACGGTAAACTTCGTAGTCGGCGCAGTCAGCGGTCATGGGGATGACGATGTTGCCGGAGATGCCCTGGAAGCCGGCAGCAGCGACGGTCAGAATCAGATATGCGATGGTGAAGAAGCCGAAGGCGATGGTGCCCTTGGCAGGATCGGAGGTCTTGGAGGTGGAAGCCAGCTTGTCGGAGGAAGCGGAGATAACCAGCATCTGGATAGCGCAGTTGTTCTTCAGAACTTCCCAGTAATCCTTCAGGCCAACCTTGACAGGCTTGCCGGTGCCGAAGAACTCAACGCGGTCCTTGGGAGCGATGGAGAAGACAGCGATGGTGGTGCAGATACCGGAGACGATAGCGGTGAACAGCCACATGGCATGGAACCACTCAGCAGCGCCGTAGCCGCCCTGGCCGGTGGGGTCCACATTCTCGAACTTAACAGCGATATTAGCAGCAACGATTGCGATGCCAGCAAACAGGATGGTATTGTAAACACCGTCGAATGCTGCAAACAGAGGACGCTGCTTGGGATCGTTGGTCAGGCAGGACTGTGCGGACTTGGTAACGACGCACTGTGCGGTGTAGCCCAGGTAGTAGATAGCGGAAATGACGATGAAGAAAGGCAGACGTGCAACCTGGGGCAGCAGATGGGTCACATGGAACAGGATGAAGCTGGTGACAGCCAGGATCAGGTTACCAATGACCATGAAGGGTCTGTTCTTGCCGAACTTGCCGTTGGTCTTGTCAACCATGAAGCCGACGAAGGGGTCGGTGACGCCGTCCCACAGACGCATGACCATGGAGAAGGAGGACGCCAGCATCATGCCAACGCCTACCCAGCCCAGCAGGTAGAAGGACACGTAGTTCATGATGAACATGCAGTTTTTTGTTTCCGGATCCTTCCAATCTTCATCGTGATTTTTTATGAAAATTTACCACAACTTAGCCGCAGTCAGGCCAAATCCGCATCCGGAGCCTGTCCCACGTGGGCAAGCCATCTGCATTCCGTGATTTCCATATCGCTAAACACCGCCTGGAAGCTGGACTCTTCAGGAGAACAGGCATAGATGCCGAAGCGGATTTTGCCCGCACCTTCATGGAGATGGCAGATGCGCATCTGGCGGAAAGTCTTGCCATCCTCGGAGCATTCGATGCGGTAGTCGCTCTTTCTGCGGCTCAGGCGGTACCACATGGTTTTGACGGATGCGGGGATGTCGGTGGTGGCCCAGTCGGAGTAGCCCAGATTGGTGACCACACTGCCCAGGCGCTGGAACTGCTCATTTTCGTATTCAATGGAACCCTTCAGCCAGTTGTCGCTGTTCAGATAAACGCAGACACCGCACTGGTCAAACCGGTGATGGCTGGAGGAGAACTCGGTTTTGACTGTGAAGGAAAAGAATTCCTCCTGCGTCTCCATCTGCAGCACCGGAGCATTGTCATTGCGGAAGCCATAGTAGGTCCGCTGCCAGAGGTCTGTGCCGGGTTCAGTGGTAATGGTGATGCGGTCAGGTTCGATTGTAAATTCCTTGGGCGCCCGCACCCAGGTCAGTTTGGAAATATCAAAATTCATCTCTTTTCTCCTCTCATCAGGGATGTCTCCATTCTATCCCCCAAAAGACCGAATGTAAATATGAAAATTTTAACCACCGGTTTAATGACAAATGGAAATTTCTGTGCTATCATATTGCCAGTAACGACAACGAAAGGAAATTCCATCATGGCAAACCGTATTCTTGCAGTTATCTATCAGGGCACCCTCCAGGCAGCATGGACTGTCTGTGCGAAGCATGCTCCCATGAAGATAAGCAGAATGTCCGGTTTGGATTGACAGGAAAAATCCGGGCATCTTTCTCTGAAGAATTGCAGAGCCGCTTGTCTTATGGAAGACAGGCGGCTTTTTACATATATTATTTCTGAAGAAGGTGTTCCCATTGCATCCGTTACCCACCATCGACATGGCACGAACCGGTTCCAATATTATGAAACTACGCAAAGCTGCCGGACTTTCCGTCCATGACCTCCAGCTTGCTTTCGGCTTCAATTCTCCCCAGGCCATCTACAAATGGCAGAACGGCACCGCCCTGCCCACGGTGGACAATCTGATGGTGCTGGCAAGGCTGCTGCATGTCCGCATCGATGACATCCTGGTGACTACCGAAGAATAATATGTCTGTTTCCTCCGAATGACATTTTTATATGAAGACGCAGAATGGGATTTCCTGTTCTGCGTCTTTGTGCTATAATGGTTGTGTACAAATTAATCCCACGACACCAGGCAAGGAGGTCCCATTATGAACGAATTCATCAACACCCTGAAAACCAGAAGAAGCACCAAGAAATATCTGCCCGATATGCTCCCCAAGGACGTACTGGATCAGATCATCGAAGCCGGTACCTACGCCGCCAACGGCCGGGGCCTGCAGGCGCCCATCATCATCGCCATCACCAACAAGGATATCCGGGACAATCTGAGTAAGCTGAATGCTTCCATCATGAACGCCCCCATCGATCCCTTCTACGGTGCCCCCGTGGTTCTGGTGGTGCTGGCTGACAAAAAGGTTCCCACCTGTGTCTATGACGGCAGCCTGGTGATCGGCAACATGATGGCCGCCGCCCACGCTCTGGGTGTTGGCAGCTGCTGGATCCACCGGGCCAAGGAAGAATTCGAGCTGCCCGAGGGCAAGGAAATTCTCAAGTCCCTGGGCATCGAAGGCGACTACGAGGGCATCGGCCACTGCATCCTGGGCTACCCCGCCGCCGATCCCGCTCCTCAGGCCCCCCGGAAGGAAAACTACGTCTATTATCTGGACTAAATCATGACCCCGGAAGAAATCAGGCTGCTGCGGCTATCCCGGCAGTATCTGCTGACACCTGCGGATACCCAACAAGTTGTCCGTGATCTCTGCGGCGTTCAGGCCCAGTTTCTGAGCCATGCCCTTCACGGCCTGTCCATCCGCTGCCCGGAGGTACGGACCGATGGTCTTGTGAAAAGCTGGACGATTCGTGGTACCATGCACTTATTTTCCGAAGCAGATCTTCCCCTGTTTCTCCATGAAGGCAGAAGCCATTTTTCAAGACCGGTGGACACGTTGGACACAGACAACCTTGTAAGCGCATCCCGGAAGGCATATTTTGCGGATCGGATTCTGGCAGCTATCGGCTCCGGTACAGATGACCGGGAGACGCTGAAAACAATCTGTGCCCAGGCCGGGATGTCTGACGCCGAAGCGGAAAGTCTGTTCGACCCCTGGGGTGGCATCATCCGGGCCCTCTGTGAAACGGGGCGCATCTGCCACAAGGTTCAGGAAAAGAAGGCCTACCGGCTCTGCCCCGACTTTATTCCCATGGCAAAAGAAGAAGCGGAAGTCGAACTGCTCCGGCGCTATTTTACGCACTTCGGCCCTGCCACGTTGAAGGACGCCGCTTACTTTTTCGGCAAACCCCAGTCCCGGATCAAGCCCTTGCTGGCACAGCTTCCTGTCGAGGAATTCGAATGGAATGGAAGATCCTTTTTCCTCATCGGTTCCGAAGAACCGGAGGGTAGTCTCGCCAACTGCCTGTTTCTGGCTGGCTTCGACCAGCTGATGCTGGGTTATGAAAAAACTGAGAGCCTTTTCCTTCCTCAGACACATCTCCGGGACATTTTCACCCGGGCAGGCATCGTGCGCCCGGCCATTCTGGTAGACGGAACCGTGGCAGGCTGGTGGAATCTGAAGAACCGGAAGCTGACCGTTCACCTGTTCTCCCCCGCCGATCATGCCCGAATCCGGGATGCGGCAGAGAAACAATGGCCCGATCTTCGGTCGGTTGTATTCGAATAAACCCTTGCAAATACAGCACTTTTCCCGACTCTACCGGCGGCAGAGCGTCATAAAAATACGGGAGAGGCTTCGGCCTCTCCCGTTTCCGTATACAAAAATCGGGCAGTGATTACACCGCCCCAACATATTCAGCATACCACAAGTCCCATTAAATGTCAATTCCAAAAACACTGGAAATTCTGTTTTCTCCCGTTTGCACAGGAAGTACTGAACTTTCTTATGAAATATTCCATCTTGCATATTCTCAGCCCTCAGGTTATTATAAAGGTACAAAAAAGGAGTGAGTCCAATGTACTAACCAATCTCCAAACAACAGAAAGAGAGGTTAACCAATGATTGAACCCAAGAATTATAAGAAGTGACCCTTATCCGGTAGCTTGGTAAGGGTCACTTCTCTTTTTATCCGCTCCGAAAGGGGCTTATTTTTTTGCCCTTTTGCCGCTTGGGTTCCTCAGAAGACCGTTGGGGTCATTTTACAACATTTTTGTTTTTCGTTATGCTATACTGCAATCACAGGAGGTGAACCAATGAAATTCAAACTGATCATCGACAAGAATAAGGACGAGGAAATCGTGGCAACCGTCCGGCAACGAAGCGCCCTGACCGACCGAATCGAAGCGCTGGTCCGGGAAGAGTCAGGCTCCGACCGCATCGCAGCATGGAACGAAGATGATATGAAAATGCTGAAATTTTCGGACATCGAGTGCATCACCGTTCAGGATGGCAGGACCTGGGCCGTCGACACCCGGGGAGGAAAATACCGCCTGAAGCTGCGGCTCTATGAACTGGAAGCCATGGTCCCAGCCTGCTTCATCCGCATCAACAAATCTGCCCTGGCCAACGAAAATCGCCTGGAACGGTTCACCGCCACATACAGCGGCGCGGTGGATGCCGTTTTCAGATGCGGCTACCGGGAATACGTCTCACGCCGCTGCTTTGCAGCCATCAAAAGGAGGTATGACGAATTATGAAAAAGCATGTAAAGGAATTTCTGCACAGAGGTCTTCTCTGCTGCGCCGGAGGCCCCCTGGTGCTGGCAATCATCTACGCAATCCTTGGAAAGCAGGATGCCATGGCAAGCATTTCCCTCGGTGAGGCCGCCATGGGGATCCTGTCCATCACGCTGATGGCCTTCATCGCCGCAGGCATCTCCATGATTTACACCATCGAGCAGCTGCCCCTGCCCATGGCCATCGCCATCCACGCGGTGGTGCTGTATCTGGACTACCTGCTGATGTATCTTCTGAACAGCTGGATTCCCAGAAACGGTTCCGCCATCGGCATCTTCTCCGCTGTCTTTGCCGCAGGTTTTGCCCTGGTCTGGTGCTTCATCTATTTCTTCACCAGAAATCAGACAGTACAGCTGAACCGAAAGCTTCCCAGATAAAGAAAAACCCGCCGAACCACTCCCGGTTCGGCGGGTTCATTTTGAACTTTCAGCAGCCGCCCTCGCCGCAGCCAAATCCGCCGGAGGAAGATGCGCCGAAGAGGATACGAATCATCTCTTCCTTGGTGTACTCCTTCAGGGTCACCTTTCGGCCGTCGATGTAGATGGTGGGCACACCGGTGGGTTTCAGCACTTCTCTTGCATAGTCCACGGACTTCTTTTCCACTTTTGTGTAAATGCCCAGTTCCAGCGCTTCCCGGAAGTCCGCTGCATCCAGACCCAGCTGACCTGCGATGGATGTCAGAACCTCCACATCGCCGATGTCCTGCTCGTTCATAAAATAGGCCCGGTACACGGCATCGGCCCAAGCATCACCTGCGCCCCGAACAGAGGCATAAAACCAGCCTTCAAAAGCCAGACGGGTATAGGGACGGGGAATGACCTTCGGCGGCAGCTTCATGGGAAGACACAGCTTTCTGCAGGGTTCTTCCAGCACCTTGTAGCCCGCCCGGCGGCGCTGATCATTCCAGGTGTCCACCCGCTCTTTGGGTTCGGGAGTCAGCTCATAGGGCTGATAGGTGATCTCCGCCCGGATGCCGGTCTCTTTCAGGGCCTGCTCCAGGGCAGTCTTCGCAATCAGACAGTAGGGGCAGACATAGTCCGTAATAAACAGAATATCCATAGCTTCTCCTTATTCCAGCCGCCCGATGAGGGCAGTTCCGTTTTCTTTCAGCCAGTTCAGACTCCTTCGGTAGTCCGGCAGAATCCGTTCCACCTCCGCCCAGAACCGGGCTGAGTGGTTCATTTCCTTCCGGTGGCACAGCTCGTGGACCACCACATAATCCAAAACCTCCGGAGGAGCAAGCGCCAGCAGGCAGTTGAAATTCAGATTGCCTTTTGAGCTGCAACTGCCCCAGCGGGTGTGCTGGCTTCGGATGGTGATACGGCCATAGGAAACGCCCACCAAAGGAGCATAGTACGCCGCTCTAGCGGGGATGATTTCCTTCACCTGCTTTGCCATGGCGGTAAGCTCTTCCTCCGTAAAGGACGGCTGCCGGGGGCCGGTTTTCGCCAGGTGGCTTTCGATCCAGCCGCGTTTGGACTCCACGAATCTTTCAATGTCTCCGATCCGCATCCGGGTGGGGCAGCGAACGATCGCTTCTCCCGCAGGAGTGATCTGAATGGCGATGGTCTTCCGGGAAGAGCGGACAATGCGATAGGAAATGCTCATTTCCAATACCCCTCATCAATCAGGATATAGTCGCAGCCGTACTTTTTGCACATGGCAAGGTTGTGCTCATTTTCCCGAATCAGCGCATCCCGATTCAAACCAGAATCATCCAGCCGCTGTTCCACCGCGTCGGCATGGGATTTGATATCTTCAAAATGGGCCTCAATATACGCTGCAGGCATAATCAGACAGCGATACTCGATATGCCGCAGGTATTTTTCATCAAAGTCTTTCCGCCAGTCGAAGGGGATGTAACACCCCTCCACAATCAGATTCTGATGATTTTCGATGGCAGTTTTCACCATTTCCCTGATGATAGGCCAGAGGTATTCTGTCAGCGCGTCATCGTCGCACACGGTCAGATTGGTCTGACCGCTGCGGATCAGGCCCATTTTCAGGTGATCGATGGAAAAATAGGGCCAGTGGTGCTTTTCCAGCAGTTTCTGGGCAAGGCAAGTCTTGCCGGTGTGGGATGCTCCCCCAATCAGAATAATCATATCAGCACTCCGTTGCAGTGGTCGATCTCATGCTGGATGATCTGGGCCGTCCAGCCGGTGAAGGTCTTCAGCCGGGTCTGGAATTCCAAGGTCTGATAGCGCACCTTGATCTTCTTGAATCGCTTCGTCTTCCGGGGGCCGCCCAGCAGGGACAGGCAACCTTCCTCAGTTTCGTACAAACCCTCGGACTTGATAATCTCGGGGTTCAGCATGGTCATGTAGGCGCCCTCATTATCGAAGACGATGATCCGCTTCGTGACGCCGATCATATTCGCCGCCATGCCCACGCAGCTGTCTTTGTGAGCAGTGAGGGTATCCAGAAGATCCTGGGCAGCGGGCAAATCGTCCTTGGTTGCCTCGGAAGATTTACGGGCCAGCAGGATAGGATCGTGTACCAGTTCTCTAATCATGGCAATGTTCTCCTAAACAAAATGGGCAGTCCATAGACCGCCCCATCATGTCCAGCATATCATAACTGCTTTTCCATGTCAACGAAAATTCATAGGATATGCTGTGTTTCTCCCTTTTGCATTAAAGTTTATCGTGCAGTTTATACAATTTCCCATATTGATTTTCTCGTTTCATTGTGCTATTTTATTAATACAAAGAGGTGATACCAATGTACAGGTAAAACCAAGGCTACAGATGATAAACTGGGCCGCCGGACGAAGCAATCAATCTTCCGATCACATACATCTATCTCCTAATAGAGCCGAAATGAATATCAACGGAAGGATTCAAATTTTGTCAAGAATTTCCCGCTTCGTCTGATCCTACAGAAAGAGAGGTAACCAATGATGTTAGATACCAAGAATTCAAAGAAGTAACCCCTGACGGTCAAAGTGATTAGTTGACTGGTCAGGGGTTACTTCTCGTTTATAGGGTTTTTCACCGCCCATCGGGGCGGATTTTTTATTGCCTAAAATTCCCATCTGGGGTATAATGCTTTTATCACACATTGGAGGCAAGCCATGAAATACACGGATCTGATCTTCGATCTCTACGGCACCCTGGTGGATATCCACACCGAAGAAGACGACCTGGTATGGGAAAAGACCGCCCTGTACTTTGGCTTCTACGATGCCCACTATACAGGACATGAACTTCGTTCCGCCTTTCGGGATACCATGCAGAAGCGGGAAGCCAAGGCAGGCCAGTCCTACGAATGTTTCCCGGACATCCCATTCGAACTGGTCATGGCAGACCTCTTCCGGGCAAAGGGAATTGAAGAAAATGCCGATACTCTCGGCATCCACGCGGCCCAGCTGTTCCGGATTTCCTCCATTGAGTACATTAAGCTCTACCCTGATGCTCTGGAAGCCCTGGCTGACCTCCGGAAATCCGGCTGCAGGCTGTGGCTTCTCAGCAACGCCCAGCGGATTTTTACCGCCTACGAACTGAATCATTTAGGGCTGGGCGAGCAGCTGGACGGCATCTACATTTCCTCCGATTACCGCTGCCGCAAGCCGGATGTCCGGTTCTTTAAAGCGCTGATTGAGGAGCAGAAGCTGGACGTTTCCAAGTGTCTGATGATTGGCAACGATCTGCACACCGACATCGGCGGCGCGAAGAACGCAGGCCTGGACACCCTATACATGCACACCAACCTGACACCCCCGGATCAGCGCACCGCTGACCCCCACCGCGCCATCGGCACTGAAAACTGCCGCCATTATGAATACGAAGGCCAAGACTGGGCAGAGCTTGCCCGTCTGATTATCCAAATGAACGAAAGAGAGTGAGAATTATGGAACTGGTACAAGGACGGCCCGCTGACTGCAGGGATCGCCTTCCCAAGGAAATCCGCTGCTATGACCTGCTGGACACCTTAGGCATTTCCTATCAGCGCATCGACCATGAAGCAGCCATGACCATGGAAGCCTGCGCCGCCATTGACGAGGCCCTTGAGGCCACCATCTGCAAGAATCTGCTGCTGTGCAACCGCCAGCATACCGCATTTTATCTGCTGCTCCTGCCCGGCGACAAGGTCTTCAAGACCAGCGTTCTGTCCAAGGAGATCGGCTCCTCCCGCCTGAGCTTTGCGGGAGCCGAATACATGGAAGCATATCTGGACATCACTCCCGGCTCCCTGAGCATCCTGGGTCTGATGAACGACCAGGAAAATCACGTGCAGCTGCTGATCGATGAGGACGTTCTGAAGGGCGAATTCATCGGCTGCCATCCCTGCATCAACACCTCCTCCCTGCGGCTGAAGACTGCGGATCTGGTTGAAAAGATCATCCCTGCCATGGGTCACGAACCCCGGATGGTGACACTATAAAAACAAGGGGTCAGTCCCGATGGACTGGCCCCAACACATTTAATATAGCAAATGCATTTCCGATTGTCAACTCTATCTGTATTTGCGTCAAGGAAATCTGTATTTTGCACAGATACATTTTATTTAGTTTGTACAATTTCCCATCTTGCAAAACGCATTTCCTTGTGGTAAATTATAACTACAAAGAGGTAACCCAAATGTGTACCTCTAAAAGCTCAAACATCAGAGCAAACCCGGATAAAAACCTTCGCGATGCCATTTGATTTCCTACATATAAGAACTTCCCGCTGAAGGGAAATGAATGAAAACATTTTTGAAGACGTGTTTCAGGAAATAATGAAATCAAAAGGTAATTATCCAATCTGCAGAAAGAGAGGTTAACCAATGATGTTAGATAATAAGACTGAACAGAAATGACCCTTGACTCTGTAGTTGCAAGATGCAGCAGTCAAGGGTCATTTCTTATTATTTGGATATGGTTTACAACGTCCCAACCGGGGCGTTCTTTTTTGCGCAAAAATCCCCGGTGGGGTTCACCGGGGATAAAAACTCGATATTTACTCCGTCCAGAGGAAGTTCATGAAAGTGGGAATCAGCTTTTCCCAGTAGGCTTCGCAGTGGTGGCCGCCCACCTGGCTGTGAAGCTTCGTGGCAGCGCCGCAGGAATCCAGATAATCCGCTGCCCGGCGATTCCAAAAATAGGTATCGCTGGCGGTATCCTCGATGTCGGGATTGGGGCAGTTTCTTGCCTCTTTCGTACCCCAGGAGAGGTAGACCCGGGTGTCATCGCTGATGTAGCTTTCCTCCATGTCCTGCATCAAAGGCCCCATGCAGAAGCCGATGGCGCTGGACACGCAGGCGGCCTTGGAAATCCACTGGTTGTAGTGAACCGCCGCATAGAGGGCCATCAGACCACCCATGCTGGAGCCGCCAATGGCGGTGCATTCCCGGAAGGGCCAGGTGCGGTATTCTTTGTCGATCATGGGCTTGATCTCGCTCACGATCCAGTCCATGGTTTCCTTGCCCCGGGGCTCAAAAATATCAAACCGGCTTCCTTCATCTGCCTGGTAGGGCAGGTACTCGCTGAGCCGCTCCTGACCGTCGTGACCGCACTCGATGCCCACGATGATCATCTCCTTGCCCCAGCCCTCCAGGAACTCCTTCATGCCCCAGGACTTTCCATAGGTGGCGTCCTCGTTCAGAAAAAGGTTGTGGCCGTCGAAAAAGTACATGACGGGATACTTTTCGGTGCTTTCCTCATAATTGTCGGGAAGCCAGATGTGAAGGGGACGGTTCACGTTCTTAGGGGTGTAGATGAAATCACGTTTGACGATCATGGTGGTCTCTCCTTACGGTTTATTGGGATTCTTCCAGCGCGATCTCCTCGCCCAGAGCTTCCAGCAGCTCCCGGCGCAGTTTCAGAATCTGTTTGACATGGTAGTTGACCACCACATCCTTTTCATCATATCCAATATCCATGATCCGTTTATCACGGATATCGGCGCCGTTGAGAATCAGCTGGCTACGGTTCTCTGCGGTGAGCCAGCCGGGACGGCCCATCATGCTCAGCAGTTCGATTCGGGCCACCAGTTCCTTGGCCTTCTGCTCGCAGATGCGGAATTTTTCGATTTCCTGCTTCTGGCGGCGCAGGTGGCCGATGAGCCGCTGCTTTTCAAAAATTGCCATCTGCCGTTCCATGCTCTCGATTCTCTGCTTCATGATCCGGGCATTGGGCACATGATTGTCGCCGTCGAACATCTCCTCCAGGAAGTGGATCAGCTCCCGGTCCAGACTTTCCACGGTGAAGCGGATCTGCTTGGAATTGTCATAGGGGAAGAACAGGGTATTGATGGCCAGACCCACGCCAACACCGATGGAGGTATCCCACAGTCGGCCCAGAGCCCAGGGAATGACAGGCTCGATGCCTTCGGAGGTACAGAGGATGACCACCATCAGCACGGGCAGCGAGGGGGAATATGTAATGTGCAGCAGGTTATAGAGCAGGATCACGATGACCACCGAGATGGCTGTGGTCAGAATATGGTCGATGGGCAGCTGCAGCAGCAGAATGCCGACGGTCAGACCCACGGCAGAACCCACGATCTGGGACATGCCGGTGTAGACGGATTCACGGAAGGACGGCTGCACCGCGGCGATGGCGCCCAGCATGGCAACCGACAGATTGGTATAGGGGGACACGTTGGTTTCGACAATCATCATGGCGATGACCACCGATACCACGGTTTTGATGGTGCGCATACCGATGTGGAACCGGGAGCGCTTCTTCATCATTTTCATAATAGACTCCTTTCAGAAAGGGCCGCTCAGGGGATAAACAGCTTCACAGCGCAGTAGACCAGCAGCAGAGCCATGACGGTGTTAATGAGCCGGGCGTGCTTGGAAAACAGGACCCGGAACACCTGACCGCCGGCGGACCAGAGCAGGCCGTTGACAAAGCCGACAGTGGACAAAACTACGGAAAATAGCAGCAGCATGCCCATCTGGCCCTCGTAAACGGGCAGGATATAGGCTTCGTAGGACATGATGCCATAGAGCATGATCTTGGGATTGACGAACTGCATGGCAAAGCCGGTGAGAAACAGCTTTTCGCTTTTGGTTTCCTTTTCCTGGATTTCGGAAGAGCGGCGAATGGTCTTCCAGGCAAGCCAGAGCAGATAGGCCGCGCCCACGAAGAGCATATAGGGTTTGATTTTCGGCACCCAGATAGCCAGCACACTGGTCAGAGCCGCGCAGCCTACCATGACGATGGTAAAGCCGCACCACATGCCGAAATTCAGGGGGATACCCCGGAAAAAGCCACGGCGGCTGCCATTACTCATGGACATGATGGTATTGGGGCCGGGGGTGATGGTGGTGAGAACTGCGTAGGCTAAAAATGTAAGCCAGTCAAACATGGCGGATGCTCCTTTGCTGGGTTTTCGAATCGCAGTGATTATACCATACAATGACGTCGTTTTCAATGACAAACCGGACAGAGAGGGCTCTGTCCGGTTTACATAATTTATACAGTTCTGGGCCACATGCTCACCAGCAGACCGGGTGCCATCCAGATCAGCTGGTACAGCAGCACATGGATGGGGGTCAGCAGGTGGGTAGAACCCACGATGGCGAGAGCCAGCATAATGAGAATGCCCAGCAGACCGCCGATGATATGAATGGTCATACCCAGCTTGCAGGCAGTCCGCAGGGCCCGGGCGCCGGTGATGGCGAAGGCCTTGGGTGCCAGACCTTCCTGGGTAGTCAAAGCCAGAGCGGGCGCATCCTCCGCAGGAACCTTGTCAGCCAGTTCTTCCTGGACAGCGCGGGTTGCGAAGATGGTGCGGCGGTTGCGGATGCCGAACTTCTCCTTCAGGAAAGCTTCGTTCAGCATGAAGTCCTGGGCGATGATGATGGGGGTGACCCGGCGATGGCTGCTGAGAGTAGCCAGTCCGCCGGCAGCAAACTTGGTGCGGGTGTAAGTAATGGCAAAGAGGCCGGACAGCTCGCCGTCGATGGAGACGTAGATGGCCTGCTTGACCATGGTGCCTTCGGGGATTTCCACACCCATGTCCTTCAGGAAGTCCAGGGTGCCCAGCAGCACAGGCTCGCCGCAGATTTCGCCGCCGATGCCGCCGTTGCCGTAGAACTGGAGGTTCTCGGCATCATAGTGGAAGCCGTTGCGGCTGGTGAGCAGCTGGTCGAAGATGGGGGCCAGGCTGCCGCCGTTGGCATTCATCAGCGCTGCGGCATAGGCGATCACCTCTTCGGGATCCCGGTCGCCGTAGAACTTGACGCCGTTCATCTTGGTGGCGCCGGTGGGGAACAGATCGTAATCCTTCAGAGGGATGACTCCCTTGGCACCCAGATGCTTGACACCTGCCCAGCTGCACAGAACAGTGCCCAGCTTGTGGAGGCGGCGCTCCAGCACTGCTGCAGGACGGGACAGGGTGATGAACATACTGGCAGGGACCGCCACCAGCAGTGTGGTGGTGAAAATCTGGATGGCCATGGACAGGCCGTGGAACACGCCCGCCACAGCGGCAACACCGATGGCAGCCAGCAGGCTCAGGAGAGCATACCAGTTCTGGACCTTTTGGGGACCGCTGACTTCATTGTAATGCTCCATGAAGTCTTCCACCTGGCCTTCACGGGTCAGGAAGCCTGGCTTGCCTTCGTAATAATCGTCGCACTTCACCACGCTGTCCAGCCGGACTGCCTTGCGCATGGTGTCCATCTGGCCCATTTCAGTGGTGCGGCAGTGGTAGGTGTTCCACAGGGACATGGCAACCTCCAGAGTGAAGGCAGCACAGATGGGAACACGCAGCTCCTGCAGACAAAACACACTGTCGGCAATACAGGCGCCAAAGGTAACGGTCAGCAGGGTATTCAGGGTGAAGCGGCCGCTGAACAGGTCGTAAAGGCCCTCCAGCATCTGCTGGCTGCCCATGAGACCGCCGATGAGCATAGCGAGAATCTGGCCGAAGACCATCAGACGCATCCGATTTTCGGGCACCCGGCCGGAGATGTACATCACCGCGGCACCGGCAGAAATCAGAATCACCACAAAGCACACCAGCATGGCCAGCTGCACTCTGCCAACGCCGATTTCGGAAAGCTCATAATAGCGCTTTTCAGGACCGGCAACCAACTGGCGCTTCAGCTCCGCCAGACGGGACTTGGGGCGGAAAATCAGAGGGGGCAGGTAGGTCAGCTCCACCTCATCGTCTTCATCGTCTTCATCGTCTTCCTCATTCTCTTCTGCTGCTTCCTCGGGTTCCTCTTCCGGTTCTTCGGTTTCAGCTTCCTCTGTCACTTCTTCATATGCTTCGGACTCTTCTTCGGAGGATTCTTCCTGAGAAACTTCTTCCACTTCGGTTTCTTCAGTCTCTTCGGCTGCTTCCGTTTCCGGTTCTTCCTCAGTCACTTCTTCAGTGATTTCCTCTTCAGGCTCCTCGACCTGCTGAACAGCCTGATGCACATCCTCCAGCCGGACTGTGTCACCGGGAATCTCCTCGGGTTCTTCCTCCTGCGCAAACAGCGCAGGCATTTTTCCGTCTCTGCGGAAAGGGTTCAGTCTGATCGTGGCATCGCTGAGAACTTCCTGCTCTTCCGCGTCAAAATCACGTTCAATTTCCTTCATGGTATCCCTCCTGGGTAAGCCGCAAACAAATCGCGGCGGGGTAATCTTTGGGAATCAGGCCAGACGCTGGCGCACTGCCTCGTAAAGTAGAATGGAAGCGGCGGCGGATGCGTTCAGAGAGGTGATGCGGCCCTTCATGGGGATGTGGACCAGCATATCGCAGTTCTTGCGGACCAGCTGGCTCATGCCGTCGCCCTCGTTTCCGATGATGATGGCGGCGGGGCCGGTCAGGTCAGCCTTATACATGGGCACGGAACCTTCGCCTGCGGCGCCGAAAACCCAGACACCCTTTTCCTTCAGTTCGTTGATGGCGTTGTTGATGTTGGTGACACGGGCCACCTTCATGTACTCCACAGCACCGGCGGAAGCCTTGGCAACAGTGGCAGTCAGGCCCACACTGCGGCGCTTGGGGATGATAACGCCGTGGGCACCGGCGCACTCGGCGCTTCTCATGATGGCGCCCAGGTTATGGGGATCGGACAGCTCATCGCAGATGACAATCAGAGCATTCTCACCTCTGGAAGCAGCTTCTTCCAGAATGTCATCGATGGTGAAGTAGTCATGGGCGGCAGCCAGGGCGATGATGCCCTGGTGGGACCGGGTGGTGGACATCTGGTCCAGTTTCCGGCGGTCAACGGGGACAATGACGGCACCGGCTTCCTTGGCCTGGGCGGCCAGGCGCTGCAGGGCCCGGTCGGTATCGCCGTCGGCCACAAAGACCTTGTCGATGGTGCGGCCTGCCTTCAGAGCCTCAGTAACCGCATTGCGGCCTTCCAGCTGGCCTTCCACTTCCTCCACGGGAGCGGAGCGCTCGGCAAAGCGGTCTGCCCGGCGTTCAGGGCGGCGGGTATTTTCTTTCGCGCCGTTGCGGCGTTTTTCATTCATAATATTCAACTCCGTAATTTGATCTTGACAGGGCAAAGTCTGGTGCCCCACTGTACATACTAATAGATGATAGCATTATATCAGAATTCGGCAAAATATACAATATAATTTTTTGTGAACAGAAAAAAGGCCATGCGGATCGCACGGCCTTTTCTGCGGATGATCCGCAGGAGGAAAGAAGGAAGAAAGTGTAGTTAATTCATGGCGAGAAATTCCGCCGGGTCCATGGGTTCATCCAGATACAGCACGCAGAAATGGACATGGGGGCCGATGGCAGTTTCCAGCAGCGCAGTCTCCCCCACGCAGCCGATCTGCTGCCCCAGTTTCACCGTATCGCCAACACTGACGGATAGTTCTGATGCCAGGCTGGAATACTGGGTAGTGTAGCCGTCTTCATGGCGGATCACCACGGTGGTACCCATGGAGTCGTCCTCATAAACGGTATAGACCGTGCCGTCGGCTGCAGCCAGCACCGGAGTTCCCGCTTCTGCCGCAATGTCGATGCCATTGTGGGTACGCCAGTCCCGGGTGGTCTGGTTATAGCTGAGGGTCTCCATGGCATAGCCGGAGATAGTCTGTCCCGCCAGGGGCGCGCCGGTTTTGATGGTCTTTTTCTGAATAGGCTGTGTGGGATCGGTACTTTCCACAGGCGTACTGCCCTGGGTGGCTACCGCCTCCACATCCTGCTGCTCCTCCACGGGGGCGATGATTGCATTGCTCTCCTGCTGCTGCAGGCTCACGTCGGGCTCGCTGGCATTCCGGTAATAAAGGTATCCGGTAATGCCGATGGCTGCGGCGCAGGCGATAAGGGCAATGTAGTAGCCGCTCCCGCCGTATTTTTTATTGTTGCTCATATTCTAGCACCTCCGAAACCCATTATGGACAGGTTTTCGTCAGTTCAAACAAAGTTTGAAACAATTTTGATTTCCTCTTGCACTTATCCTTGAATAGATTGAAAAATAATACAGAAAATTGTCGCACAGCCAATTGACAAACACCTTAATTTAAGATATATCTATACTTGTCATAATGCACATTTGTGCGCGATTACACTATAGAAACGGGGGAGGATAATGTCCAAGGAACTCATCAGACTCCGGGACCTTACCATGGAGTTCGACGGGGAGCGTATTCTTGACTCCATCAATCTCTACATCAATGACCATGAATTCCTCACTTTGCTCGGTCCCTCCGGCTGCGGCAAGACCACCACGCTGCGGATCATCGGCGGCTTTCTGACGCCCACTTCCGGCACCGTGACTTTCGACGGCAAAAAAATCAACGACGTACCGCCCTATGAGCGGCAGATCAATACCGTGTTCCAGCGGTATGCCCTGTTCCCTCATCTGGACGTTTATGACAACATCGCCTTCGGCCTTCGTGTGGCGAAAGTCCCCAAGGACGAAATCGACCGCCGGGTCAAGGAAATGCTGGAAATCGTCAGCCTGAAGGGTTACGACCATCGCCGCGTCACCAATCTGTCCGGCGGCCAGCAGCAGCGTGTTGCCATCGCCCGGGCCCTGGTCAACCAGCCTAAGGTTCTGCTTCTGGACGAACCTCTGGGCGCTCTGGACCTGCGCCTGCGCAAGGATATGCAGAACGAGCTGAAACGGATCCAGCAGGCCACCGGCATCACCTTTATCTATGTTACCCACGATCAGGAAGAGGCGCTTTCCATGTCCGACACCATCGTGGTCATGGACAAGGGCCGCATCCAGCAGATCGGCACTCCCGAGGATATCTATAACGAGCCGAAGAACGCCTTCGTGGCAGACTTCATCGGCGAGAGTAACATTCTTGACGGCGTGATGCTGTCTGACTACAAGGTCAAATTTTTCGGCCGGGTCTTCAACTGCGTGGACAAGGGTTTTGCACCCAACGAGCCCGTTGACGTTGTCATCCGTCCCGAGGATATCGACATTGTGGAGCCCGGCGCTTCCATGCTCACCGGCACCGTCACTTCCGTCACCTTTAAGGGCCTGAACTACGACATCATTGTCGACTTCAAGGGCTTCAAATGGCTGATCCAGACCACGGACTTCCACGGTGTGGGCAAGACCATCGGCATTCGACTCAACCCGGAAGACATTCATATTATGAAGAAGAGTGAATATTCCGGTATGTTTGGCGACTACAGCTCCTACTCCGCTGAGTATGACGAGCTGACGGAGGATGCCGGAGATGAAGAAGAATAACTCGATCCTGCTCAGTACCCCCTATATCATCTGGATGGTGGTCTTTACCCTGATCCCTCTGGGTGTGGTGGCGTACTATGCCCTGACTGATCCCACCACCGGTGTATTCACCCTTTCCAATCTGATGAATCTCCGGATGTACTGGGGTGTGCTGGGTCAGTCCATCGGCTACAGCCTGATTTCCGCCTTCATCTGCCTGCTGCTGGGTTACCCTGTGGCATACTTCATCGCCCACTGCTCCGAAACTGCCCAGAAGCTGCTGTACATGCTGGTGATGCTGCCCATGTGCATGAGCTTCCTGCTGCGCACCCTTGCCTGGGTTGGCCTGCTGCAGGACACCGGCATCATCAACGATTTTCTGGAGCTGACGGGCATCGGCCGGATGAAACTGATCCGCACTCCCGGTGCGGTGATCCTGGGCATGGTCTACAACTACCTGCCCTACATGATCCTGCCCCTTTACACCACCATCGTCAAGATTGACCACCGGCTCATCGAGGCCGCGGAAGACCTGGGCTGCACCCCCGTGCAGACCTTTGCCAAGGTAATTCTGCCCCTGAGCATGCCCGGTATTCTCTCCGGCATCACCATGGTGTTCGTCCCCGCCGTGTCCACCTTCTACATTTCCCAGAAACTGGGCGGCACCGACACCGTGCTCATCGGCGATATCATCGAGCGCCTGTTTAAGCAGGGCAATAACCCCAATCTGGGCGCTGCCCTCAGCCTGGTGCTGATGATTCTGGTGTTTGTCTGCACCGGCATCATGAACCGCTTCGGCGCTGACGAGGAAGGCGGTGTCATCGCATGAAAAAAGCGAACCGCATCCTCACCATCATCATGTTCGCGTTTTTGTACCTGCCCATGGCGGTGCTTATTGTGGCATCCTTCAACACCGGCAGCGACATTACCGAATTTGAGGGTTTTACCTTCCAGCAGTATGTCCGCCTGTTCCAGGACGACGCCCTGCTGGGTCTTCTGGGTAACTCCCTGATCATTTCCATTCTGGCAAGCGCCGTTGCCACCACCTTCGGCACCGTTGCCGCTGTGGGTATCCACAATCTGAAACCCAAGCTGCGGAAAGTGGTCATGAGCCTGACCAACATTCCCATGACGAACCCCGACATCGTCACCGGTGTCAGCCTGTCTTTGCTGTTTGTCTTTGTGGGATCCAAGATGCTGGGCCAGAAGGAAAGCCTGACTTTCTGGACGCTGCTGATTGCCCACATCACCTTCAATCTGCCCTATGTCATTCTGAACGTGATGCCCAAGCTTCAGCAGATGGATTCCTCCCTGACGGATGCCGCCATGGACCTTGGCTGCACCCCCATCGAGGCCTTCTTCAAGGTGACCCTCCATGAGATCATGCCCGGCATCGTCTCCGGCGCCATCATGGCCTTCACCATGAGTCTGGATGACTTCGTTATTTCTTACTTTGTCACCGGCACCGATTTCATCACCCTGCCTGTTGACATCTATTCCAAGGTCAAGCGTCCCATCGAACCCAAGATCTACGCCATGTTCACATTGCTCTTCGGCCTGATCTTCATTCTGATGCTGACCATGAACCTGATGCAGCTGCGCTCCGACAAGCAGAAGCATGTCGTCCGCACCAGAAGCGAAAGCAAGACCGTGAAGATCATCAAGCGGGTTGCCGCAAGTGTCTGCATCGTTGCGATTCTTTTTGGTCTGATCTTCGGCCTGGGCTTCGGCCGCCGGGAAGAGACCATCACCCTGAATGTCTACAACTGGGGCCAGTATATTTCCACCGGCGAGGATGACTCCCTGGATGTCATCGCCGCCTTCCAGGAAAAGTACCCCCACATCAAGGTCAATTACTCTACGTATTCCGACAACGAGACCATGTATACCAAGCTGAAAAACGGCGGTATCACCGTGGATGTGATCATCCCTTCGGATTACATGATCGCCCGTCTGATTGAAGAGGACATGCTGCTGGAGATCGATTTCAGCAACGTTCCCAACTATGAGTACGTGGACGAAAGCTTCAAGAACACCACTTACGATCCTGAGAACCGCTACTCCGTCCCCTACACCTGGGGCACCGTAGGTATTCTCTACAACAGCAAGTACGTGGATGAAGCGGACGTCACCGGCTGGGAACTGATGTGGAACGAGGAGTACACCGGCAAGATTCTGATGTTCGGCAACTCTCGCGACGCCTTCGGCATCACCCAGTACCTGCTGGGCTATGACGTCAACACCACCGACGTAGACGAGCTGAACGCCTGCGCCGACAAGCTTGCCGCACAGAAGCCCATTCTGCAGCAGTACGTCATGGACGAGATTTTCGCCGCCATGGAAAATGAGGAAGCCTGGATCGCTTCCTACTACGCAGGCGACTGCGTTACCATGATCGACAACAATCCCAACCTGAAGTTCTACTTCCCCGAGCATCAGGGCTTCAACATGTTCATCGATGCCATGTGCATCCCCACCTGCGCCCAGGAGAAGGAAGCAGCGGAGCTGTTCATCAATTTCCTCTGCGATCCCGAAATCTCCGGCCAGAACCTGGGTTATCTGGGTTACTCCACGCCCATCACCGCCGCCAAGGACTATATGGATCCTGAAATGGCCGAAAGCGAGCTGGCATATCCCAGCGAAGACGTGCTGAAGAACGCCACAAGCTATGCATACCTGCCCGAGTCCGTCTCCATGCTGGTGGAGGCCCTCTTCCAGGAAGCAACCAAGCTGATCAACTGATTTTCATCTCAAAAGCCGCCCGGAAATTCCGGGCGGCTTTTTTGACACACTTTTCATAAATAACCGTCTTATAGAGTAGAAAGATCTTTCAAGCAACAAGAAAGGAGGAGCCATATGGAAGACAGAGAAATTCTCGACCTGTTTTTCAGCCGTGAAGAAGCAGCCATCCATAAAACAAAGGAAAAATACGGCTCCTACTGTGCGGCCATTGCCGGGAATATTCTGGATTCCGGTGAGGATGTGGAGGAAGTCCTCAGCGACACCTGGCTGAGAGCCTGGAACACCATCCCACCGAAACGGCCGGAGCATCTGAAGCTCTACCTTGCCCGGATCTCCCGGAATCTGGCCTTCGACCGGTTCCGGGAGATGCGCAGAAGCAAGCGGGGCGGCGGTGAAATGGTTCTGGCTCTGGAAGAACTGAAAGAATGTCTGCCCGCTCAGGGAAATCCGGAAGAGCAGATTCACGCCCGGGAACTGAAAGAAGGCATCAACTCCTTCCTTCGAGCGCTGCCCCCAAGAGACCGGGAAATCTTCGTCCTCCGGTATTTTTCCGTGGAAAGCACCGCAGCCATTGCCCAAAAATTCCAGCTCAGTGAGGCCGGTGTCCGGACCGTCCTTTCCCGCACCCGGCGAAAACTGAAAGAACACCTCAAAAAGGAGGGTTATTTATGAATGAACTGGATCTTTTTGCCGCCATTGGCCAAATTGATGACAATCTGCTGCTCCCCGCCCCGAAGATTCGCCCCCTGCGTCGGGGATGGCTGATTGCTGCGGTTTTGACTGTGCTGCTCATCACCGCCTGCGCTCCGGTGATCCTGGGGGCCATTCAAACGGGAGACCTTCAATACGTCGGTGAATTCTTCTCGGAATTCCAGCGTTTTGACAACCAGGGTAATGCCAACTCCACCCTGAAGTACAGCGAGTCGGAGTACACCATCGAGATCGAAATTGAAGCTGCAGAAAACATCCCCGCAGCTATCGAAACAGTTTATCTCCCCATCGAGCTTCCCGACGCCTGGGAGAATCAGGAAGTGACCATCAACAGCGTGAAAAATACCCTGTTCTGCAAATGGGACATTCTCTCCGAGCCCGGATACAGAGCAGCGGTCTATCAGCAATGGCCCCTGGATCCGGAGGATAAATCCATTCAGGTCTTTGCTGACCCCGGCGCAACGGTGGAAACCTGCCTGCACACCATTGGGAAAATCAGCGTCCTGGAAATCGCCTCCCCGGCAAATCCCCAGGTCGTCCAGGAAAAGGGCATGGAGCATCCGGTGGTATTCACCACCGGCGGAAAGCGGGATTTCTACTGGTCTGACGGTGTGTACCTCTTCCGGCTGTATGTGCCCTATGAACTGGAATTCGAAGCTGTGGAACATGTCATTTCCAGCCTTGCCCCTGCCGACAGTGCCGAGATCCCCATCGTCGATCCATAAGCGGATCACGCAAGCCGCCCGGAATTTCCGGGCGGCTTTCTCTATTCTATAAATTGCGGTTTGTAGAGCAGTTATTAAAAGGCTGTCATTCTGAGCCAGTCCGCATGAATTGTGGTATGGTTGCCACTGGCAACCATAAATATTACAAGATCCGCTGCGCTCTGCAACACTAGCGCGAGAATCCCCTTCAAATTTGCGGAGTGTTGCCTAAAACCAGAGGAGATTCCCACGTTGGGGCTTCGCCCCTCCTCGGAATGACACGGTTATCCAAGTCGCTGCGTCCCCGCTATAAACCCACTCACTTTACATAGATTTTACAAATATTCGATAATAGATTTGACAAACCGCTGATAGTATGTTTTTATATAAGTAAACACACATTCTCCGCACAAAATCACACAGAAAAGGGGAAACCGCTCATGGATATTTTTGATATTCTCACTATGATCGGCGGCCTGTGTATGTTCCTGTTCGGCATGAACATCATGGGCGACGCTCTGGAGCGCGCCGCCGGCAACAGCCTCCGGACCCTTCTGAGCCGTCTGACCTCCAGCCGTATGTTGGGCTTCCTGACCGGTATGGCAGTCACGGCCGTCATCCAGTCCTCCTCCGCCACTACCGTCATGGTCGTCGGCTTTGTCAACTCCGGTCTTCTGAGTTTGGCACAGGCCATCAACGTCATCATGGGCGCCAATGTCGGTACTACCATCACCGCATGGGTCCTGTCCCTGGGTGGCATTGAAGGCGACAGCCTCTTCGTCCAGCTGCTCAAGCCTACTTCCTTTACTCCCGTCCTTGCCCTCATCGGTATTGTCTACTATATGTTCATCAAGGACAGCAAGAAGAAGGATGTGGGTATGATCCTGCTGGGCTTTGCAATCCTGATGTTCGGCATGGACACCATGTCCGATGCCGTTTCCGGTCTGAAGGATGTGCCCCAGTTCCAGCAGCTGTTCCTGCTGTTCACCAATCCCGTTCTGGGCGTGCTGGCCGGCGCTGTGCTGACTGCCATCATCCAGTCCTCCTCCGCCTCCGTCGGTATTCTGCAGGCTCTGTCCTCCACCGGACAGATCACCCTGGGCGCCGCCGTGCCCATCATCATGGGCCAGAACATCGGTACCTGCGTCACCGCCATGCTGTCCTCCGTGGGCACCACCAAGAACGCAAAGCGCACTGCCATTGTCCACCTGCTGTTCAACATCATTGGCACCGTCATCTGCCTGATCCTCTTTATGCTGGCCAAGGCCCTGTTTGAACTGCCCTTCCTGAACGACTCTTCCAACCATCTGAGCATTTCCATCTGCCACACCGCCTTCAACATCGTCTGCACCGCCATTCTGCTGCCCTCTGGCAATCTGCTGGAGAAGATGGTCTGCAAGATCGTGCCCGATGCCAAGGTTGTGGAAGAAATGGCCGAGCTGGACGAACGTCTGCTGGGCACTCCTGCCATTGCGCTGGAGCGCTGCCGTGATACCGCCACCAAGATGGCCGAAGCTTCTGCTCAGGTTCTGAGAGATGGTATCGCATCTCTGACTGCCTACACCGACGAGCTGGGTGAACGCATCGACGAAGGCGAGAACCTGACTGACCACTACGAAGATATCCTGGGTACTTACCTGCTGAAGCTCAGCGCCCTGCAGAACAGCGAGGCTGACTCCGCCGAGCTGACCATGCTGCAGAAGGCCATCGGCGACCTGGAGCGCATCGCTGACCATGGTCAGAACCTGATGCAGGCCGCTCAGGAAATGGCCGGCAAGCAGCTGGAGTTCTCCGATGCCGCCAAGGCAGAGCTGAATATCCTCACCGATGCTGTTTCTGAGATCGTGGATCTGGCCTTTGCCGCATTCCTCCGCCGGGATCTGGCTGCCGCCTACAAGATCGAGCCTCTGGAAGAGGTCATCGACGATCTGAAGGAACAGATGCGTACCCGCCACATCCTGCGCATGCAGCAGAGCCAGTGCAGCATCGAGGCCGGCTTCATCTGGTCCGACCTGCTGACCGGTCTGGAGCGCGTCAGCGATCACTGCTCCAATCTGGCAGGCTGCATCATGGACCTGTCCGTTCACAACATGAACACCCACGAAGCTGTCCGTGCTGCCAAGCTGGACTACGTCAACTTCGGCGAGCTGTATCATGCCTATACCGACAAGTACCGTCTGCCCTAACTGATAAAATGACTCCCCGGGAAAACCCCGGGGAGTTTTTTGTTCGGGAAACAGCAGTTTGGCGACGAGAAAAGCCTTCCCCTCTGGGGAAGGTGGCACGGCGTAAGCCGTGACGGAAGAGGGGTGCATGCAGTACATTTTTCTGAAACCTCTCCCGACCTCGCTATCGCTCGGCCACCCTCCCCAAAGGGGAGGGCATTGGCTCCACAA
>JAFXAV010000051.1 GCA_017516785.1 Oscillospiraceae bacterium
ACAGAAGTTAAGCTCATAAGCGCCGACAATACTTGGCGGGTGACTGCCCGGGAAGATAGGTAACGCCAACACAAAGCCCTAACCGAAAGGTTGGGGTTTTTTTCTGCCTAAAACGTGCCGGTGGCACGTTTCTTAACGGCAGGACAATACGTTGGCCTACCCGGGAAGATAGGTAACGCCAACATAAACCTCACAACTTCGGTTGTGAGGTTTTTATTTTTACCATGCATATATCTTACGCCTACAACAGTCCACCGGACTGTTGCTTCGGCGTGACAATACGTTGGCCTACCCGGGAAGATAGGTAACGCCAACACAAAGCCCTAACCGAAAGGTTGGGGCTTTTTTTCTGCCTAAAACGTGCCACCGGCACGTTTCTTAACGGCAGCACAATACGTTGGCCTACCCGGGAAGATAGGTAACGCCAACACAAAGCCTCGACTGAAAAAAGTCGGGGCTTTTTTCTGCCTAAAACATGCCACAGGCATGTTTCTTAACGGCAGGACAATACGTTGGCCTACCCGGGAAGAAAGGTAACGCCAACACAAAGCCTCGACTGAAAAAGTCGGGGTTTTTTTCTGCCTAAAACGTGCCACCGGCACGTTTCTTAACGGCAGGACAATACGTTGGCCTACATGGGATTGATCTGTAACGCTAACACGGAATAGTTATGGGGTTGTTTGACTTCTAAGGTTTTCTTTGGTCATATGAATAAAAAATAAACATATTCTGATTTTCTTTTGGATATTTGTATACAAAAATCCATGTACTGCTTGCAATTGTCTTTCTGCTGTGGTATGATGTGTACCATCTGGTAAAGAGGAGGATAAGAAATGACTTTTTCGGAATTTGTTGACTATTTGAACGGTATCGCATGGGGCCCCTGGATGCTCCTGCTGCTGGTTGGTACAGGTGTGTATTTGAGCGTCCGGGTTGGATTCATCCAGTTTGGTAAGTTCGGATATGTGATGAAGAGTACCCTTGGTAAGCTCTTTAAGAAGCAGATTGCCGGTGCGGGTGAAGTAACCCCCCTGCAGGCTGTCAGTACCGCGCTTGCCGCAACTGTCGGTACCGGCAATATCGCCGGTGTTACCGGTGCAATTGCAGTTGGCGGCCCCGGCGCTGTTTTTTGGATGTGGCTGTCTGCTTTGTTTGGCATGGTGACCAAGTATGCCGAAGTTGTGCTTGCAATTCGCTACCGTGAACGGAATTCCAAGGGTGAGTGGGTCGGTGGTCCCATGTACTACATCAAGAATGGTCTTGGAAAGAAGTGGGGCTGGCTTGCTGCACTGTTCTGCATTCTGGGTTCTCTTGCTGCATTTGGTATTGGCAACATGACCCAGGTCAATACCATCGCTGTTTCCATCAATACTGCCATTGATGCATGCGGCGGCAACATTGGTGCATGGACTGTCCAGCTTTTTGGTCAGATTGTTCCCATTTCCAGCCTGATTATCGGCGGTATCATTGCTCTGATCGTCGGCCTGGTTCTTTTCGGCGGCATCAAGCGTATTGGCGCGGTTGCTGAGAAGCTTGTTCCTTTCATGGCAGTTGTGTATATTATTTGTTCTCTGTGTGTCATTGTTACCAATGCAGGCGCTTTGGGCAAGGTTTTTGCAATGATTTTCAAGGGCGCTTTCAGCGCTGAGGCAGCGCTGGGCGGCGCATTTGGTATCACCATTATGCAGACCATTCAGAAGGGTGTCGGCCGCGGTGTTTTTTCCAATGAGGCTGGTCTCGGTTCTGCTCCCATTGCTCACGCAGCTTCTTCCGAATCTGATCCTGTAAAGCAGGGCCTGTTCGGCATTTTTGAAGTTTTCATGGACACCATCATCATCTGCACTTTGACGGCTCTGACTCTGCTGTGCGGCGT
The DNA here is from genome assembly GCA_017516785.1 of Oscillospiraceae bacterium. The sequence goes on from JAFXAV010000051.1 coordinate 1,874, forward strand.
GGAAGGCGGCGTTGGTATTTCCTGGGGCCAGAGCGCCGGCACTGAGCTGATCAGCGCATCTTTTGGTACCATCTTTGGCAACCAGGCAGGTTCCCTGATTGTTGCGATTTGTCTTTCCCTGTTTGCTCTGACCACCATTCTCAGCTGGTCTCTCTACGGCACCCGCTGCAGCGAGTATCTTTTCGGCGCCAAGGGTGCAGCTGTGTTCCAGATTGCATTTGTCATTGTTCTTGTCTTTGGTGCTGCACTGGAGCTGGAAATTGCATGGAACATTGCAGACACTCTGAACGGCTTCATGGCCATTCCCAACTTGATCGCTCTGCTGGGTCTGTCCGGTGTGGTGATTAAGCTGACGAAGGAACATTTCGCTGGACTGAAAAACTAAATTATTAATCGGCTGCGGTTTTATCCGCAGCCGATTTTTTCGTTTCCTTGCAAATGCCTTTTCTCTGTGCTATACTCATTATATATTTTAATAAAGGGTGATGACCATGCAGGAAACCGAAAAGCAATATCACATCAACTGTCAGGAAGGCGATGTGGGCCGGTATGTGATTCTGCCCGGCGATCCCGGGCGCTGTGAAGCTATTGCTGCCCATTTTGATCATCCTGTCCACATCGGCATGAACCGGGAGTATAACGTCTGGACCGGATACCTGATGGGGGAGAAGGTCAGTGTCTGCTCCACTGGCATTGGTGGACCCTCTGCTTCTATCGCCATGGAAGAACTGGTGAACATTGGCGCGGATACCTTCATCCGTGTAGGTACCTGCGGCGGCATCCATATGGATGTTCAGCCCGGCGATGTGGTGGTTGCCACCGGTGCCATCCGGTATGAGCATACCTCCATGGAATACGCACCCATAGAGTTTCCGGCGGTACCTGATTTTGAAATCACCGCGGCGCTGAAGGCTGCCAGCGAGGATCTGGGTTACCGAACCCATGTGGGTGTGGTTCAGTGCAAGGATTCCTTCTACGGTCAGCACAGCCCTGAAAAGTCCCCTGTCTACTATGAACTGCAGGCCAAGTGGGAAAGTTGGAAGAGACTGGGGGTCAAGGCCAGCGAAATGGAGTCCGCTGCGCTCTTTGTGGTGGCCTCTGCCCTCGATGTCCGCTGTGGCAGCTGCTTCCATGCGGTATGGAATCAGGAGCGGGAAAAGGCAGGCCTGTTTATGCCCATGGTTGAGGATACTTCCGGTGCCATCAAGGTTGGCATTGAAGCCCTGAAGCGGGTCATCGCTGCAGACCGGGAGAAGAAGTGACAAGAAAGCAGCTGCATATTTCATGCAGCTGCTTTTTAAGTATTTTGCTCATTTCAGTCGTAACATAAGTGAAAGGAGTGGTGCAGATGAATACAATCCTTTTTGCATTGATGCATTTTCTTGTGGACTTCATCTGCGCCTGGGCCATGTTTGGATTTTTCCGGCAGGGGAGCGGCGGATATGAAAATCTTCTGATTTACAATTTCTGCGCTTTTGCTCTGCAGATGCCCTTTGGAACCCTCCTGGATCTTTCCAATCACAAAAACCGTTATCGAAATGCTTCTCTTGTCTGGGCAGTAACAGGCGCTGCCCTGACAGCAGTTGGTGCGTTGATTCATCCGGCGGTGCTGGGCATCGGCAATGCACTGTTTCATGTGGGCGGCGGCATGGAGGTTATTGAAGAGGATTTTGCCCGGAACCTGAAGGGCAGAGATCTGGGCATTTTTGTGGCTCCTGGCGCCATCGGACTCTATCTGGGTGCAAAGACTGGAAACAAATTGCTCGTCCTGATTTTGGTTTCTGTTGTTTTATCTATTCTTACGTTTGCGCTTTTTCGGAACAAGAGAAGAAACACATATCAACAGTCCCAGTTGAAAGAAAAGACTTCCGGAAGGATCTCTCTTCTGGCGCTTTGTTGTTTTGTTGTTGTGATTTTGAGATCCTATGTGGGTCTTTCCGTGAATTTTTCCTGGAAATCCGGTGCGGTATTTGGCCTTCTGGCGGTGCTGGCTGTGGCCCTGGGAAAAATGGCAGGTGGTGTTCTTGGAGCAAGATTTGGCTCCGGAAGAACGGTGTGCATCTCACTTCTTCTGGCAGCAGCTTGTTTCCTGGCAGGGGAGAACCCTATATGGGGACTTCTTGCGCTGCTGCTTTTCAACATGAGCATGTCGGTGACGCTCTATATGCTTGTCCGGGCGATACCGTCCCTTCCGGGATTTTCTTTCGGACTTCTGACCTTCGGACTGTTTCTGGGGTTTCTTCCGGTATACGGAGGAATGGATCTGCACCTGACGGGAGCATTTGGCAGTATCATTTCTGCGGTGGTCCTGATGATCGGGGACAAGGCGGTGAAAAAAGAATATGTATCTTCTTAAAATGTTCGCCATCTCACTGCTACTGACTCTGATCATTGAGACGACCATTGCCTTGCTTTGGGGCATCAGAAGCAGAAAGCAGATTTTGCTTGTATTGCTTGCCAATATCCTGACCAATCCGGCGGCGGTGCTTCTGTGCTGGCTGGGAGTTCCGCAACTTCCTGTGGAGCTGGCGGTGGTACTGACGGAAGCGCTTGTTTACAAAGAACCGGCATGGAAAATTCATCGTCCGGTACTTTTGGCGATTGTATGCAATGTTGTTTCCTGGGGAACCGGGATTCTGATTCAAATGATGGGAGGATGATTATGAAAAGAATGGGAAAAATGATCAGCATCTTCATGCTGGTGGTATTGCTGGGGGCTATGGTTTTACCGTTTGCTGCCAGCGCTGACGTGATTTACACCCCCTTCGACAGCTTCTATGAGGAAAACTATGATGTCTGCGATATTGTCAACCGCAGCTTTACAGCTGCCGGACCCAATGGGAACGTGACACTCTATGAAAGTCCCGAGTCCGCCCAGGAAAATGCGGTGATTGCCAACGGCGAAGTACTCCATGTGTCTGTTGCCTATACCGATGCCGATGGCATCACATGGGGCTGCGCCGAGCAGTGGGACAAGGACATCATGGGTTGGGCCCCCATGGACTACCTGACGGTGGTCTATGATGGCATTTCCTTTGACGAAGAATTTGGTCACCTCTTTGAGAAAACCGAAGCAGAGCTCAGCAAGGAATATCGGGGTAAGACCATTTATTTCTGGAAATATCCGGGAAGCCAGGATTTCATCGATTTTGAAATCTGGGACGATGGCAGCATGCCCACCTGGCACGAAGTTTACACCGATGCCGAGGGCAGGACCTGGGGCAAATGTCCCTATCACTACGGCGTCCGGGGCTACTGGATCTGTCTGGATGATCCCCTGGCGGATTACGATACGATCTTTCCCGAGCCTGTGGAAACGGAACCTGTGACGGAAATCCCTGAACCTCAGGATGAGGTTGCTGAAATCGTCCCCAAGGAAAACTGGCAGATGAAGATCATCGTGACAGTCGCGGTAGCCATCGTAGTGTCGGTAACGGCAGTATTGCTCTTTGTGCTGAAAAAAGAAAAACAGGAGTAAACCATGGAACAGAAAAAGTCCTTTAAGAAGCCGAGATTTGTTCTGTTGGCGATTGTTCTGATCATTGTCATTATTGCAGTCTGCACTTCCTTTGATTTTTCCGGAAGCTACGATCATGGAATCTATATCCGTTTTGAGGAGGATACAACCGTGATGCAGGAGCAGATGCTTTTGGAAATCTATGAAAATGCCGTCATTTTGGATGCGGATGATCCCATCCTCCACGACTATACATTGGTATTTCCCAACCTGTCGGAGCGCAGAGTTATGGACATTGTATTGTCTTTGAATGAAATCGGATGTGTGCGGGATGCATCCTATGTAAGAGTAATGAATCCATAAGAAAAAACCGACCTGCAGTTTATCGCAGGTCGGTTTTCTTTAATCAGGGAAAGAAAAATACTCTTTGATTTTTGCGGCGGTTTCCGCAGGGGAGAGAAAGGAATTGTCGATCCTCAGATAGTTGGGGAAGGGAATCTCTCCCGGCTGGCTTTCGCAGCGGTAGCGGAGGTCGTCGCCAATCAGCCGTTGGTTGGAAGCTGCGACATCCCGCTTGGATGCTTTGTTTCTCAGGCGGTTTTCTGTGCAGTTGCGCTGCAGTCGGATTTCCTGGGGTGCGACCAGTTCCACATAGTAGATATCCTTATCGGTAAGACCGAATTTAGATTTTACATGCTCGACATATTTCCAGTCTTCAGGATGATCGAAAGCCCACATGTAGGTAAAGATCAGACCAAACCGGTCCGATGCGGCAAATTCTTCAAAAATCACATCCCGAAGGCGACCGACTACTTTGGTGTCGTAGTCGCCGAAGATTTCCAGCACCGGCTCAATGGTCATATGGTTGTGAAAAAGCCGGAAGGGGGTGATTTTTGTCAGTTCCTGTCCCACGGTCATTTTGCCCACGGAACAGTTGCCAAATAAAAGCAGCAGGATCATTCGATATATCCCACGAATCCCAGGGTAAGATAATCAAGATAGATGTGCTTGTCGGGAGTCTTGCCCATGGTGACACGGCGGCAATGGACTTCCCAGACGGGATTGCCCTTGAGTTTGGACTTTTTAATCTCAAAAACGTGGTTCCAGCTGCGGCCCTCCATATACTGCTCTTCCCGCACGAAGCGGATCAGCTCCAGACGGCGGAAATTGAAGGTGGGGAAGGCGTTCTTGATGCAGGTTTCGAAGAGCATCTCTGCATCCCGGACACTGCCGAAATCAAATGTGCTGCGGATCATGGCTCCATAGTCTGCCATACTGCTACCTCCTTAGAGTTTGTTGTATGCCTTATCCAGGAATTTCTGAGTGTTGACAATAACGCGCTTGTGGGTACCCTTGCCGATTTCACCGGCTTCATCGTAAGCAGTAATTGCGAAGGTGATGACTTTGCCTTCCACGGCGGTAACCTCTGCCTCTGCCCGGACATCCAGGCCAACAGGGGTGGCGGACAGATGCTGAATATTCAGCTCGATGCCCACGGTGGTGGTGTTTTCAGCCAGAGCTTCTTCAATGGCTTCGCAGGCGGCGCCTTCCATCAGGGCCACCATGCAGGGAGTGGCATAGACCAGCAGGGAGCCGGAACCGACTTCTTTCGCAGTATCCTCCCGCTCCACCAGGGTGCCGACTTCGCCTTTCATACCGACAGTAATTTCCATGGGAAATCCCTCCAGACTAATTTGTTTCTACTGTCATGATACCCCAAAAAATAGGGGGTGTCAATGAAAAAAGGATTGCCAACGGTTTCGAATAGGCGTATAATATAATCACTAAATATGCGAGGTGTTTTTTATGAAAATCAATGAAAAACTGAATCTGACCATGCTCTGCGACTTTTACGAGCTGACCATGAGCCAGGGTTATTTCGCCAACGGTTACAAAGACCGCATCACCTATTTCGACGTTTTCTTCCGTCAGTGCCCCGATGGCGGTGGTTTTGCCATCGCTGCCGGCCTGGAGCAGATCATCCAGTATATTCAGGAGCTGCATTTTGCCCCCGAGGATATTCAGTATCTGCGGGATCGGAAGCTGTTCAGCGAGGAATTCCTGGAATACCTGGCTGACTTCAAGTTCACCGGTGATATCTGGGCTGTTCCTGAGGGAACTCCCATTTTCCCCAAGGAACCCATCATGACCATCCGTGCTCCCGCCATTGAGGCCCAGCTGATTGAGACCTATATCCTGCTGTGCATCAACCACCAGAGCCTGATTGCCACCAAGGCAAACCGTGTTGTCCGGGCTGCCGAGGGCCGCACCGTTATGGAATTCGGCTCCCGCCGCGCTCAGGGTCCTGACGCAGCCATTCTGGGCGCCCGTGCTGCCTATATCGGCGGTGTCAACGGTACTGCCTGCACCATTTCCGACCAGCTCTTCGGCGTCCGTGCCGGCGGCACCATGGCCCATGCATGGGTTCAGATGTTCGACACCGAGTACGAAGCTTTCAAGGCATATGTGGAGATGTATCCCAACAATGCCACTCTGCTGGTTGACACCTATAACACGCTGAAGTCCGGTGTTCCCAATGCCATCCGGGTCTTCAACGAGGTTCTGAAGCCCAAGGGCATCACCAAGTGCGGCATCCGTCTGGACTCCGGCGATATGGCCTACCTGACTCAGAAGGCCAGAGCCATGCTGGATGAGGCCGGCTGGACCGACTGCCAGATCAGCGTGTCCAACTCCCTGGATGAGTATATCATCCGTGATGTCCTCCGTCAGGGCGCCAAGATCGATATGTTTGGTGTTGGCGAGCGGTTGATCACTGCCCGCAGCGAACCTGTTTTCGGCGGCGTGTACAAGCTGGTGGCCGTTGAGCGGGAAGACGGCTCCATCCAGCCCAAGATCAAGATTTCTGAAAATGTCGGCAAGATCACCAACCCCCACTACAAGAAGCTCTACCGCTTCTACGGCAACGACACCGGCAAGGCCATCGCTGACTATCTGTGTGTTTACGACGAGACTGTGGACGATTCCAAGGATATCGAGATCTTCGACCCCGATGCAACCTGGAAGACCAAGACCGTCTATAACTACACCGCCAAGGAAATGCTGGTTCCCATCTTCAAGGACGGTAAGCTTGTCTACAACTGCCCCACTCTGGATGAGATCCGCAGCTACTGCATCGATCAGGTGAACACCCTGTGGGACGAAGTGAAGCGTTTCGACAATCCCCATACCTACTACGTTGACCTGAGCCAGAAGCTGTGGGACATCAAGTACGGTCTGCTGAAGCGCAACAACAAATGAAAACGCCTGCCCGTGTGATGGCTTTCGGCGGCATGATGGCGGCTTTGGCTCTGGTTATCATGAACCTGGGCGGCCTGATTCCCATTGCCACCTTTGTCTGCCCGATGCTCTGCATGATGATTCTGGCCTTTGTGGTGAAGATGTGCGGAAGCCGCATCGGCTGGGCCTGGTACGGCGCCGTGGCAATTTTAAGTGCGCTGATGGCCCCTGACAAGGAGGCGGCTGCGGTATTTGCCTTTTTGGGATTCTACCCCATCGTCAAGCCTAAGCTGGACAGAGTGAAAGCAGGATGGCTTCTGAAGCTGGCTGTTTTCAACGCAGCGATTGCGTTGATGTACGGGATTCTGATTCACCTGTTCGGCATGGCTCAGATTGCAGCGGAGTATCAGGCGCTTGGCACCATCATGACGGCAGTGATGCTGATTATGGGAAATGTGATCTTTTTCCTGCTGGACAAGGCATTGACCAGGTTTTCAAAAATCAGATAATGGAAAGGGCCGGAGCAGCGCTCCGGCTCTTTTTGGAGGATAAATGGAACATACATGGAAGCTATACATCCTGCGCTGCGGCGACGGAAGCCTTTATACCGGCATTACCACGGATGTGGAGAAGCGGCTGGAGACCCACCGCAGCGGCAAGGGCGCCAAATACACCCGGGGCAGAGGCCCACTGGAGCTTGTGTACCGGGAGGAATGCGGTACCCATTCCGATGCCCTGAAGCGGGAGCTGGAAATCAAGGCCCTGCCCCGGGAGGAAAAGCTGAAGCTGATTGAAAAATAAGAACCCCCGAAGACCGTGTGGCCTTCGGGGCTTTGTCTAAAAATAGCCTATCCAATGGTTTCAAAAGACAGGCTGTAGCCTAATCTCTCCAAAACATCTGTAAGAACAAGTTTGGCAATGATATCTTTTGCATTATCGGTGGCTTTTTCCAAGATGCCTGATTCAATCGCACGTTTTTCCATGGCATTTTTAGTAACAGCATCAAATGTTCTTATGTCATCCACTTTTAAGGGATTAAATAAACCGTCTTTTTCGTCAAAGGTTTCGATGCTGTTTTCATCGATTTCATGTGAAAGTATGGTTGCGTTAGGCAAGTATATAGTAATTTCTTTTTTTCCTTCATTGACAGCGACAGTAACTTTTTCTAAATCGATACCGGCCTTGATAATGCCGTCCCATTTTGCAATGAAAGATTTGGTAGTCAGACCAAGCTTAATATCATGCCCAAAAAACTCAATTGGATCTTCGAATTTACCAGCATCTGTGTATAGATACTCGATGGTGGCTAACTCACCTATGTTTGCTATTTCGTATTCAATCAAAGCAATATTTACTTCTCTGGAAGCTTCATCATATACTATGATGGGATCAGAAAGACGATTAAGTTCATCTTCGAGTTCAGCTATGATTGCATTATACTTCTTGGTTGCTGTGCGATAACCTGTAATAAAAAGGGTTAATACAATTAATAAAATAGCGATGAAGACGATTAAGGCTATAATTGTTTTTAATCTTCGAATTGTTTTTGCTTGTGTTCTGTTGCCAGAGGCATCATGTTGACTGTTACGTGTGTGGATGGAGTAATTCTCTAAATTGTTCATATTCTCTTCTCCTTATTATTATCTTCGTAAGAGTCAGTGAAAAATTAGCGAAATATAATTACGTATAATATACTATCATATTAGGAAGAGAATGGGAAGTATAAATATACTTACATGCTGATTAATACGTAAGAATACCTGTCGTGTAATACACATCAAGGAAAAGCCGAATGGTATTATGCAGCACGTCATTTGTAAAGAAACCCCGAAGACCTGATGGCCTTCGGGGTTTCTTTTGCTAAGTATACTTCGCACCAGGAAGTAATTTCAATTCATTTTTAGAGCTCTTCAGCAACTGCCAGCAGCAGGATACCGATGATGACAACAGTGATGAATGCATAGGTCTTCCAGGAGAGCTTTTCCTTCAGGAAGATACGGGACAGCAGCAGGGAGACAACACACACGGAGGACAGAATGGGAGCGGCAACAGCATCCACGCCGCCCAGAGCGTAAACATAGGTGAACTGACCTGCGGTCTCAAAGACGGCTGCCAGAATCTTGTCCTTGTGCTGGGGGACAGCGCCGAACTTGACACCCTTGGACTTCATGAAGATGAACAGGATCAGTGCAAACAGAGCAAAGGTCAGCTCATAGCTGGTGTTGGCAACAGCTTCGATGGTCTCCTCGGTGACGTCCACCAGGGGAGTGGCAGCGATATCCTCAACCAGGAAGAAAGCGTCATCCAGGAAAGTACCAAAGGCATCCAGCAGAGCATACAGGAAGGGCATAATGAAGGAGACGATTGCCAGAACCTTGCCATAATTCTTCTTTCTGGTGGTCTCACCGTTGTTTTCCAGATAACTGACACCCACAACACCTACGGCAATGACGGCGACGGCAACCCAGGTCAGCACGGAGAATTCATCACCCATAAAAATAGCAAACAGCAGGACGCAAATGACACCGGCAGTGTTTTCAATGGGGTCAGAAATGGATTCTTCCAGGAAGCGCATTCCAAAATAGGAAAATGCCATGGAGATGATGTAAAACAGGGAGACAGGCAGGTAAATCAGCAGGTTAGCGGGGTTATAGCCGATATCCTGAGTCAGCAGGGTGAAGATGGCGTGGGCGCCCATGACGATACCGACCCAGACGCAGATCTTCAGGTGGGAGTACTTCTCATCGGGGCGTGCGCCTTTCTTGTAGAAAAGTTCAGCGGTACCCCAAAGAAGAGCGGTTGCAATGGAAAAGAATAACCAAGACATAAATATTGCTTCTTTCTATTTAGGATTATGCAGTTCTGTAAGGACGGTATTACAGATTCACGAGGCTTGCGTCCACCATCTTCTGAAGGCTGTTCAGGATGCCCAGCTTTGCGTGGAACCAGGTCAGGCCGCCCTGGAAATAGACGGCGTAGGGGGGACGGATGGGGCCGTCGGCGGAGAGCTCCATGGTGCTGCCCTGAATGAATGCGCCAGCAGCCATGATCACCTGATTCTCATAGCCGGGCATATCGCCGGGAATGGGAGTGGCGAAGCTGTCAACAGGAGCGGCGGACTGGATGCCCTTGCAGAAGGCGATCATGCCTTCCTCGCTGCCCAGTTCCACGGCCTGAATGATGTCGTGGCGGCTTTCGGTGGCGTTGGGAATGCAGCGGAAACCCAGGGGCTCGTAGAGGTTTGCGGCGAAAATGGCGCCCTTTTCTGCGCTGGCGGTGACACAGGGGGACAGGAAGAAGCCCTGGTACAGCTGAGTCATCAGACCAAAGTTGGCGCCCACTTCCTGGCCCAGGCCGGGAGCGGACAGACGGTATGCGCAGCGGTCAATGCAGTTCTGGGTGCCGGCAATGTAGCCGCCGGAGGATGCCAGGCCGCCGCCGGGATTCTTGATGAGAGAACCGACGATCATATCAGCGCCTACGTCGGAAGGCTCGATGGTTTCCACAAATTCGCCGTAGCAGTTGTCGACCATCACCAGTACGTCGGGCTTGATGGACTTGCAGAAAGCGATCAGTTCACCAATCTGGGTGACGGAGAAGGTGGGGCGGGTGGCGTAACCCTTGGAGCGCTGAATCGTGATCATCTTGGTCTTTTCATTGATGGCCTTGCGGATGCCTTCATAGTCGAAGGTGCCGTCCTCCAGCAGGTCCACCTGGTTGTAGGACACGCCGTACTCAGCCAGGGAGCAGGGAGAGGGGCGGATGCCGATGACTTCCTGCAGGGTGTCGTAAGGCAGGCCAACAGGCGAGAGCAGTTCATCGCCGGGCAGCAGGTTTGCGCTGAGGGCGATGGTCAGGGCGTGGGTGCCGCAGGTGATATGGGGGCGGACCAGAGCAGCCTCGGTATGGAATACGTCGGCGTAAACCTGCTCCAGCTTGTCGCGGCCCTCATCGTTGTAGCCGTAACCGGAGGATGCGGCAAAGCAGGTGGCGCTGACGCGGTTCTTGCGGAAAGCAGCCAGGACTTTGGCCTGGTTATATTCAGCGATGCTGTCAATTGCATCGAAACGGTCTTTCAGACGGGCGATGACTTCTTCGCCATACTGATATACAGCAGGGGAGATGCCCATGCTTTCATAAATGGCAGTTAATTCTTTCATGATTTCAATCCTCATTTTCTACAGAGTGGAAAATCTTATTGGCAAGATCGTTGAGAGTTTCTGGCTTGGTAACGATCAGACCGGTTTCGGTTTTACCCAGAATCAGCAGGGTATCGCCGGGTTCAATGCCGAAAAATTCCCGTGCTTCCTTGGGAATGACAATCTGGCCCCGGTCGCCTACCTTGGCTGTGCCGAAGATACGCTGTTTGCCTTTGCCCAGAATGTGTTTGCCTCCTGCCATACAAGTCCTCCTTTCACACTTTTCATACTTTTCACACCGAGGAATTATAATAAAAACCGTCCCGGTTGTCAATACCGGGACGGCAAAAACTATCCACTGTTCACAAATTCTGACATCAGACTCCGTGCAGATTACCCAGAAGACCGGCGATTTCGACCGCTGCGGTCTCCACAAAGGCGTTCATGTTGTCTTCAGTCAGGTATTTACAATCTGTTTCGGGGGCAGATTCCTCCAGATAGAAGGAGGTGATGAAAGCTCTTCGGTTTTCAAAGGCATCAGGGGCAAAACAGTCCATGAAGCGATTCACAAATCCCACAGAGCCGAGGTATGCCCGGAAGGCACGGAATCCCCGGCGGTTATTCAGGTAGGCATAGTCCAGGGCATACCAGTTTGCCTTGATTTGCCCCCAGGAGGCATCGGGGAATTTCTGCCGGGTGGGCCAGGCAATGCGGTCGGACCAGAGACAGTCCGTCAGCAGGTGGCAGTAGTAGCCGAGATAGAAAGCATACTGTCTGTCATCATAGGCTTCCCGCTGAGCAGGGGTGAAATATTTGGAAAGAAAGGCATCCGGATTAATTTTCTTTTTACCGGCACCATTATCTTCCCGGAAATGGGAAAGGGATACATCGGGTGAGAAGCCGGTTTCCGTGGGAATGCCGCTGTCCGGGGCCATATTGCCCATGATGAATTCAATGGGGGAAAGACCGGGAATCCGGTCAAGAAGCTTGTCCGCAATGCGCAGATGGGTCATCCAGGTTGCCATATTACGCTTCCTCTCCCAGCAGAATGGCTTTGGCCCGGGCGTATTTCTGAAGGCGCAGTTTATGACGGGGATCGCACAGCCCGGCGGAAGTCAGGCGGGTCCGGTCGGAATTATGGGCAAGATCTGCAAGCTTTACCTTTCGGGCAATGGGATTTTCCTTGATTTTGCGGACATAATCAAAATAATCCACATCGGCGCTGTGGGTCAGCAGGGCGATGGCATCGGTTACTCCCGGAGGGAACTCCCGGCGTAAATCATCCAGGGTGACTGCGGTATCTTCAACGGTATCGTGAAGCAGTGCGGCGGCGCAGGAATATTCATCATCCATCTGTTCAGCCAGATGAATGGGGTGGAAGATATAGGGAATACCGGATTTATCGGTCTGGCCCCGGTGGGCATGATAGGCAAGCTTCATTGCCCGATTTGTCATGGGTGTGTAGATCAAAAGACATCTTCCTTTCACTTTATTCTGAGAAAATTATAGAAAAAACCGCCCCGGGTGTCAATACCGGGGCGGTTTCTGTCAGGGATTCAAAGTGAAGGTTTCATATAAAATGTCGTCATCCATCCAGTCTTCTGCATCATAGACCCGGAAGGGGAGGGTAATGCTTTCCAACTCGGTGATGCCGTTGTCCTCAAAATCGGAGGAGCTCCAGCTGATACCTGAGTTGCTGCGCTTGCCGGGGGCTACTTCCTCGGCCCAGAAAGGATCGCACATGAAGCCGTTGACGGCAGCGCCATCCAGGCTGAACATCAGATTCTTGTCAGTCTTGTTTTCAAGGTAGACATTGACAGTGTAACCCCAAATGTTGTCAGGATCAAAGCCAGTGACGATGATGGCGCAGTTCTCATCCTCAAAGAGAACGAGTTCACCTTCCTGAGGTTCACGGATGAAAGGATTCACCTCCTCTTCGCCCAGAGGATAAATGGTGAAGTCTTCTTCCACCAGAGAATCTGCCATCCAGTCATTGTTGTCATAGATTCTAAGGGTAAAGGTGATGTCGGTGACTTCACTGATGCCATTGCGGTCAAAGTCAGAATCGGAGAAGCTGATTTCCTCCTTTGCCTTCATGCCGGGGGTCACAGTCACGGCCCAGAAGGGGTCACACATAAAGCTGTTGACGGAAACACCGTCCAGAGTGAACATCAGTTCCAGATCAGTCTTGTTTTCAAGAGTTGCCTTCAGGGTATAGCCAAGAAGATGATCCTTTTCAATGGAGGTGATTTTGAAGGAACAGTTTTCATTATCCACCAGAATGAGTTCCTCGAACTGTACCTGAGAGGAAATATCAGCAGGTAGGGTGGCGGGAGTGTCAGTTGGGGCAGGGGCAGCAGAGCAGGCTGTCAGCATCATGGATGCAGCCAGCAGGGAGAGTATTTTTCTTTTCATGGATTATCCTCGCAGTATGGATTTGATCAAAAGGGATCGGTGAGAGAATATCATATTTTGTTCCGAAAATCATTATGAATTCTCTGGTTCTGCGGGAAAGGAATGGAAAAAAGCCGCCCGATGGGCGGCTTTTGTGTTTTAGTCTCTGCGGCGTTTTCCGCCGAAGAGGACGATGAGCCGAAGCAGCTGTGCAAGAGCCACAGCGGTGGCAGCAACATAAGTCATGGCGGCGGCCTTCAGGGTTTTTCTGGCGCCGCGGAGTTCCTCGTCAGTCAGGATATTGCCGTTTTCGATGGCCTGGATGGCCCTGCGGCTGGCATTGAACTCCACAGGCAGGGTCACCAGCTGGAACACCAGGCTGAGGCCGAAGGCTGCGATACCCAGATAAACCAGAGCATAGGAAAAATTACCCAGGAAGCTCAGCAGGATGCCAAGCAGAATCAGAGGCATGGCAAGCTTGGAACCAATGTTGGTGATGGGAATGATGGCAGACCGGAGCTTGATGGGGCCATAATTCTGGGCGTACTGGACGGCGTGACCGGCTTCGTGGCAGGCAACGCCGATGGCGGCAACGGAAGTGGAATTGTAGACAGAGTCAGACAGGCGGATCACATTGGTTCTGGGATCGTAGTGGTCTGTCAGATTGCCGCTGACCCGCTGGATCTGCACACCCCGGACACCGTTGGCATAGAGTACCCGCTGGGCGGCGTCAGCGCCGGTGATGCGGCGGGAAGAAAGAACACTGGAATAGCGCTTGAATGTGGAATTGACGGAAGAGCTGGCCCACATGGAAAGAATGATGCAGGGCAGAACCAGGATAAGATAAGTCCAGTCAAAACCGTAACCGTAATAATAGGGCATAATTTACCTCCTTAAATACTCTGGGGATCCATGGCCCGGTGGGTCAGGGGCGTGATGGCGCCCCGGAAAATGGACCATGCCTGGGCATGGAGAGTCTGCAGCGTGCCTGCGGACATATTCACCGGAACCTGACCGGGCATGAAAAGATCCTGATCGAAAACGAATTTAATTTCCTTGTCGGGTACACCGCCTTTGCGGACAAGACCGGGACCTGCATGGATTTTTACCTTGCAGCCGCCCCGGATGTTCAGCTCCGCATCCACACTGTTTCTGGGAGCATTACTTTCGGATACATCCTCTTCAGACAGCAGTCCCAGATAACAGGGCTGGAACATCTCACAGTAGGGAGTTCCCACCAGATCCAGATCTTTCCGGGAGAAGAAATTCACATACCGCAGGCCCACTCTTTCAAAAAAGGCAGGCTTGTAGGTCTTGATGAAAGCGACCAAAGGTTTATCCAGTTTCCGGGCAAAATCCTCCCAGCAGGTGTAGCGGGTGCAGGAGAGGGAAATGAACTTGCTGGTCAGGTTCACGCGCCAGATGCCGTCGGCGGAGACGAACTGATAGTTGTTCACAGGTTCCTGCTTCTGCAGCTGCATGTTGCCGGGAGTGCCTGCAAGCTTCGGGGCAGGTGTTTCCTTCCGGGAGGAGTAGACCGGGAATTCATCCCGGATGGCTTCCTGAAAGGAAACCGGAAGATTTGCCTGAATGGTCAGAATTTCCGGAAACCGCAGCTGACAGACCACTTCCGCCAGCTGATTGTTCCGGTAAAAACAGCGATTTTCCTTGGAAAACATGAGTGATGCCTCGTTTCAGATATGTTTTCTATATTATATCGGTTTTATGCACCGTTGACAAGAGCTACCGGAGGGCAGAATCTTGCGGAATTGTAAATTCTCTGTTATAATATTCAAAACTGTGCAAAGGAGGAAAAGTATGAACCTTCTGTATTTGCTGGAGGGAATCCGTGTGCCTGTCCTGGATCAGCTGATGCTGGCGGTTACCCGCCTGGGTGAGGAGACGGCATTTCTTGTGATTGCCCTGATTGTTTTCTGGTGTGTTGATAAGCGGAAGGGGTATTTTCTGCTGTCTGTGGGGTTCATCGGAACCATAGGCAATCAGCTTCTGAAGCTTGCCTGCCGGATTCCCAGGCCCTGGATGCTGGATTCTGAATTTACCATCGTGGAGCAGGCGAGAGAAGCGGCTACCGGCTACAGCTTCCCCAGCGGCCATACCCAGACGGCTGTTGGTACCTTCGGAAGCCTTGCATACACCGAAAAGAAAAAGGGCCTGAAGATCCTGTGGATTGTTTTGATGACCCTGGTTGCCTTTTCCCGGATGTATCTGGGTGTCCATACCCCTGCCGATGTGCTGGTGGGCGCAGCCATGGCTCTGGTGCTGATCATCGGACTGCAGCCAGTTGTCTATGGTGAGAATCCCAGGGGTATGAAGATTATGCTGGCTTCCATGATTGGGCTGTCCCTGGTATTTTTGCTGTATGTGGAGCTGTGGCAGTTTCCTGCGGATATGGATGCACACAATCTCCAGTCCGGCTATAAGAATGCCTACACCATGCTGGGCTGCACCATTGGTGCGGCGCTGGTATATGTTGCTGACACGAAGAAGCTGAATTTCCCTGTGAAGGCAGTCTGGTGGGCCCAGATCATTAAGGTTATCGTGGGTCTTGCCCTGGTCCTTGCCGTTAAGGAAGGCCTGCGGGCACCGTTTGAATGGATTTTCGGCGGCCATATGATGGCTCGGGGCGTCCGGTATCTTCTGATCGTCCTTGTGGCGGGGATTTTGTGGCCTATGACCTTCAGCTGGCTTGAAAAGCTGGGAAAAAAGTAATAATTGAGGAAGAAACATGAATTACGCGACAATCAAAAACTGTGATATTGCCAACGGTCCCGGCGTCCGGGTGAGCCTGTTTGTCTCCGGCTGTACCCACCGCTGCCCCGGCTGCTTCAATGAGGTAGCATGGGATTTTAACTACGGTGAGCCGTTCACCCAGGAGACCATCGATTCCATTCTGGCGATGCTTAAGCCTTCCCACATCAAGGGCCTGACCCTGCTGGGCGGCGAGCCCTTCGAGCCTCAGAATCAGCCTGCCATTGTGGAGCTGCTGCGGCAGGTGCGGGAAAAATACCCTGAGAAGAGCATCTGGGCTTTTTCAGGCTATCTTTTTGACAAGGATATCCTGGCTGGACGTCTTGGCCCATGGGAAATTACAAAGGAAATCCTAAGCTACCTGGATGTACTGGTGGACGGTCCCTTCATTGAAGCAAAGAAGAATCTGTCCCTGCGGTTCCGGGGCTCTGAAAATCAAAGACTCATCGATGTGCCCGCATCCCTGAAAACCGGAGAAATTGTCCTTTGGGGTGACTGGCAGACTGAAGGAAAGGGGTTTCGCAAATGAGTACCATCGCCGTTAAAAAACTGAATAAAAACGCTATTCTTCCCACCTATGGCTCTCCTGAGGCAGCAGGCGCTGACCTCTATGCATGCCTGGAGGCTCCTGTGACCATCGAAGCAGGGGAGACCGCCTTCATCCCCACCGGATTTGCCATGGAAGTTCCCAAAGGCTGCGCTGGACTTATCTATGCAAGAAGCAGCCTCGGCACCAAGCGGGGTCTGGCTCCTGCCAACAAAGTCGGTGTCATTGACAGCGACTACCGCGGTCAGGTGATGGTGGCGCTGCACAACCACGGCAAGGTTTCCCAGACCGTTGCTCACGGTGAACGCATTGCCCAGCTGCTGATTACTCCTGTACTGACTCCAGGTTATGAAGAGGCGGAGGAACTGACCGATACTGCCCGGGGACAGGGGGGCTTTGGTTCCACCGGAAAGTAAAATTATGGAAGTTTACAAAATCCATGTAAATTTCCTGAAAAATTCTTCAAAAATTAGCACTGTACTTTTTGCACATAATTATTTATAATAGTAATGTGCCCGGATGCGGGCGATAAAAAAAGAATAAATAGATTTATGGAGTAATTATGGAAATTCTAAGTGCCATCATCCAACTGCTGGGCGGTCTGGCCATGTTCCTCTATGGTATCGAGGTCATGGGCGACGGCCTGAAGAACAGCTCCGGCGAGGCCCTGAAGAAGGTGCTGGAGAAAGTTACCGGCAATGTGATCATGGGTGTCATCACCGGCGCATTGGTCACTGCTGTTATCCAGAGTTCCACTGCTACCATCGTTCTGACTGTTGCCCTGATTGGCGCAGGCGTGCTGAATCTGAAGCAGGCCGTGTCCATCGTCATGGGCGCAAACATCGGTACCACCGTCACTGCACAGATCATCCGTCTGGGCTCCATTGAGTCCGACGGCAGCTGGCTGCTGTGGCTGTTTGACACCGATACCCTTGCCCCCATTGCCTTGGTTATCGGTATTGTGCTGCTGATGTTCATCAAGAGTAAGACCTCCAAGCCTATTGGTGATATCTGCATCGGCTTTGGCGTTCTGTTCGTCGGTCTGAGTCTGATGACCGATGGTGTCAAGCCTTTGATCGGCACCGATGCTTTCACTGCTTTTATGGGCTTCCTGGAGAATCCCATGTTCGGCATCCTGTTTGGTCTGGTTCTGACCGTCATCGTGCAGAGTTCCTCTGCAACCGTTGGTATGCTGCAGACTGTT
Organism: Oscillospiraceae bacterium; assembly: GCA_017516785.1. The sequence continues at coordinate 19,621 of JAFXAV010000051.1, forward strand.
GCATCGGTTCCCGGCTCCGGCATGACATTTGCCATGGCTTATCCCATCATCATGGGTATCAACCTGGGCACCTGCGTCACCACCGCTATGGTCTGTTCCATCGGTTCTTCCAGAGATGCCAAGCGTACCGGTGTTGTACACATCGTCTTTAATACCATCGGTACTGTTCTGTTCATGATTGCCATGACCATTATGCAGAAGGCTGCGGTCTTTGGCGCTGAGTACTGGGTACGCACTGTTGACAGCGGTGTCATCGCAAATTTCCAGACGGTGTTCAACCTGCTGACCGCTATTGCGCTGATTCCCTTCACCAATTGGCTGGTGAAGCTGTCCACTCTGGTTGTCAAGGAAGAAAAGAAATCCGATGCCCGCCATCCCGAACTGCTTACTCTGGACGAGAAGCTATATATCTCTCCCACTGTTGCTGTTGGTGAAGCTACCAAGGCTGTAGCAGCCATGGGTGCTCTGGCCAGAGAAAATTTTGTCAAGGGCCTGAAGCAGTTGGCTCACTATGATCCTGCTCAGTTTGCGGATATCGATGCAGATGAAGAGTGTCTGGATCAGTTTGCTGACCAGTCCGACCGCTTCCTGATCGGCCTGAGTAAGAATGTGGAAACCGTCTGGGATGACCGTCAGCTGGATATGCTGATGCAGACCGTGCCCGACTTCGAGCGTATCGGCGACTATGCCACCAACCTGGTGGAGCTGGCTCAGAAGCTGCATGACGAGAATGTGGAATTCTCCGAGTCCGCCAAGAAGGAATTGCAGCTGATCGGTAATGCGGTTATGGAGATCCTGGACATCACTGTGGATGCCTTTACCCGCAATGACAATGTTGCTGCCACTACCATCGAGCCTCTGGAAGAAGTCATCGACGATATGGTCATGATCCTGAAGGATCGGCACACCAAGCGTCTGAAGAATGGCCAGTGTGCCATCAGCTCTGGCCTGGTGTTCATGGAAGTTCTGACCTACCTGGAGCGTACTTCTGACCAGTGCTCCTCCATTGCCGTCATGATGCTGGCAAGAAACAACGAGGAAATCCTCCAGAACCACTACGACTACCTGAAGGAAGTCCATGAGGGCAACGATGAGACTTACCGCGCCGAGAAGAATCGCCGCCGTGAGCAGTATATCAAGCCTCTGAAGGAAATTAAGTACTAATTCCATCCATAAAACGAGCCTGCCGATTTCGGCAGGCTCGTTTTGTATCCTTAAAAGAAAAACACCCTGTCAGCAGACAGGGTGTTTTGATCAGTAGTAGAGTAGATCGGCGTAGGTGGGGAATGGCCAATAGGATTTATCCGTCAGCTCTTCCAGAGTATCCGCTGCAGCCCGGACTGCGTTCATGCCGGGGATGATCACATTCAGATAATAGCGGGCGGCTGCTTCAAAATCTTCAGGAATGGTGTCAAGATCAGAGCGAAGCTTTTCACAGCTGTTATAGAGTTCGTCAGCAGCGGCGGACAGACGGTTAACCAGATTCCGTTCGGTCTTTGCAGGGATACCCATGGCGTACTTGTCGGCAATGCCCTTCGAAAGAGAATGAGTATAGCGCAGGGCAGCGGGCAGAATCTGGCGCATGGCCATTTCCAGCATGGTTCTGGCTTCAATGCCCACGATTTTGTTGTAGGCTTCCATATGGATGGCATACCGGGCCCGGAATTCCGCTTCCGTGAAGATGCCGTGCTTGGTGACCAGCTCCACGTTCTTGGGGGAAACGTAGGAGGGCAGGCACTCGGCGGTGGTGGGATAATTGCTTAGGCCCCGCCGTGCGGCTTCTTCCGCCCAGGCGGCAGAGTAGCCATTGCCGTCGAAAATGATCCGCTGATGGTCCGTCAGGGCCTTGCAGACCAGCTGCTGCAGGGCGGTGTCGAAATCCTCGGCCTTTTCCAGAACATCGGCGAATTTGCTCAGTTCTTCGGCCATGATGGTGTTCAGGGCAATGTTGGGACCGGCAATGGACTGGGAGGAACCCAGCATGCGGAACTCGAATTTGTTGCCGGTGAAGGCAAGGGGACTGGTGCGGTTGCGGTCGGTGGTGTCCTTGGGGATGGAGGGCATCACGTCCACACCCACACGCATCAGGCTCTTTTCGGGGTCCTGATAGTTGGTGCCGTCGATGATGGACCGGACAACGCCGTTCAGCTCATCGCCCAGGAAGATTGAAAGAATGGCAGGAGGCGCTTCGTTTCCGCCCAGACGATGGTCATTGCCGGCGGAAGCAACGGTACAGCGGAGGAAATCCTGATACTCATCCACACCCTGGATAAAGGCCGCCAGGAACACCAGGAACTGTGCGTTTTGCCGGGGGGTCTTTCCGGGACTGAAGAGATTCCGACCGGTGTCGGTGGCGAGACTCCAGTTGTTGTGCTTGCCGGAGCCGTTGATGCCGGCGAAGGGTTTCTCATGAAGCAGGCACACCAGGTCATGCTTGGCGGCGCACTTTTTCATGATCTCCATCACCAGCTGGTTGGAATCGCAGGCATTGGCCGCACTGGAATAAATGGGAGCCATCTCGTGCTGACAGGGAGCAGCCTCGTTGTGCTTGGTTTTGGATAGGACGCCCAGACGCCACAACTGCTCATCCAGGTCTTTCATGTACTTAGAGACCCGGGTGCGGATGGCACCAAAATAATGGTCATCCAGCTCCTGCCCCTTGGGAGGACGGGCGCCGAAGAGGGTCCGGCCTGTCAGCCGCAGGTCTTCCCGCTGGGCATAGAGATTCCGGGGAAGAATGAAGTATTCCTGCTCCGCGCCCACACAGGCGATGACCCGCTTTGATTCGGTATCGCCGAAGAGACGGACGATGCGCATGGCTTCTCTGCTGATTTCCTCCAGGGAGCGGAGCAGGGGGGTTTTCTTATCCAGCGCTTCGCCGTTGTAGGAAAAGAAACAGGTGGGGATATAGAGAGAACCGTCCTTTACGAAAGCCTTGGAGGTGGGGTCCCAGGCGGTGTAGCCTCTTGCTTCAAAGGTGGCACGAAGACCGCCGGAGGGGAAGGAAGAGGCATCGGGTTCACCCCGAACCAGTTCCTTGCCGGAGAATTCCATAATGACCCGGCCGTCACCGGTGGGGGTGATGAAGGAATCATGCTTTTCGGCGGTGATGCCAGTCATGGGCTGGAACCAGTGGGTATAATGGGTAGCGCCCTTGGAAATGGCCCAGGTTTTCATGGCTTCTGCGATGTGGTTTGCGACCTCCAGGGTCAGGTGGGTGCCGCTGCTGATGCAGTTTTTCCAGGACTCGAATACCTCGGGGGCAAGATGCTCCTTCATGACAGCTTCGGTAAAGACGTCGCTTCCGAAAATCTCAGGAACATTCATCTTCGGATTCATATGGGGAACACATCCTTTCATGAAAGATGGTGCGGTCGTAAATTGCAGAAATGCACTTTGGAGGAGATGAACGGCGAATCCTGCACATCCAATGGATTACAGGAGGCGTTATCGGAAAAACAGGGGAAATGTCCATCTCCGGAGTATAATAATCCACTATACATGGAATTTTACGCCACTTTGAGGTGTATTGCAAGCGGTGAAAATGAATAAAAAAGAAATAGAGAATATGAGTAATTTGTACATATCTCCGAAATGTTTACAAGTCAGGGATGGAAATGAATAATTTGCCATATCTATATTGCATTTTTGCCTGATTTTGCGTATAATAAGCCCATGATTTAAGCCAATTCCGGGAAAGGATGATTGAAGTGGCAAGCTATTCTTGCAGAAGCCGTGAAGAACTCCGTATGGAGGCCAAGAAGATGATGGCCCGTTACGATCAGCTAAAACATCAGAACCTGCATCTGGATATGTCCAGAGGCAAGCCCAGCAAACTGCAGCTGGACCTGGTCAGCGATATGCTGAATGTCCTGGTTGACCCCAAGGATCTGATTGTGGACGGCATTGACAGCCGCAACTATGGCCATCTTGTCGGTCTGCCCTGCGCCAGAGAATACTGGGCAGATGTCCTTGGCTGCAAGGCAAGCCAGGTTTTTGTAGGCGGCAATGCCAGCCTAACCCTGATGCATGATTTGATTGCACGTGCCTATACCCACGGTCTTCCCGACAGTGAGCGTCCCTGGTGTAAGGAAAAGCGTGTCAAGTTCCTGTGCCCCAGCCCCGGCTATGACCGTCATTTCCGCATCACTGAGCACTATGGTTTCGAACTGATTACCGTACCCATGACTCCCTACGGCCCGGATATGGACGTGGTGGAGCAGCTGGTGCAGGATCCCATGGTCAAGGGCATCTGGTGCGTTCCCAAGTTCTCCAATCCTCAGGGTTATTCCTACAGCGATGAGACCATCGCCCGTTTCGCCAATCTGAAGCCCATGGCTCCCGACTTTGTGATCATGTGGGATAACGCATACTGCGTCCATGAGTTTGAGGGCGAATTCCAGCCCTTCCCGGATATCATTTCCCTGTGTGCCGAGGCTGGCAGACCCAATATGGTCTATGAATTTGCCTCCACCTCCAAAATCACCTATCCCGGTGCGGGCATCTCCTGCATGGCAACCTCCGAGGAGAACCTGAAGTACAACCTGAAGCTCATCGGTGTTCAGACCATTTCCTATGACAAGGTCAATCAGCTGCGTCATGTGATGTATCTGAAGAACAAGGAACATACCCTGGAGCTGATGAAGCGCCATGCTGAGATTATGGCTCCCAAGTTTGAAATGGTGCTGCATACCCTCCGCCAGCAGCTGACCAACCGAGGTATCGCCCACTGGCATCATCCCACCGGTGGATACTTCGTCTGTGTGGCAGCCATGCCCGGCACTGCAAAGCGCACCCTGGAGCTGTGCAAGCAGGCAGGTGTTGTGATGACCGAAGCAGGCGCCACCTACCCTTACGGTGTGGACCCCCATGATTCTATGATCCGAATCGCTCCCAGTTTACCTCCCATTGAGGAACTGGAAATCGCAATGCAGGTCTTCTGCACCAGCCTGAAGCTGGCTGCCCTGGAAAAGTACCTGGGTCTGCGGATCATCGAATGACTTTAAAACCCCGCGTTATGCGGGGTTTTTTGTTTACATTCCGCTTTTCGGATGATAGAATAAAAGAAAAACGGAGGGAACACCTATGGCAACACCCAAGGAAATGTATTACGAAAAGCGGGGCGGGATTCTGGTGAAGAATCTGAAAAACCGCCATTTTGATGCCTATTACTGCGCAACGAAGGAAGAGGCTCTGGCAAAGGCCCTGGAACTGATTCCTGAAGGCGCTTCCATCGGCTGGGGCGGCAGTCTGACCTGCAGCCAGATCGGTCTGATGGATGCCATTCATCAGGGCAACTACCGGCTTCTGGATCGGGACCAGTGCAAGACCCAGGAGGAAAAGGACAGAATCCAGCGGGAGGCTTTCTTTGCGGATGTGTTCCTCTCCAGCGCCAACGGCTTGAGCCTGGACGGCCAGCTGGTGAACATTGACGGCACTGGAAACCGTGTGGCTCCCGTCATTTACGGCCCTAAAAATGTGCTGATCATCGCCGGTATGAACAAGGTGGAGGACACTCTGGATGCCGCCATCAACCGTGCCCGCACCATCGCTGCGCCCATGAATAACCAGCGCTTCGGCAACAATAACCCCTGCAGCACCACCGGAACCTGCGGCAACTGCAAGAATGAAACCTGCATCTGCAATCACATTGTGGTGACCCGCAACGGCCGCCCCGCCGGACGGATCAAGTTCATCCTAGTGGGCGAAGACCTGGGTATGTAAGAAACCAGACAGCCTGGTGCATCTGCATCAGGCTGTTTTCTTGCGCAGAGGCAGATTCTGTGGTATAATAATCATATTCCACACAGGAGGCATCCGAAATGAAACAGCTTTGTGCTTTATTTCATAAATACTACGATATTATTTCCTATCTCTTTTTCGGTGTGCTGACCACTGTGGTCAACTACATCGTCTATCTGCCCTGCTACAATCTTCTGGGCCTCAGTGCGGCGGTGAGCAATGTCATCGCCTGGGTGGCGGCTGTTGCCTTTGCCTATCTGACCAACAAGCCCTTTGTGTTCAAAAGCCATGACTGGTCAGCTGCCACCGTCATTCCGGAACTGACCAAATTCGTCGGCTGCCGCGTGGGTTCCGGTCTTCTGGAAACCGCCATCATTTTTGTGACTGTGGATATTCTGAACTGGAACGGCAATGTGATGAAGCTTGTGACCAGTGTTCTGGTGGTGATCCTCAATTACGTCGGCAGCAAACTGTTGGTATTCAAAAAGTAAAATTATGCACTCATTCCGGGGGAATGGGTGCATTTTAATTTTTCTCAAACAAGAAATTTACAAAATATTCGGATATGAATGGCAAGATGTTGATATAATCAAAGAAACTGATAATGGGAGTTGTGTGCCATGGCATTTGTTGAATTTCAGAATGTGGGAAAAACTTACCATATGGGACAGGTGGAAATCAATGCCTTACACGATACCAGTTTTGAGATTGAAAAGGGGGAACTGGTGGTGATCGTCGGTCCCTCCGGCGCGGGCAAGACGACACTTCTGAATATCCTGGGCGGTATGGATACCCTGTCCACTGGCAATGTGTTCCTTGACGGCCAGGAGATTTCCTCCATGAACCGGAAGCAGCTGACCGAGTACCGCCGCCATGATGTGGGATTTGTGTTCCAGTTTTATAACCTCATCGGTAATCTGACGGCGCTGGAAAATGTGGAGCTTGCCAATCAGATCTGTAAAAATCCTCTGGATGCAGAGCAGATTCTCAGCGATGTGGGCCTTGCGGACCGGGCGAAGAATTTCCCCAGTCAGCTTTCCGGCGGCGAGCAGCAGCGGGTTGCCATCGCCCGGGCACTGGCAAAAAATCCGAAGCTTTTGCTCTGCGATGAGCCCACCGGCGCATTGGATTACCAGACAGGCAAAGCCATTTTGCAGCTTCTGCAGGACACCGGAAGAAAAACCGGCATGACCGTCATCATCATCACCCACAACAGCGCCCTGACTGCCATGGCGGACCGGGTAATCCGGGTTCGAAGCGGAACGGTAGCGTCTGTACAGCTCAATGACCATCCTCAGGACATTCGGGAGATTGAATGGTAATGAAAAAGAATGCGATGCGCAAAAATTTAAGCCAGTCCATTCTGAAATCTCTGGGCCGTTATATTGCTATCGTGCTGATCATCGCGCTTGGTTCCAGCCTGTTTATGGGCCTTTTGATGACCAAGACGGACATGGTAGCCACCGGACAGAAGTATATGGACCGGCAGAATATGTTCGACCTGCGTCTGATCAGCTCCTATGGCTGGACCGGGGAACAGGTGGAAAAGGCTGCGGCGCTTTCCGGTGTGAAAGATGCGGAAGGTGTTCTGTATCTGGATGTGGCGGCAAGGCTTCCGGGGGCGGAGGACGATTCTGTCTACCGGATGTATACGATACCTGAAAAACTGAACCGCATTGCCCTTCGGGGCGGCAGAATGCCCCAGGCACCCAATGAGTGCCTCATCGACGGCTTTATGGCAGATGACAGTTTCCTTGGCATGGAGCTGAAGGTGTCTTCCAATAATTCTGAGGATACCCTGGATGCGATGGTCTATGACAGCTACACCATTGTGGGATATGTGGCAACACCCCTTTATATGGACCTGAACCGGGGCACTACCTCCGTGGGCAACGGCAGCATTGAAACCTATTTCTACGTTCCGGAGGGAGCCATCGATGCAGAATACTTTACGGAAATCAATCTGACCATTCCGGGTCAGTTTGATGTTTACTCCGAATCATACAACAGCGCCATGAAGCAGGCGGCGGACACCCTGGAACCGGATGCGGAAGCGCTGGCTCAGGAGCGGTTTCAGTCCATCCGTCAGGAGGCGGAGGATGCCTATCAGGAAGGCTATGCGGAATATCTGGATGGCGTAAAGGAACTGGAAGAGGGCAGGCTGGAAGCGGAAACCGAACTGGCGGATGCCTACAGCCAGCTTTCCGATGCGGAGAAGGAGATTACCAATAACGAAAAAATCCTGGCGGCGGGCCAGCGGGAGCTCAATAAAGGCTGGCAGGAGATCGCAGAAAACGAGAAAACCCTGGCAAAGTCCCGGGAAGAACTTAAAAAGGCGAAGGCTGATACCTATGCCCAGCTTGATGAAGCGCAGGCAGAGCTGGATAAAAACGCAAAAGATGTGGCAGAGGGTCTTGCCCAGGTGGAAGCAGGTCTTGTGGAACTGGAGGCAGGTCTTTCCCAGGTCAATGACGGCATTGCCCAGCTGGAGGAGGCGCTGCCACAGATTCAGGAGGGTATTACCCAGCTGGAGCCCATGATGCCCCTGTTGGAAGCGGCGGTGGATGTGATAGAAGCTGCGCTGCGGGTTGCAAACTCAGCCATTATGCCGGACACGGAGCAGATTGCGGAGCTGACCGCAAAGCTTGAAGAAGCGAAAGCAGAGCTGGACAGCTACTCTGCCCAGCTGGAAGAACTCTATGTGATGCGGGAAACCTATTTCGCCCAGCTGCAGGAGCTATATGCAACCAGAGCGCAGCTGGAAGTTACACGGGCAGAGCTGCTGGTAACCAGACAGACCCTTCTGAATGCCCAGGTGGAAATCGACCTCGGCTCTGCCCAGCTGGAAGCGGGCAGAGCGGAAGCGGATGCCCAGTTCGCGGATGCGGAGGCCCAGCTTGCCGACGGCGAAAAGCAGCTGCAGGATGGAAAAAATACCCTCTCTTCCAGCCAGCGGCAGCTGAACAGAGGCAAAAAAGCCCTGGAAGAGGGCAAGGAAGAGCTGGCTGAAGGTTGGCAGGAATACTATGACGGCAAGGCGGAGGCAGAGGCGGAAATTGCAGATGCGGAAGCAAAACTTGCGGAGGCAGAAGCTGAACTTGCCGATGCAAGAGAAGAAATTGACAGCCTGGAAGAACCGACTGTGATGGTTCTGGACCGGAACACCAATGTGGGTTACAATTCCCTGAAAAGTTCTTCAGATATTGTTCAGGGCGTGTCCAGGGTGCTGCCTGTATTTTTCCTGCTGGTGGCGGCGCTGGTGTGCATCACCACCATGACCCGGATGATCGATGAGGAACGGACCCAGATTGGAACACTGAAGGCCCTTGGCTACAGCAACGGGGCTATCATCAGCAAGTACCTGCTCTATGCAGGCAGCGGCGCAGTAATCGGCTGCGGACTGGGTACTATTGTGGGCAGCGTGATTTTCCCTATGATCCTCTGGGAAGTATACAAAATCATGCTGCATGTTACCCCTGACACGGTGCTGAAATTCAACTGGTGGCTGATTGTGGCGGTGGTGGGTGTCTATACAGCTCTGATGCTGGCAGTGACCTGGTATTGCTGCCGCAAGGCACTGGAAGAACAGCCTGCGGAGCTGATCCGTCCGAAAGCGCCGGAAGCGGGAAAGAAAATCTTCATGGAATATCTTCCTTTCTGGCGGCGCATCAGTTTCCTGAACAAGGTCACCATCCGCAATACCTTCCGCTACCGCCAGCGCCTGGCCATGATGCTGGTGGGTATCGGCGGCTGCACGGCCCTGCTGGTGACCGGATTTGGTCTGCGGGATTCCATCGTAGGCGTGGTGGATACCCAGTTTGAGAATGTGACCCTCTACGATATGACGGTGAGCTTCTCGGAAGCCCAGAGCAGGGAAGATCAGCTGCGGTTTACTGAAGATGTGTCCGACTCTGCGGAAGATTTTCTGTTCTGCCACCAGAGCATTGTGGAAATCGACTTTGACGGCCAGACCAAGGAAACCTATATGATTGTTTCCGACAGCGCGCTGGAGGAATTCATCAAATTCCGGGATGACGGCGAAATTCTTCCGATGCCCGGGAAAAATGAAGTGCTGCTGAGTGTCGGCATGGCGGAAATGCTGGATCTTCATGCGGGCGATCAGGTAACCCTGCGGGATTCTGATATGAAAAAACTGGAGCTGACAGTTTCGGGAATTTACGAAAACCATGTGAGCAATTACGCGGTGGTGATTTCTGAAACGGTTCAGGAACAGTGGGGCGGCGTTCCTAAGATCCAGAGCGTTTTCCTGCGGGCAGAACAGGGAACGGACATCCACGAACTCAGCGCAGAGATTTCGGGTCTTGAGGATGTGCCGAACGTATCTGTCAGCCAGGATCTGGCGGAGATGGTCAACGGTATTCTGGATGCCCTGGAGCTGATTGTGGTGGTTGTAGTTTTCTGCGCAGGACTTCTGGCGGTGATCGTTCTTTACAATCTGACCAATATTAACATCAATGAGCGCATCCGGGAGATTGCAACCATTAAGGTGCTGGGATTCCGGGCAGGAGAGACCGCTATGTATGTGTTCAAGGAAAATCTGGCTCTGACCCTCATCGGCGCGGTGTTCGGATTGGGTCTTGGATATCTGCTGCTGGTCTTTGTTATGAGTCAGGTGAAGATCGATATGGTCTGGTTTTCCGTGATCGTGAAGCCGCTGTCCTATGGACTGTCTTTCGTGCTGACGGTTTTCTCAGCGGTGATTGTGGACTTTGTGTTCTATTTCAAGTTGGACAAGATCAACATGGCGGAAGCGCTGAAATCCGTTGAATAAAAGAAAAAGGCTGCCGGAAGGCAGCCTTTTCTTATGCAGTAAAGTAGCTTCTGGTGATTCCTTCGTTGGAAAAACCGCATTTTTCATAATAATGCTGAGCAGGGATATTGGACAGGGCGGTGTCGGTATCAAACCGGCGGATTCCCATGGCATAAAGTGAACAAAACAGAGCTTTCATGGTTCTGGTTCCGATTCCCTGATGCTGGAGTTTATCTTCAATGTAGACCCAGCGCAGATAGGCGATATCCCCTTGGGGAAGAAAGTGAATCTGTCCCCAGCCAACTTCCCGGTCATCCATCGATGCGGTAAACTCCCGGCAGTGTCCGGGAGATTCTTCTTTCCAAAGCAGGGAAATCTCCGGCTTTGCGGAGGCATTTTCTGAAGTCAGATACTTTGCATAATACACATTTTCGTGTTCAACAATGAAGCCGTTCTTCAGAAGAAGCTCATGGACATGCGATGCGCTTTCGTGAAGCTTTCCGTGGCGGGCGCAGGTACTCATGCCGAAATAATGGAAAAAGGCATGGATTCGTTCATCTGTGCCGAAATCCGATATGGCATGCGCTAGGAGCTTCTGGCCGATTTCGGGGGCGTTTTCGGGAAAACAGATATCCCGGATTATTTTATGGTGTACACGGTTGGATATTTCTCCGGTATGATCGAAGCCGAAAGCAGTTTCGCCGTAGACGATCATGCCGTTTATTTCGCCGTTCTTACTGGGGGCGGTGCGGGAATACCGAATGGTCAGGTGATCAAAAAGCTTCCTTCCGTCGCTGTCGATATCTTCGTGCAGGGACTGAAACCAGATATCTTCATCCATGGGGAAGTGGTAGGGTGCGTTATGAGCTGCCCGCCAGAAACCAAAGGCAGAACAACTCATGACAGCTTTTCCTTCAGATAGAGAATTGCTTCCCGATAGCCTTCCAGGCCGTGGCCCTTGATGGTCTTGCAGCAGGCAAGACCTGCGTAGGAGATCTGGCGGAAGGGCTCTCTGGCGTCCACATCGGAAATGTGGACTTCCACAGCGGGGATGGATACGGACTTCAGCGCATCCAGAATGGCAACGGAGGTGTGGGTATAGGCGGCGGGATTGATGACGATGCCGTCCACCTTGCCGTAAGCTTCCTGGATTTTGTCTACCAGACAGCCTTCGTGGTTGGACTGGTACTGCTCGATTTCAATGCCTTCGTCTTTGCCGGTCTGCTCAATCAGCTTCAGAAGATCTGCAAAAGTGTTTTTTCCGTAAATGCCCGGCTCCCGGATTCCCAGCATATTGAGATTGGGGCCGTTCAGAACAAGAATCTTCATTTCAGTTCCTCCAGAATTCGGGAAATGGTGGTGTCCAGATCGCCGTCATTGTCAACCTGATGATCGGCAAAGGCTTCGTAAAGAGGTTTCCGGACGGCATACATATCCGTCAGCCTGTTGGTTTGGGACAGGGGACGGCCATCGGTGGGGAGCTTTGAAAGGTCTCTGGTCAGCCAGAAGATCGTACCGTTCTGGTGGAGCAGCGGGTAATTCCGCAGCTGAGTCACACAGCCGCCACCGGTGGCGATGACCAGACCGGACTGCCGGCCAAGATCGGCAAGGGTTTCGGTTTCCAGAGTCCGGAAGCCGGGTTCGCCGTCGGTTGCGAAGATTTCAGGGATATTCCGTCCGGTATTCTCCACAAGGGCAGCATCGGCGTCCAAAAATTTCTTGCCCAGCTTTTCCGCCAGGGCAGTGCCGATGGTGGTCTTGCCGCAGCCGGGCATGCCGATGAGAATGATATTTTCCATCTGCAGCCGCAGTTCCTTGTGAATTGCGGCGATTTTTTCGTCTGGGATGCAAATGCCTGAGAACCATTCGGCCGCTTCCTTGGCCTGGGCCACCAGCATCAGCAGGCCGTTCATGGAAACAATTCCCCGCTTTTCCGCATCCAGCAGGATCTGTGTTCGGGCGGGATTGTATACCACATCCAGCACACCTTCCAGCTTGGGGAACAGATCCAGATCCACAGGGGATTTTCCCACATTTGGATACATGCCCACAGGGGTGGCGTTGACAATCAGGGCGGTATCGGCATGGAGGTGGAGATTGCCGTAATTGTTCTCACCGTTTCGGGAAATGACGAAAACCTTCGCGCCCAGTTCTTCCAGCACCGCGACAGCGGTATTGGATGCGCCGCCGCTGCCGAGAACCAGGGTTTTCTTGCTTTTGACATCCACACCGGAGGAGCGGACCATGGTCAAAAATCCAAAATAGTCCGTATTGTGACCGATGAGCCTGCCTTCCCGGCGGACAATGGTATTCACCGCGCCCATCTTTTGAGCGACGGGAGTCAGTTCATCAAGATAAGGGATAACATCCTTTTTATAGGGAATCGTCACGTTCAGACCGGTAAAGTCTCCGTTTTTCAGAAAATTTTCCAGCTGTCCCGGTTCTTTTTCGAAAAGCTCATAGGAGTAATCAGCCAGACATGCGTGAATTTGAGGGGAATAGCTGTGTCCCAGCTTTCTTCCCAGAAGTCCGCACTTCATCAGACCACCTCACAGTAGCTGCCGAGGTATTTGAATTCCTCGCAGAGGGTGTCCAGTTCACACATCAGCTGGACAAATTCCTCAGAGTAAATGGAAGTTTCCAGGTCGAAATAGAACATGAACTCAAAATCCCGGTCGGGCAGGGGACGGGATTCCAGTTTGGTCACGTTGATGCCCAGTACATAAAGCCGTGCCAACAGCTTGTACAAGGAACCGGGTTTGTGGGGCAGGACCATCATGACACTGGTTTTGTCGGAGCCGGGGTAGATTTCCAGATTCTTGCTGATACAGATGAATCGGGTGTGGTTGTTGCCCGCATCCTGAACGGAAGAGCGGATGCACTGAAGGCCGTAAAGTTCTGCACAGGCGCGGCTGGAAAGACAGGCGATGTCACCCCGGTCAGACTTGGAGACCATCTCTGCGGCCATTGCGGTGTTGGCCACAGGAATGGCGGTAACGCCGGGAAGACTCTGCAAAAAGCCGCTGCTCTGATTCAATGCCTGCTCATGGGAGTAGATGACCTTGATGTCAGAGAGCTTCGTGCCGGGTTTTGCCAGCAGATTGTGGTCAACTTTCAGCCGGAAGGTCCGGACAATGGAGAAATTATGCTCGATCATCAGGTCATACACCTTGTTGACAGAGCCTGCGGTGGAGTTTTCGATGGGCAGGATGCCGTACTGACAGAGACCCTGCTCGATGGCGTTGAAAACACCTTCAAAATTCTTGAAGTACATGATGAAGGGGCTTTTGAAAATTTTCTCGCAGGCAATCTGGGAGTAGGCGCCCTCCACGCCCTGGCAGGCTACCATGGGAGCCTGGGGGAAGAGCTTGGGGGTGGAGTCGATGGCCTGGGAAATCTTTCCGAAAAGGCTGCTCAGTTCATCATTTTTCTTGCTCTGATAGCTGCGGCTCAGCTCGAAGAGCATGGAGTACAGAACCCGGGTGTATCTGCCGAATTCAGCACCAGCCTGATTGGCAACCCGCATCAGAATCTCCCGCTCCCGGGAGGGGACGAAAATGGGCAGATTGTGTTCTTTTTTATAGGCTGCCACCTGAGCGGAAAGTCCCATCCGCTGGACAAACAAATCCACGAGCTGCTCATCAATCTGGTTGATTTCTTGTCTGATTTCACTCAGTTCCATGTTTATCTACCTCCAATTTCCCGGCGGCGGGCAAGGACTGCATCATAAACTGCAATGGCTGCGGCAGCTTCCACCACGGGGACAGCTCTGGGGACGATGCAGGGATCGTGGCGGCCCTTGATTTCCAGATCGGCATTTTCCATCCGGGAGAGGGAAATGCTCTGCTGCTTCACAGCGATGGAGGGGGTTGCCTTGATGGCGGCGGTGAAGATGATGGGCATGCCATTGGTGATGCCGCCCTGAATGCCGCCTGCATTGTTGGTCTGGGTCACAACTTGACCATCTACAATGGCAAAATCATCGTTGCTCTGGCTGCCGGGGACACAGGCGCAGTCGAAACCAATGCCGAAATCCACGCCCTTTACTGCGGGAATGCCGAACACAATCTGGGCAATGCGGTTTTCCATGCCGCCGAACATGGGGTCGCCCAGTCCTGCGGGAAGTCCTGTAATGGCACATTCGATGATGCCGCCGACACTGTCGCCTGCGGCTCTTGCCTGGGCGATGAAGGCCCGCATGGAGATGCCGGCTTCGGGGTCCAGTACGGGAAAATCCCTTCCGACAGTTTCCAGTTCCGGGTCCATGGGATCAAAATACAGGTCGCCGTACTCGCCGATGGCAAGAATGTGTGCGCCGATCTGAATACCCTCCGCTTCCAGCCACTGCTTGCAGAGTCCTCCTGCGATGCAGAGGGGGGCAGTGAGACGGCCGGAGAAATGTCCGCCGCCGGCCACATCCTGATAGCCGCCGTACTTAACCTGGGCGGTGTAGTCGGCATGTCCGGGACGGGGGCAATCTTTCAGATTGGAATAATCTCTGGAGCGGGTATTTTTGTTGTGGATCACGGCGGCAATGGGTGCACCGCAGGTGTAGCCGTCCAGAAGGCCCGCCAGAAATTCAGGCCGGTCATCTTCCTTGCGGGGGGTGGACCAGTCATTCTGGCCTGGGGCCCGGCGGTTGAGAAACTGCTGCAGTTTCTCAAGGTCCACAGGAAGACCTGCGGGAATGCCGTCCAGGGTTATGCCAATAGCAGGTCCGTGGGACTGGCCGAAGATGGAGAGTTTTAAATTTTCACCGTAGGTACTGCTCATATTTACCTCCCAGTCGGTGGTATTCTTCCCAGAATCGTGGATAGGATTTGTTCACAGCCTGAGCGCCGATAATCGTAACAGGCGAAGTACAGACTGTGGCGGCAATCGCTGTTGCCATGGCGATGCGGTGGTCATTGACTGCATCCACGGTGCCGCCGGTCAGACCGGTGCCATGGACGGTCAGAGTTTGGTCGGTAGCTTCTGCCTTTCCGCCAAGAGCTTCAATCATGGCGATGGTGGAAGCAACCCGGTCGGATTCCTTGATGCGCAGCCGCTGGATGTTGGTAAAGACTGCGCCGTGGTTCGCTGCCGCCATCACGGAAAGGATGGGAATCAGGTCGGGAATATCCGCAGCGGAAACGGTGGCGCAGCCATCCTCCAGCTGACGGGTGATGGCAACCACTGCCCAGTCACCCTGGGAGGACTGATCATTGAGTCCCCGGATGGACAATTCACTTCCCAGCATGGCGGCGGTGACAAAGAACGCGCCGTTGCTCCAGTCACCCTCCACATCAATGTATCCGGGGGAGCGGTAGTCGGGAGCACCAAAGAGGGCCATGGCTTCTTTGGTCATGTCGATATAGGGTCTGGATTCGATTTTTCCAGTGACTTCCAGATGGCTCTCCCCGGGAATCAGGGACAGGGCAAACAGAAGTCCCGTGATAAACTGGCTGGAAACGCCGCCGTCGATGGTGTAGCTGCCCGGCTGCAGTTTTCCTTCGCAGCGGATGGTGTCGGCGGTGGGCCGGGTCAGGGTGCAGCCCATCCGCTCCATTTCCTCCCACATGGGGGAGAGAGGCCGCTGAGGGAGTCTTCCTGCCATCTGGAAAATTGCATCCACACCCAGCGCGCCAGCGATGGGCAGCATGAAGCGCAGAGTGGAGCCGCTTTCACAGCAGTTGAGGATGGCAGTGTCAGGAAGATTCTTTATTGGCTGCACCAGATAACCGCTGTCGGTTCTGGTGATTTCGGCACCCAGAGCACGGAGGCAGTCAGCGGTTGCTTCGATGTCCCGGTTGGTTTCCGCGCAGCGAAGCTGGGTAGGCTTGTCCGCCAGAGCAGCGCAGATCAGCAGCCGGTGGGCCTGGGATTTGGAGGGGATTACGGTAATGTCACCCCGAAGAAGGCGGGGATAAATGGTAATATCCATATCAGAGACCTGCCTCGATGAAGGATTGAATTTCGGTAACAGGGGTGGGGGCGATGCGGCAGTAGCCGATGCGCTCGGGGATAATCAGATTGACGGTGCCGCCGCTGCGCTTTTTGTCAGACAGGGCACTCTTGTACAGGCTTTCGGCGGAATAGCCGCAGGAACAGGGAAGACCGAACTTATGGAGCACAGCCAGAACGGCATCTCTCGTGGCTTCGTCGCAGATGCCATTTGCGCAGCCTGCCCGGGTCACGATGGCCATGCCCATGCCCACCGCGGTGCCGTGGGAGATTTCAAAATGGCTCTGAGCCTCGATGCCGTGACCGACGGTGTGGCCCAGGTTCAGGCGCATTCTGGCGCCGGTATCGAATTCGTCCTCAGCTACCACATCCCGCTTCAGTTCCACGCAGCGGGTGATGACCGCTTCCCGGTCGAAGGAAAGTCCTTTTTCAGCCAGATGGGCGAAAAGGTTGGGGTCATAGAGAACGCCGTACTTGATGACTTCGGCGCAGCCGTCCCGGAAAACTTCAGGAGCGAGGGTGTTCAGTGTGTCAATGTCGCAGAGGACAAGGTTCGGCTGATAGAAAGCGCCGGCCAGGTTTTTGCCTGCGGGCAGGTCGATGGCGGTTTTGCCGCCGACAGAGGAATCCACAGCTGCCAGAAGGGTGGTGGGCACCTGAATGAAGCTGATGCCACGGAGGAAACTGGCTGCTGCGAAGCCTGCCAGATCTCCCACCACACCGCCGCCCAGGGCAACGATGAGATCAGTCCGGGTCAGCTGGCTCGTGGCCAGATGATTTAGAAGTTCCAGGAAGGTCTGGCCATTCTTGCTGGTTTCGCCTGCGGGAAATACAAATTCGGTGACTTCAAGACCGGCATCCATCAGGCTCTTTTTTGCAGCTTCGCCGTAAAGGGGCCAGACATTGGTCTCGCTGACGATGCAGACTTTTTTTACCTTTTTCATAGCGGCGGCATGGTCGCCGAGGGTTTTCAGCAGACCGCTGCCGATCAGTACGTCATAACTTCGGGAAGCTTTTACATGGACGGTTCTCATCCGTCTACCTCCTCCTTGCGCTGTTTGCCTTCCTCCAGGAGCTGCGTCAGACCGGGCAGGTCATCGGCAGCAATGGCGTCGCGGTAGGCACTCAGGCTTTCAATGTAGAAATTCAGTTCGTCCAGGACGAAGTCCTTGTTTTCCATAAAGAGCTCTGCCCACATGGTGGCATTCAGCCATGCAACTCTCGTTAAGTCTCGGTAGCTGCCAGCGGAGAAGCCTTTATGGTTCAGAGCGGTGGGTGATTTGATGAAGGCGTTGCTGAGGATATGGGGCATCTGGGACGTGAAGGCGATCATCTTATCATGGTCAGCCGCGGTGGTGACGGAGAAGGTGCCGAACTCACAGGGAGCAAGGGCATTCTTGCACCGGTCCAGAAGGTCCATATCGTCAAATCTGGGAGGCACCAGCACCATAGGCTGGCCTTTGAAGAGCGTTGCCCGGCTGTACTTGAAGCCGGAAAACTGGGAGCCTGCCATGGGATGGCCGCCCACAAAGGTAAATCCGTATTTTTCCGCCAGAGGGAAGCAACGGCTGCAGATTTCCCGCTTGATGCCGCAGCAGTCAATGACCAGGGCATCGGGAGATACCAGGTGGGCATTGCGCTCCAGCCAGGAGGCAGAGCCGTCGGGATAGATGGCCAGCAGAATCAGGTCGCATTTGGGAATGGTTTCTTCGTCCAGCCGACCGTGGACTGCACCTGCCAGCATGGCAAAGGCCAGCATATCTTCATTTCGCTGGATGGCATAGACAGTGTGGCCGGCGATGGCATAGGCTCTTGCGAGACTGCCACCGATGAGGCCAAGGCCTAAGATGCCGACGTTCATAAAATCGCCTCCCGGACACGGCTCACTCTCCGGTTCAGGTCGTCAAACTGGGCGGGGGTCAGGGACTGGGCACCGTCGCAGAGGGCACGGGAAGGATTGTTGTGAACTTCCACCATGATGCCGTCGGCGCCGGATGCGGCTGCTGCAACAGCCATGGGAGGAACGAGAGAAGCTCTGCCGGTGGCATGGCTGGGGTCAACCACCACAGGCAGATGGGAAAGCTCATGTAGCACGGAAACGGCAGAAAGATCCAGGGTGTTTCGGGTGTAGGTTTCGAAGGTGCGGATGCCCCGTTCGCAGAGGATGACGTTTTCATTGCCCTCGCTCATGATGTATTCGGCGCTCATCAGCAGTTCCTGGAGGGTGTTTGCAAGACCGCGCTTTAAGAGGATGGGGGTTCTGGTCTTGCCCAGTTCCTTCAGAAGGTCAAAGTTCTGCATATTTCTCGCGCCAACCTGGATGATGTCCACATTGGCAAAGAGGTCCAAATCGTTGATGTTCATGATCTCGGTGATGATGGGAAGACCGGTGGCTTCCTTGGCCTTCAGCAGAAGCTGGATGCCTTCGCCCTTCATGCCCTGGAAGGCATAGGGGGAAGTACGGGGCTTGAAGGCACCGCCCCGGAGAATACCAGCACCGGAGGCTTTGACCGCCTGGGCAACTTCAATGATCTGTTCTTCGGATTCCACAGAGCAGGGGCCTGCGATCATGGCAAAATGACCGCCGCCGATTTTGGTGTTTCCTGCGGTAATGACGGTGTTATTGGGGTGGAACTTCCGGTTTGCCTGCTTGAAGGGTTCGGAAACACGTTTGACAGTTTCCACGATTTCCAGACTCTTGAGCAAATCCATATCCACCCGGCTGGTATCGCCGATGAGACCGAGAATGGTGATTTCCTGACCGTGGGACACATGGACTTCCAGATTCAGACGGTTCAGCCAGCTGATCAGATGCTGGGTCTGTTCGGGGGTGGTTCCTTGTTTCAGTACTGCGATCATAAGCAATCTCTCCTAAACAAAAGAAACGCTGCACCGAGGCGATCTCGTTGCAGCGCTTAAAAATACTCTTTCAGCTCCTGTAATTTTACTGCAGCACAAATCGCTATTACTTTTTATCCGAAAAAGTAATAGTAGCTAAAGTAAAACATAACAGCAGAATTGACCATATCGGGCCTCCTGGTACAGTAGCTGCGGACATTATACCACGAGGGGTGGAATAATGCAAGAGGGAAACGTTTCACTTACAGCAATTTTCCAAGTTCTTCCACGATCCGGGTCAGATCATCGGAGATCATGTCAGGCTCTGTAAACAGGTGGTGGTAGAGGGTGTTAAGGTTTTCTTCGAAGTGGTTGGGAAGCTTCTTGCAGTGTGCTTTGCAGAGGCTTACCAGCCGCTTTTCGCCAGGATGGCTCTGCTCATTCAATGCCCAGATGATATCAAAATAGGACTCCATGAAGGCGGCGGTGCGGTGGCAGATGCTTACCTTGTCATCACGTCCTGCGGCCTTGCGGATCTGACCGTCATAGGAGGGGAGCATACCGCTGAGAAGCATCCTGTTACGGGTGATGATATTCTCCTTCAGCCGGGCAGGGTAGGGGACATCGAAACGTGCCTTGGCAGCTGCAAGACGACCGTTTTCATCATAGATAATTTTACAGGTACGTAGGTTATGCCACATGCAGGTGGTATAGCCGTTGGATGCCTGAAAGTCTTCCACAACGGCGGCAACTCCGGCGGTGAAATCATCCAGATTCCGGAAGAGCAGGTCAAAATCGATGCCGTTTTTCAGGGTGCCGTTGTCTTCCAGCTCCCAGAAATGGTTGCCGTATTCCACATATGAGGCGTACTTACCGAGGATTTCCCGGCGGGTTTCCTCACTGATGGGGGAGGTGCAGTAGAGGTAGATGTCATAGTCGGATTTTTCATCATAGTGCGCGCCTGCCCGGGAGCCGCCCAGAGCGATGGCCTCCACCTGAGGAAGGGAAGATAATTCACGAAACAGTTCATTGACCATGTGAGATCCTCCTTTGTGTTGATAGGATTATTTTAGCACCGTGAAAAACAGATTTCAAGAAAAAGTTTCGAGAAGTTTCGGAGATTGATGACCATTTATTGGACCGAATGTATGATACCCTTTTTTCATAATAAGGGGGTATCATCATGGATTATCTGAAGGAACTGAACAAAGAGCAATACGAAGCGGCAACGACAACGGAAGGCTTCATCCGTGTGGTGGCGGGCGCTGGATCGGGAAAAACCAAGACACTCACAGCCCGGTATATGTATCTTGTGGAGATGCTGGGCATATCCACGGCCAATATCCTCTGCGTCACCTTTACCAACAAGGCCGCCGCGGAGATGAAAAAGCGGATCCGCAGGCAGTTGCCTGACCAGGATCTGGGTCGCATTACCACCTTCCACGGCTTCTGCGTGGGGCTACTGAAAGAGGACTGCCATGTGATCCAGTATCCCACAACCTTCATTGTGCTGGATGAAGAGGACAAGGAGGCCATGCTCCGCACGGTCTTTGAGGATCTGGGCATCACAAGCCGGGACATGACCATCAAGGATGCCATCGACTACATCGGCTGGCGAAAAGGCGGCAGGGGATATGTGAAAACCCTCATTGATCCCAACATTAATCACCTGATCGATCTGACGAATTCTGCCAATACTCTGAAGGATAAGGTCATGTACCGCTATTTCTACGAACAGCGCAAATGCTACGGCCTGGACTTTGATGATCTGGTTTATTTTGCACTTTACATTCTGGAGCATGACAAAACCGCCCGGGAAAAGTGGCAGAGAAGGCTGGAATATGTGATGGTGGACGAGTTCCAGGACATCGACAAGGATCAGTACGCCCTGGCGGATATTCTCAGCGGCTATCACAAGAACCTTTTCGTGGTGGGTGACCCTGACCAGACCATTTACACCTGGCGGGGTGCGGATGTGAAATTCATTCTGGAATTCGACAGCCGCCATGAAAATGTGAAAACCATTTACTTAAATACCAACTATCGATCTGTTCCCCAGATTCTCTCCGCCTCCAACGCCCTCATCGACAAAAACCGGGAACGGCTGAAAAAACAGCTGACCCCCGTCCGCCCCGATGCGAAGAAGCCGCTGTATTTCCACGCCAAAACCAGTCAGCTGGAGGCGGACTGGATGACTGCACAGATGCGGGCCATGCACGAGGGCGGTATGCCTTACTCTGCCATGGGCGTTCTGTACCGGGCCCACTATGTTTCCCGCGCCGTGGAAGAATCTCTGATTCGCAATAAGATTCCCTATGTGCTCTATTCCGGTGTGGAATTCTACAAGCGCAAGGAAATCAAAGATGTCCTCTGTTATCTGCGGATGATCTATAATGGCGATGATGTCAGCTTCCTCCGGACGGTCAATGAACCCCGCCGGGGTGTAGGCAGAACCAGAATCCGTGCCCTGAAGGAGTACGCGGAACTGAACCGTTGTAATCTCTATGAGGCGCTTCTTGCCTGCCTGGAAAATGACCTCTTCCGAAGAAGCCGGGCCAGGGAATATGTGCGGCTGATTGAAAAATACCGGGCCATTTTTGACGGCATGGATCTGACGGACCTGTTGTCCGGGATCTTAAGTGAAAGCGGCTATGAGGAAATGCTCCGCTCCTCCGGCGAGGAAGAACGGCTCGATAACCTTGCAGAATTGAAGCAGGCCATCTATGATTTCGAGCGGAAGGCAGGGGAGGAGGTCAGCCTTGGAAACTATCTGGACCATGCGGCTCTCTTTACCAATATGGATCAGAACGAGAAGGCTCAGGCGGTGAAGCTGATGACCGTCCATGCGGCCAAGGGTCTGGAATTTCCGATAGTGTTCCTCTGCGGTCTGAGCGAAGGCATATTCCCCGGGAAAAGAGCCAACACCCGGGAAAAGCTGGAAGAGGAGCGGCGCCTTGCCTATGTTGCCTTTACCAGAGCCAAGGATAAGCTGTTCCTTTCCGATGCGGCGGGCACCAATTATGACGGCTCCTTCCGTTATCCCAGCCGGTTCCTTTTCAATGCGGAAAAGGAGAATCTCGACTATGCTGTCCCCCTGGATCCTGACCTGATCGAAGATGCCATGGACCATATCCGAAAGACCGAATCTCTCGATGAACCGCCCAAAAGACAGGACGAATCTGTTGGCAAGCGGGTGAAACATCCTGTTTTCGGCGAGGGAATTATCATCGGAACTCCCAGAGGACAGGATGGGTACATCATCCAGTTTGACAGTATGGTGACGCCCCGTACCTTCTGCTCCACAGTAAGGCTTCACTTTCTGACATAATGCCAAAACTGCCGCCTAAACCCAGGCGGCAGTTCGTCACAGAAAGACAGTTGATTTTCTGCGGAAAAAATGGTAAAGTATAGCATAATGTTTTGAAGGGAGAATCTGGTATGTTTGGTTTCGGATTCGGCTTCGATTTGTTCCAGATCATGTTTTCTTTGACGTTCCTTGTCATTCTGGGCGTTTTTATCGCGATTGCAGTGAAGGGCATCGGCCAGTGGAACAAAAATAACCATTCTCCCCGGCTGACCGTTCCCGTGACAGTGGTTGCCAAGCGCGCCAACGTCAGCCATCATCACCATGCCGGCGAGCATCACCACGCTTCTACCTCCACCAGCTACTATGTGACCTTCCAGGTGGAAAGCGGCGACCGGATGGAGCTTCATGTGGCAGGCAACCAGTACGGCCTGATGGTGGAAGGGGATAAGGGTATGCTGACCTTCCAGGGTACCCGATTCCTGGATTTCCAGCGACAGTTTTGATCGAAAGGTACGCGATTTGCTATGAACAAGATTTACATTCCTGAGGGATACAAACCTCTACTGAATGAATACGATACCCAGCGGGCAATTGCCTACATCAAGGAAACCTTTCAGGAGGAGTTTTCCAATGCTCTGAACCTGAAGCGTGTCTCCGCGCCTCTGTTTGTCACGGAAGACTCCGGTCTGAATGATAACCTAAACGGCTATGAGCGGGCAGTTTCTTTCGATGTTCCCGCCGTGGGGGAGGATGCCCAGGTTGTTCATTCCCTGGCAAAGTGGAAGCGCCTGGCCCTGAAGCGATATAATTTCGGCATCGGCGGCGGTCTGTATACCGATATGAACGCCATCCGCCGTGACGAAGATTTGGACAACATTCATTCTATTTATGTGGACCAGTGGGACTGGGAAAAGATCATCACCCGGGAAAACCGGAACTCTGAGTATCTGAAGCTCATTGTTCGGGCCATTGTCCGGGCCATCTGCGACACCAATGACCGGCTCCGTGTCCGTTTTCCCCAGCTGAATACCCAGCTCAGACGGGAGGTTTCCTTCATCACTTCCCAGGCACTGGAGGATCTGTATCCCGACCTGAAGACCGGCTCCGAGCGGGAAAAGGCCTACGTCAAGGATCACCACACCGCCTGTATCATGCAGATCGGCGGCAAGCTCCGCTCCGGTAAGCCTCATGACGGCCGGGCCCCCGACTATGACGACTGGCAGCTCAACTGCGACATTTTCTTCTGGGACGAGGTGCTGGACCGCGCTCTGGAAATTTCCTCCATGGGCATCCGCGTGGATGAAGCATCTCTCGACTATCAGCTGCGGGTCAGCGGCTGTGATGACCGCCGGGAACTGCCCTTCCACAAGATGCTTTTAAACGGCGAACTGCCTCTGACCATCGGCGGCGGCATCGGTCAGTCCCGTCTTGCCATGCTGATGATGGGCTGCGCCCACATCGGCGAGGTTCAGTCCAGCATCTGGGACCGCCAGACTCATGAAGCCTGTGAAAAGGCAGGTATCCGTCTGTTGTAACGAAATAAAAGCTCCGGCTCAGCCGGAGCTTTTCTATTTTCTGGGCCCTTGTATAAATCGACACAATTTTTGCATATTTGCACGAAAACGTGAATTTTGTCTTGAAAGACTGGAGCCTTATTGTATATAATAGCCATATATGTGGGAGGAGGGGCTCATGATGTACGAAGACACTTATGACAAGCTCCACAAAATTGAAACATCCCCTGAGGCTCTGGCATCCACCCGGGCATTCCTTGCCGAGCACCTTCGGATTTTTATGTATAAAGAGGAACCGGTTCTGATCTGCTTCCCGGACAATGGCCCTGAGAGTTTCGGCGGCATTGTGGGTCAGGCAGTGCGGGATTGCGGCGGTGTGCCTGTTTTTTGGGGCCCCGATTACCGCTGGAAAGAACTGCTGCGGCAGGCTTTTCACACCCATGCCCATACCATCGTTGCCCATCCTCTGATTGTCCTGGGACTGATGAAGGTGGCTAAGGCCACGGCGACGCCTCTGTATATCCATAATGTGGTGCTGGGGGGCTACCCTTATGCCCGATGGATGCTGGAAGGTATCAAAAAAGGCCTGGACTGTAAGGTCTGGGGCTGCTATTCGGTCCGTTCCGGTCCTGTGGTGGTAGGCTTTACCTGCGACCGGGAGGCCGGCATCCACATCCGGGATGAACGGTTCAGGGCTGTGGTCCTCAGCGAGCAGGGAGACCCCCTGCCTGATCCCAAGCGGGGCAGACTGATGTTTGAATCCCGGGAAGATCCCAGCCTTATTTATGATCCCCAGGAGACTTCCACACTGCTGCACCAGCCCTGTTCCTGCGGCTGTGATGCCCCCAGAATTGTGGAAACGGTTTACGTCGGCAAGGATAACCCCTCCAAGGCCATGCTGGAAGAGCGTTTTCTCGCCTGGTCCAGCATCCTCGACTACCGGGCAACCCAGACGGAATTCGGTGTTGATCTGGAACTGGTGGTATTCCCCGGTGAATCCCTGCCCAAGATTCACAGCTGCGCCAAGCTGACGGTGCGCCCCTGGAATCCGGATGAGGATGTGCCCTTCTACATGGAGGAGAATTTCCTGAAATTATCCGAAAAATACTGGTAAAACAATTGACATTTCAGCATTCTTTGTGTAAAATGATCTGGATATTGCAAAGACAATGCTGAAGAATAATCAGGTGAACGCGTTCATAGCGAGAGGGGATCGGTGCAAGCCCTTACGAACTAGCCTGTGGGCCGCTTTCAGCGTCGCCCGGGATGACCGGGACGGGTGCTCCCGTTACAGAGCCGCCAAGATGCCTGCTTTTTCGCAGGTGAATTAGGGTGGTACCGCGTATTTTCACGCCCCTATCTCTTTTCAGATAGGGGCGTTCTATTTTTTGCTGAGCAGCGGTCTTTGCTATCGGCACTTATTACTTTGAAATAATTTATGGAGGTAGAATTCCAATGAGTCACAAACCCCATGGTGTAAACGAGCTGCGTGAGATGTTCCTGTCCTTCTTCGAGACCAAGAACCATCTGCGTCTGCCCAGTTTCTCCCTGATCCCCCAGAATGACAAGTCCCTGCTGCTGATCAACTCCGGCATGGCACCCATGAAGCCCTACTTCAAGGGCGAGGTTGAGCCCCCCCGCCGCCGTGTCTGCACCTGCCAGAAGTGCATCCGTACCGGTGACATCGAAAACATCGGCAAGACCGCACGCCACGGTACCTACTTCGAGATGCTGGGCAACTTCTCCTTCGGCGACTACTTCAAGGTCGAATCCCTGAAGTGGAGCTGGGAGTTCCTGACCAGTCCCGAGTGGGTTGGCCTGGAGCCCGAGCGGATGTACCCCACCGTTTATGAAAACGATGACGAGGCATGGGACATCTGGACCAAGGTCATCGGCGTTCCCGAAGAGCGCATGACCCGCCTGGGCAAGAAGGACAATTTCTGGGAGCACGGCGCAGGTCCCTGCGGCCCCTGCTCTGAGATCCACTATGACCGCGGCGAAGAATACGGCTGCGGCAAGCCCGACTGCCGTCCCGGCTGCGACTGCGACCGCTTCATGGAAGTCTGGAACAACGTTTTCTCCCAGTTCGACAACGACGGCAACGGCAACTACACCGAGCTGATCCAGAAGAACATCGACACCGGCATGGGCCTGGAGCGTCTGGCCTGCGTCTGCCAGAACGTCAACTCCCTGTTCGACGTTGACACCGTCATGAACATCACCAACCATGTCACCACTCTGACCGGCGCTTCCTACGGCCAGAGCTACAAGACTGACGTTTCCCTGCGCGTCATCACCGACCACATCCGCGCTTCCACCTTCATGATCGCTGACGGCGTTCTGCCCTCCAATGAAGGCCGCGGCTACGTCCTGCGCCGTCTGCTGCGCCGCGCTGCCCGTCATGGCAAGCTGTTGGGCGTCAACAAGCCTTTCCTGTTTGAGGTTGTCGGCACTGTCATCAAGGAGAATGAGACCCATTACTCCTACCTGCGTGAGCGCGCTGAGTATATCACCCGCATCGTCAAGATCGAGGAAGAGAACTTCGCCCGTACCATCGATACCGGCATGGCCATCTTCAACACCAAGATGGCTGAGCACAAGGCTGAGGGCAAGACTGTCTTCTCCGGCGAGGATGCATTCCTGCTGGCTGACACCTACGGCTTCCCCGTTGACCTGACCGTGGAAATGGTCGAGGACGAGGGTATGACCCTGGATATGGACAAGTTCACCGCATGCCGCGAAGAGCAGCGTGTCCGCGCCCGTGAAGCCCGTAAGGCTCTGGGTGACCTGGGCTGGGCCGGCGTTGACCTGGGCAAGGAAATTCCTGCCACCGAGTTTGTCGGCTACAACGCTATGACCACCGAGGGCAAGATCGTTGCCATCGTCTCCGAGGACGAGACTCAGGAAACCATCGGCGAAGGCGCTGAGGCAATCCTGGTTCTGGACAAGACCACCATGTACGCCGAAATGGGCGGCCAGGTTGCTGACCACGGTGTGATCCGCACCGAGGGCGGCCTGTTCGAGGTCAACAATGTCCAGAAGAACAAGGGCGACAAGTACCTGCACTACGGCATGGTCGTTTCCGGCGTTCTGAACGTCGGCGACACTGCCACCACCGAAGTGGATGCTGACCGCCGCAAGGCTATCATGCGCGCCCACTCCGCAACCCACCTGCTGCAGAAGGCTCTGCAGGAAGTCCTGGGTGATCATGTCCATCAGGCTGGTTCTCTGGTCGAGCCTGATCACCTGCGTTTCGACTTCACCCATTACTCTGCTATGACCGCTGAGGAAATCGCCAAGGTCAACGCCATCGTCCGGGAAGCTGTCCTGGAAGGCTACGGCATCGACACCAAGGAGATGTCCATCGACGAAGCCAAGGCTATGGGCGCTATGGCTCTGTTCAGCGAGAAGTACGGCGATACCGTCCGGGTTGTCAACATGGGCGGCTACTCCGTGGAGCTCTGCGGCGGTACCCATCTGGACAACACCGCCAAGATCGGCTCCTTCCAGGTTGACGGCGAAGGAAGCGTTGCTTCCGGCGTCCGCCGTATCGAAGCCATCACCGGCAAGGCTGTCATGGCCAAGCTGGAGAACACCCAGAATCTGCTGGCTGAGGCTGCTGCAAAGCTGAAGACCAAGCCCGCAGAGCTGGTCAACCGCGTTCAGGCTCAGCAGGATGAGATCAAGGAACTGAAGCGCGAGATCGAAACTTTCAAGGCCCGCGAGACTGCCGGTCAGATCGACCGCATCTTGGGCAGCGGCAAGGAAATCGGCGGCCTGAAGGTCATCACCGTTTCCGTTGCTGACGCTGACGCCGGTAAGCTGCGCCAGATGGGCGATGTGCTGCGCGACAAGGCTGAGAACGTTGTTGCAGTTCTGTCCACTGTCAACGGCGAGAAGGTCACCTTCCTGGCCGTCTGCGGCAAGGCAGCTGTCAAGTCCGGCATCAAGGCCGGCGAGCTGGTGAAGCTGGTCTGCACCACCTGCGGCGGCTCCGGCGGCGGCAAGCCCGACTCCGCCATGGGTGGCGGCAAGGATGCCACCAAGATCGCCGAGGCTCTGGCTAAGGTGGAAGGCTTCGTTGCTTCCAAGCTGGGTTAATTGAATTTTTACAGGGCGTCGCCGCACAGGCGGCGCCCGATTTTACATGAGAGGGGCTGTGCCGAATGAGAAAACTGATGCTTTGCACCATGGGCTTCGGCGCAGCCTGCGCTTTTTGCGCATATGCCTGGATCACCGAGGGACTTCTTCTGCCTGCAATCTGTTTTGCGGTTCTTTTTGCGTTGCTGCTGACCGGAAGTCATTGGGTCAAAGTGCTGCGGATTCCGGCGGTCATTGTCTTCGGTATCGCTCTGGGTCTTGGCTGGTTTCAGATATATTCTGCAAACTACCTAAGTCTTGCATCGGAACTTGACGGGAAAATTGCCGATGTCACCGCTCAATGTACTGATTACAGCTATTTGACCGATTACGGCACCGCCGTGGAAGGAGAACTCTATCTGGAAGGGAAGCCTTTCCTGGCGAAATTCTACGTCAGTGGTGAAATTGAAATGGCACCCGGCGATGTGCTGACCGGCGCCTTCGAATTTCGGGTCACAACCCCCGACGGCGCCGATGAAGCTACTGCCCATCAGGGCAAGGGAATCTTCCTCCTTGCCTATCAGGAAGAGGACGCGGAGCTGGGTAAATTGGCGGAGATTCCTGACTGGGGCTTCGCCGCGGTGCTGCGGCAGAAGCTGATCGGAATCCTCGATGCTTCTTTCCCGGAAGATACCGCTGCATTTGCAAAAGCGCTTTTTCTGGGCGACCGCACGGGAATCGACTACGAAACCAACACGGCTTTCAAAGTTTCCGGCATCAGCCACATCATAGCGGTATCCGGTCTGCATGTGTCGATCCTCTTTTCACTTGTGTATGTCCTGTGCTTCAAGCGGCGGTGGCTGGTGGCGCTGATGGGTATTCCTGCCATGGTGCTCTTTGCGGCTGTTGCAGGATTTTCTCCCTCGGTGACCAGAGCCGCCATCATGATGATTCTGATGATGCTTGCCATGCTCTTTGGCAGGGATTACGATGGCCCCACGGAACTGGCCTTTTCCTGTCTCGTGATGCTGGTAGCCAATCCGCTGGTGATTACCTCCGTCAGCTTCCAGCTGTCCGTCGGCTGCATGATCGGCATCTTCCTCTTCTATGAGAAGATCGATCAATGGATGATGGGCAAGCTGGGAAAGAAACGTTTTCCGAAGCTGAAGCACTGGTTTGTATCGTCCATATCGGTCACGTTGAGCGCCATGACCGTCACCACGCCTCTGGTTGCATATTATTTCGGCACCATCAGTCTGGTGGGTGTCCTGACCAATCTTCTGACCCTATGGGTCATCAATTTCATTTTCTATGGACTAATGACTGTCTGTCTCACTG
The DNA here is from genome assembly GCA_017516785.1 of Oscillospiraceae bacterium. The sequence continues at coordinate 49,154 of JAFXAV010000051.1, forward strand.
GCTGGATCTGGCCTTCGGTGGGCATCGTGATTGCCAAGGTCATCAGCTGGCCCATCCGATATGTGCTGGGCGCAGCAAAGGTCCTTGGAGCATTTCCTCTGGCGGCGGTGTATACCAGGAGCATCTATATCGTTGCTTGGCTGATTTTCTGCTACGTGCTGCTTGCAGTGTTCCTGACGATGCGGAAGAAGCAGCCTGCAGTTCTTTTCTGCTGTGCGGTGATTGGCCTGTGCCTGAGCTTGGGTGCATCCTGGATTGAACCTATGACCGACAACTGCCGCATGACCGTACTGAATGTGGGCCAGGGTCAGTGTATCATTTATCAGAGCGAAGGTAAGACCTATCTTGTGGACTGCGGCGGAAGCTATGCAGAGGATGCTGCCGATCTGGCGGCGGAGAGTCTTATGAGTATGGGCGTTTTCCGACTGGATGGCGTGATTCTGACTCATTACGATAAAGACCATTCCGGGGGTCTTCCTCATCTTCTGACCCGTATTCCCACCGATTCTTTGTTCATGCCCCAGTCCGATGACGAAGCGGGCATAGGAGATGCACTGGATGCCCTGACCGATGGAACGGTCACCAGAGTTTCTCAGAACCTTCAACTGTCCTACGGCGGCACGGTTCTGACCATTTTCGGACCTGTGGTGCCGGATTCCGGTAACGAAAGCTCCCTTGCGGTCTTGTTCCAGCGGGAAAATTGTGATATACTGGTCACCGGTGACCGCAGTGACTTCGGTGAGCGGATGCTCCTGAAAACTGCCGAAATCCCGGAACTGGAAGTTCTGGTGGTGGGTCACCACGGATCCAAATATTCTGCCTGCGAAGAGCTGCTGGCTGCAACCAGCCCAGTCATCGCAGTGATTTCCGTGGGAGAAAATCCCTATGGTCATCCGACCCAGGAGGTTCTGGACAGGCTTGCTGCTGTTGGCAGTACCGTCTACCGCACCGACCGGGACGGCAATATTACACTCAGGAGGTGACACCATGGCAAAAAAGCCCATTGCAAATGACAATTTACAGGAACTGAAGGCGGCCATCAAGGCAAAGGAGCTGGGCCGGCTGTACATTTTCCATGGTGAGGAAATCTTCCTTCTGAACCATTACTTCGAGCAGATCAAAAAGCTGCTGTTGGATGATCTGACGGAGTCCTTCAATTTCCACAAGCTCAATAATGAGACTTTTGACATTCAGTCCCTGATGGACAGTGTAGAGAATTTCCCCATGATGGCAGAGCATACCTTAGTCCATGTGGATGAGATTGACCTTTTTAAGCTGCCGGAAGGGGACCGGAACAAGATTGCAGAGATCCTTTCGGACATTCCCGACTGGTGTACGGTGATCTTTACCTATGAAACCGTGTCCTGGAAGCCGGACAAGAGGCTGAAAAAGCTCTGGGAAGCAATCGACAAAAACGCCACCATCGTGGAGTTTGCCAAGCAGGGTCAGCGGGAACTGATCAACTGGATTACCCGCCATTTTCTCAATCGGGGCAAGCGGATCTCCAATGACCTATGCGCCTACCTCATCGACATCACTGGCGGCACCATGACGGCTCTGGCAGGGGAGATCAGCAAGATTGCTGCCTTCTCCGGTGCCGATGAGATCACAAAATACGACATTGATGCCGTCACGGAACCGGTTCTGGATGCGGTGGTGTTCCAGATGACCGATATGCTGGGCGAGGGCAAGTATGGCCCGGCCCTTCAGAAGCTACAGACCCTGCTGAAAATGCAGCAGGAGCCCCTGGCAATTCTCGGCGCGGTGGGCACCCATTTCCGCCGCATCAGCACAGCAAGAACACTTCTGGATAACGGCAGAAATTCCGGCGAGCTGGCAAAGCTCTGCGGAATCCCGGATTATCCCGCCCGGAAGACAATGGATGCTGCCCGGCGGTTTACTCCCGATTTCTGCAGAAAGGCGGCAGAGCTTGTTTTGGAAACGGACTATGCCATGAAGACGTCCTTCGATGATCCCGAGCGGCTGCTGGAAATGCTGATTCTGCAGCTGGCACAGGAGGCGCGCCGTGGTTAAAATTCGCGAAGCAATCGTGGTGGAAGGCCGCTACGATAAAAATACACTGAGCCAGATCGTAGATGCGCCCATTCTGGAAACCTCCGGATTTGGCATTTTCAAGAACAAGGAGCAGATGGCGCTGCTGCGGAGTGTCGCTCGGAAACGAGGACTGATCGTCTTTACCGATGCCGACGGCGCGGGATTTGTGATCCGCAATCACATTAAGAGCGCTATCCCCAATCAGTACCTGAAGCATGCCTACACCCCCGATATTCTGGGCAAGGAGCGCCGCAAAGCTGCTCCAGGCAAGGAAGGCAAGCTGGGTGTGGAGGGTATGAAGCGGGACGTGATCCTGGAATCTCTCCGCCGGGCAGGGGCCACCTTTGAGGGGGAAGCAGCGGAAGAATCTGTAAAGGAGATTACCAAGGCCGACCTGATGGATCTTGGCCTTTACGGCCCCGGAAGTACGGAAATCCGCGCCAAGCTGATCAAAAAACTGGGTTTCCCGGAAAAAATCAGCACCAACGGCTTCCTTCAGGCGCTGAATCTGCTTTATACGAAAGAAGAATTGGAAACGATAATCAAAGACATCATGTGATGAGTTTGGAGGACGAAATCATATGGACACACATGAATTCGATATGTATCCCCATGACAAAAGCGCAGTAATTGCCATAATGATCTTTTTTGGATTTTTGCAAGGTATGGCGGTTGTTATGGCTTTCTGGCTGGACAGTCTGGCTCTGAAATGCGTTGTTATTCCGCTTGCATTGCTTTTCGCAGTGTTATGTGCGTGCGTGTTCAAAAGAGCCGAAACCAAACTGGTACTGACCGATCATGCTGTCAGCATTGTAAACGGCAGAAAAGTGATTTTGCCTGCTACAGATCTCCACTCTTTCCCGGTGGTATATCTGCTGGATCTGACATGGCGTTACACTGGCAAATATCGCGTTGGAGATCCGATTGGAAAAGAGGTTTGGAACTCACTTCGGTACTGTGTTTTTTCCGGAGAGGAAATCAGCGAAGATGCACTGCTTGAGATTTCCAATCAACTCCGGAAGAAACGTCCCAGTGGAGCAATTTTCTGCGGACTTGCCTTTTGCCGGGATGAGAAATATTATCATCTGATAAAAAACCATATTTCTGAAAACAGTGCGGTTTACGAGCGGAAAATCACTATGAAACCCGGACCCTATTGATATTTAGACCTATTAGTTTGAAAACTCAGTTAATTCGGAGAATCACAATGGTTGATATACAGGTAAGAAACTTAACTAAATTTTTCGTCATCGGCGAAAATCTTCTGGAAGGTCTCAGCTTCGAGATTCAGGAAGGGGAGTGCGTGGCCATCCTCGGCCGGAACGGCTGCGGCAAGACCACCCTTTTCAATATACTCACCGGCCAGATGGATTACGATGACGGCGATGTGTTCATCAATCCCCACAAGCGGCTGGGACTGATTTCCCAGATTCCCAAGTTCCCCTACGGCTACACGGTGGAGGATGTGCTGCGGTCTGCCTTTGCAGACCTGATGAGAACCAAAAAGAAGATGGAGGCCTTGGAACGGGCCATGACCCAGGGGGCCAGCGAGGAGCAGCTGCGGGAATATGATAACCTGACCAACCGGTTCCAGTCCGGCGGCGGCTACGACATGGACGTGGAAGTGGACAAAATCTGCAACGGTCTGGGTATTCCTGCCGAGATGCGGAAGCAGGAGTTTGACTCCCTCTCCGGCGGCGAGAAGACCAGAGTGAACCTGGCAAGACTGCTGCTGGAAAAGACCGACATTCTGCTGCTGGACGAGCCTACCAACCACTTAGATCTCAACAGCGTCGAATGGCTGGAGCAGTACATCAATACCTTTAAAGGTACCGTTCTTGCCATCTCCCATGACCGCTATTTCATCGACCAAGTGGCCGACCGGGTCATCGAAATCGTGGACGGCCACGCCGAGTTCTATTCCGGCAACTACTCCTTCTACATGGATGAAAAGCAGGCCAGATTTGACCTGCAGATGAAGCAGTACGAGCAGGAACAGGCGAAACTGAAGCAGCTGGGATATACTGTGGAACGTATGAAGGGCTGGGGCATCAACAACCGGACCCTCTACCGCCGGGCCATGTCCATCCAGCACCGGATGGAGCGCATTAAGAAAACTGAAAAACCCAAGACCGAAAAGACCATGCGGGCCACCTTCGGCGAGAAGGATTTCTCCGGCGATATCGTCTTCAAGATGAAGAACGTAGCCAAATCCTTCGGCGACCGTACCCTGTTCTCCAATGTGGAGCTGACAGTCGAGGGCGGCGAACGCATCGCCATTCTGGGCGACAACGGCACCGGCAAGTCCACCTTTATCAAGTGCCTGCTGGGTGAAGAAGACTGCGCCGGCAAGATTCAGTTCGGTCCTACGGTCAAATGGGGTTACCTTCCCCAGATCATCCATTTTTCCCATCCCGAGCGGAGTCTTTATGACACCATGCTCTATGAAAAGAACTGTACCCCCCAGGTCGCTCGCGACCGTCTGGGACAGTTCCTGTTCCAGGGTGAGGATGTGTTCAAAACCGTGGGAACCCTCTCTGGCGGTGAGCAGAGCCGTTTGCGGCTGTGCATGCTGATGGATGAGAAGATCAATCTGCTGATCCTGGACGAACCCACCAACCATCTGGATATCGCATCGAGAGAATGGGTGGAAGCTGCTATTGAGGAATTCGAGGGCGTGCTGCTGTTTGTGTCCCATGACCGCTACTTTATTGAAAAGTTTGCAGAGCGGATCTGGCTGCTGGAGGACGGCGAAATCCGGGACTTCAAATGCGGCTATCAGAAGTACCGCTCCATTCTGGAGCATGAGGCTGCTGCGAAGCCTGCTCCGGTATCCGCACCCAAACCCAAGAAGGAAAAGCCCAAGGGCGGCACCAAGGATATCGACAAGCTGGTAAGGCGCCTGGAGCGGGAGATTGAGAAGCAGGAAAAGGTGGTTGCGGAGTTCGACGAAAAGATCGAGGCTGCATCTGCCGACTATCAGGAACTGACCCGACTGCTGGGCGAAAAGGAAGCAGCGGAGGAAGTGCTGATGGACCTGATGGAGCAGTGGGAAGCTGCCCAGGAATAAGGAGGATTTCTCATGAAAAAAGAGAGAGAATATTATTGGGAGACGGAAATTGACGGCGTAAGCCATGCGATCCGCTGCGTGCCCATGCGGTCCCTGTTTGAGGTGTACGTGGATGACGAGCTTGCCATCAAGGCCCCCCGAAAGCTGAAAAACGACAATGAAGACTCCGAGTACGATCTGAAGATCGGTAAGAAATGGTGCAGATTTGTTGTCTATGACGGCGTACCGGATGTTGCCGTGGACGGAATCTTACTGGGAGTCGAGGAAGAAATGGCCCGCAAGGAACTTCGCAGCAAGCTGCTGCGGCTGTTTGGCGGTGCGTTCCTGGTGGTCATTTGTGCCTATGCCACCTTCCTGTGGTATGGCTATGAAGTAACTGGAAATCCTGTTTTCGGCGGTATCTTCGGCCTGATTGGTATCCAGATTTTTATGGTTGGCGGTATTGTGATGATCGTCACCGCCCTGAAAAAGAAGAAGGAATATTAAAAGGTTGACACTTTGGGTCGACCGGCCTATAATATAAGTTACGACTAAACCAAAGGAGCGAATTTCAAATGAGTTCTTGTAACGGCAATTGTTCCAGCTGCAGCTCTGACTGCGCTGATCGCAAGGCAGAAAGCCTGCTGGAAAACCTGAATCCTCTGTCCACTGTCAAAAAGGTCATTGCAGTTGTGTCCGGCAAGGGCGGCGTCGGTAAGTCCACCGTCACCTCCATGCTGGCTGTTGCCATGGCCCGCCAGGGCAAGGTTGTCGGCGTTCTAGATGCCGACATCACCGGTCCTTCTGCACCCACCGCTTTCGGTGTCACCGAGTGCCAGGGCGCTACCGCAGAAGGCCTGTATCCTGCACTGACCCGCACCGGTATGCAGGTTATGTCTATCAACCTGCTGCTGGAAAACCCCAACGATCCCGTTGTCTGGCGCGGTCCCGTCATCGCCGGCGCTGTGAAGCAGTTCTGGACCGACGTTATCTGGGAAGACGTGGATTACATGTTCGTGGATATGCCTCCCGGAACCGGCGACGTGCCTCTGACCGTGTTCCAGAGCCTGCCCATCGACGGTATCATCATCGTCACCTCTCCCCAGGATCTGGTTTCCATGATCGTGGGCAAGGCTGTGAAGATGGCAAACATGATGAACATCCCTGTTCTGGGCTTCGTGGAGAATTACTCTTACCTGGAGTGCCCCGACTGCGGCAAAAAGATCGAGGTCTTCGGCAAGAGCAAGCTGGAAAGTGTTGCTGCCGAGTTCGGCCTGCCCATCCTGGCAAAGCTGCCCATCGATCCCAGTGTTGCCGCTGCCTATGACAATGGCCTGATGGAGACTGTCAACACTGATGCTCTGGCTGATGCCATTGAGGCTGTGAAGAACGCCTGAGTGAACTGAAAATGAAAAGAAGCCGACCGGAAAGGTTGGCTTCTTTTAAACTTTTTTCGAGGAATTATTGCAAAAACAACGAAAAAACTTTACAAAATATACTTCCTTTGATATACTAATCTTTACCGATTATATTTGGAGGGAAGTAAAAAGTGGAAAACGATGTTTTCAACATTGATGATATTCTCGCCGAAGTGGAAGAGTTTGGAGCAGCCCGTCCTGAGCCTGCTCCCGTTGAAGAAGGGGAAATCCCGGTCCGGAAAAAGAAATCCGGCCTGCGCAGATTCTTCGGTTTCCTCGGAAAGCTTCTGGCGATCATTCTGGAGACAGTCCTGCTGCTGGCCATCGTCCTCTACGGCGTGATGTATGTTCTGGCAAAGGGACCTTCTCCCACGGCTAGAGACATTTTCGTCATGTCCGTCCGGGAGACCAGTGCCGTTGGCTTTATTGCGGATATCTTCTTCACGGAAGAGGAAATTGCCGCCATTGAAGCAGCTCAGGGAGAAGAGGAGTTCGTGGAAACCGACACCTCTCTGATCCAAATCAGCAAGCCTGAGGAGAACCCTGAAAATCAGGAAGACACCCCTGAAGGCCCTGTGGCCGATGAATGGGGCCTGATTGATGAGGACGGCGACGGTATCATCATCGAACCTGTGAAGGGCGAAGGCTATTCCGGTTACATGATGGTTGTTCTGGATCCCAGCCGTGTCATTATGGGCAGTGTGCCTTCTTCCTATGGAGCAAGAGGTTATACTGTTGCGGAAATGGTTGAAAAGTTCGATGCTGTGGCAGGCATCAATGCCGGCGGCTTCGAAGATCCCGAAGGCAAGGGCAATGGCAGCCTTCCCAACACCATGGTTGTGTTCGAAGGCAAGATCTACTACGCCGGCAAGGGCACCCAGAACGGCTTCGTGGGCCTCGACAGCAACAATATTCTCCATGTTGGTAAGCTGACTCCTGAAGAGGTGGAGCAGCGGGATATCCAGTACGGCGTCTGTTTTGGCCCTGTGCTGGTTTCCAACGGCGAGCCCGCAACCTTGTCCAGCGGCGTCAATCCCCGCACCGCCATCGGTCAGCGCTCTGACGGCACCATCCTGATGCTGGTCATCGACGGCCGTCAGGTTATCAGTCTGGGCGCTACCCATCAGGACCTGGTGGACATTTTCATGGAATACGGCGCTGTCAACGCCTGCAATCTGGACGGCGGTTCCTCTTCTCTGATGTGGTTCGGCGGCGATTATATCAATAACTGCGCCTCTGTTATCGGCATCCGCCCGGTGCCCACCACATTCCTGGTTCTGAAGGAAGGAGTGAGCGCAAATGGCTAAGTATCTCAATAACCCCAAAGCAGCAAAGCAGAAGAAGGCCCGCGGCTGCGGCTGGTTCATTTTCGGCATGATTCTCTATGCAGCTGTTTTCCTGACTGCCGCCTGGTTCGGCCTGAAAGAATTTTGGGCTTATATGGAAGCCTATGAAAACTCCCGTCCCAAGAATACGGTCAATGCCTATATGGAGCAGTTGACTCTGGATCACATCTGCGATATGTCCCAGGATGTGATCGATCAGATTGACCACAATCTGCAGTCTGAAGAGGAATGCAGAACCTATATCAAGGAGCAGCTGGGCGAAGTGAAGCACGCCAAGAAGACCAGTGAATGCACCGATACCCGCCAGGTTTATGTCCTGCGCTCCGGCAGCACTGTTGTGGGTCAGTTCGCCATCGAAGTGGACAGCACCGACAAGTACGGCTTCACCACCTGGACCCTGGCTGAGGAAAGCTTCGACGTCAGCTACATGATCGGCGAAACCGTCACTGCCACGGCTCCCAGTGATTTCATTGTTTCTGTCAACGGACATCAGCTGGGCAGCGAGTATATCACCGTGGACAAGATCATCTACGAAGAGATCGAAGAGTACTACGAGGATTATGAGCTTCCTTACAGGGTGACCTATGTTGCAGGTCCTTTCCTGGGTCAGATGGAAATCTCCGTTGCAGATCCTGAGGGCAACCCTGTTGTTCTGGACGAAAATACCGATTTGACCGCATTCTTCCACAACTGTTCCGAGGAAGAGCGGAAGCAGTTGGACGCCTTCACCGCTGAGTTTGTCAAGCGCTACGTGGCTTTCACAGGCTCCAATAAGAATACGCGCTATGCTACCTTCAACAGCCTGATGGAGTATGTGGTGGCTGGCAGTGACTTTGCAGAGCGCCTTAGCGATGCCATCGATGGCCTTCAGTTCGGCCAGAGCAAGGGCGACAAGATCGTCTCACTGCTTGCCCATCATCAGGTTCGCCTGGGCGAGGGCATCTACCTGTGCGACATCACCTATGAGATCGATACCACCGGCAGAGACGGTGTGGTTCGAACCACCACCAATGCCAAGCTGATCATCGTGGAAACCGCTTCCGACATGAAGCTGGAATCCATCAGCTTCTATTAAAATGAAAAATCCCTCCGCTGTATGCGGAGGGATTTTTTACAGAATTTTATCTATGAAATACCAAAGCGCCAGAAGCACAGCAATCAGAGGAATGTAGGAAAGCAGCGCGGCAGCGGAGATGCAGATGGTACCCACTCCATAATGAACCAGGGCATAGGCAACACCGCTGATCATGGCAGAGGTTGTGACAGCTTTGCGCAGCTGCACACCGATAAGATTCCCGAAAAAGAAGGCGGACACAGCGCCGATAACGGGATGTACCGTTGCCAGAACCAAAGCAAGAACGCCCTTCAAAAGGCCCAGGAACAGCATGAACAGCAGGATACAAAGCAGAATCATAGGAGCATACTCCATGATAACGCCGGACAGCGCGGCCTCCAGAGCCTTGGAGATAAGAATATGAATGATAAAGGCTATGAGAATCGTCAGAATCCGCAGAAGAAACCATATAAACACAGATTTGCCTTCCGGCATTACGGTATCCACCAGATTGGCAATGAATGCCAGAATCACAACAGACAAAAGCTCACCGCAGATTACGGGAAAAGCAGCTCCGGCAAAGGAGAAAATCTGAAGGGATTCGCCTTCGAAACCGACAAAGGGCAGGGGAGCGAGGTAGGTTGCAAGACCGGCAGGATTGAATGTATAGATGACAATGGTCAGGGCGTATACAAAAAGAATTCCGATGGCGGAACATACTGACTCATTCAAATTGGAATGTTTGCCAAGGAGCAGTCTTGCGGTCAGACCAAGCACCAGGGAACCGACTGCAACGAGAAGAATGAATTTCAGAACGGATGGAATATCAATGCCCTCAGGCAACAGGGATGACAGGGAAGTGAGGATATTTTCCATAGAGGTATCCTTTCAAGAAAAAGAAACAGCCGCCGATTGACTCGGCGGCTGTAGCATTGAAAGCGGTAATTAGAGATAAATTACTTAATCTCAGCCTCAGCGCCAGCGGCCTTCAGCTCTTCAACCAGCTTCTCTGCGTCTTCCTTGGAGATAGCTTCCTTCAGGGTCTTGGGGCAGTTGTCAACCAGCTCCTTAGCGTCCTTCAGGCCCAGACCGGTAGCGGCACGGACAACCTTGATAACGCCCAGCTTGGAAGCGCCAGCGGACTTCAGGATGACGTCGAACTCGGTCTTCTCTTCGACTTCCTCAGCAGCAGCAGCGGGAGCAGCAAC
>JAFXAV010000052.1 GCA_017516785.1 Oscillospiraceae bacterium
ATTTGGATAACCTCCATTGATCTTGTTTGTAAGCGGTTGCCGAACCTTCTTACAACTCTATCATCGGAGGTTTCCTTTTTCTACGCATAAGTATAACTTTTTTGCACCACCTGCATAGCAGGTGGTATTCTTTAGACAACCAAAAACCGCACCTGAAATCCAGGTGCGGTTTTTATCTTGTCTCTTACTTGAACAGCTTGCCCAGGCCGCCCAGAACATCGCCCACCTTGTCGATGGTGATCTTTGCCTTGATGCCGTCGATCAGCTGGTTGACCAGATCATCGGGCAGGTCAACACCCACCATCTGCTCAATGACAAAGACGGGATTGCGCTGGAACTTGGCCATCAGATCCTTGTCAGACAGGAGCTTTTTGACGATTTCCTCGATTTTTGCCTTGATATCCATAGGTTTTTCCTCCCTTGGTAAATTACGGATTCAGTCTAACACAACCAAAAAAGGAAGTCAATTACAGGTAATAATTAACAAAAAAGAAATTCTGCCTTGACACCGGATTTTGAGTATATTATTATATTGGTACATGAGGGAGTAATTCCGCGCATATGCGTGAAGCCTACCGTCACACCAGCCCCAATGGGGCTCGGGAAGCTTTGTTTAAGAATGAGACTCATGCACAGTTGGAAACCCTGTGCATGAGTCTCTTTTTTAATAATACTAAATTTATAAGGAGAGAAATTGATGAAGCACGAGTATGTCCACTCCGCTGAAGAAGTCCTTCAGGAACTGGGCGTTACTACGGAAGGCCTTTCTGCCGCTCAGGCTCAGGAAAGACTTGCCAAGTACGGCCCCAACAAGCTGAAGGAAGCGGAAAAGCCCACCCTGATCCAGCGTTTCATCGAGCAGCTGAAGGACCCCATGCTGATCATCCTGATGGTCGCAGCAGCGGTCTCCGCTCTGACCGGTATGCTCGCCGGTGAAAACGAATGGGCAGAAGTTATCATCATTCTAGCCGTTGTTCTGCTGAACGCCATCTTGGGCGTTGTTCAGGAAAGCAAGGCAGAAGCCGCGATTGAAGCACTGCAGACGATGACCGCCGCAACCTGTAAAGTTATCCGCGACGGCAAGCTGGTTGTTCTGCACTCCGATGAGCTGGTTCCCGGCGACATCGTCGTTCTGGAAGCCGGTGACGCTGTTCCCGCTGACGGCCGTATCATCGAGAACGCATCCCTGAAGATTGAAGAAGCCGCCCTGACCGGCGAATCTGTCCCTGTCAACAAGATGCTGGATGCACTGGGTCTGGCAGAAGGCCAGGAGGAAGTTCCTCTGGGCGACCGCAAGAACATGTGCTACATGGGTTCCACCGTCGTTTACGGCCGTGGTAAGGCAGTCATCACCCGCACCGGTATGGACACCGAGATGGGTAAGATCGCCGGCGCTCTGGCAGCCACCGAAGACGAGGAGACCCCCCTGCAGCGCAAACTGGACGAGCTGGGCACTATGCTGTCCAAGATGGTTCTGGGCATCTGTATTTTCATCTTCGCATTCAACCTGTTCGTCGCCCGCGGCGAGCTGGCTCAGCCCGGTCACACCTTGACCGTCATCCTGGAGACCTTCATGGTCGCCGTTTCCCTGGCTGTTGCCGCTATCCCCGAGGGTCTGGCAACCGTCGTTACCGTCGTTCTGTCCATCGGTGTTACCAACATGTCCAAGCGTAATGCCGTTATCCGCCGTCTGACCGCTGTTGAGACTCTGGGCTGCACCCAGGTTATCTGCTCCGACAAGACCGGTACCCTGACTCAGAACAAGATGACCGTCGTCGATCACATCGGCGAAACCAACCTGGTTGCCACCGCTATGGCTCTGTGCTCCGACGCCAACCTGAACGAGGAGAATCAGGCTGAAGGCGAGCCCACCGAGTGCGCTCTGGTCAACTTCGCTTACTCCGTTGGCCTGCCCAAGCAGGACATGGAGAAGGCTACCCCCCGTGTGGACGAAGCTCCCTTCGACTCCGGCCGTAAGATGATGTCCACCGTTCACGATCTGGGCGGCGCATACGTTCAGTACACCAAGGGCGGCCCCGACGTGGTTCTTGCCCGCTGTGCTTACTACTGGGAAGACGGCAAGGCTCTGCCCATGACCGACGCCAAGCGTGCCGAAATCATGGCTGCCAACAAGGCTATGGCCGACCGCGCTCTGCGTGTTCTGGCTGCTGCCAAGCGCGACTGGGCTGAGAAGCCTTCCTCCAACGAGCCCGAGTTCCTGGAAAAGGATCTGTGCTTCCTGGGTCTGACTGGCATGATCGACCCCGTCCGTCCCGAAGTCAAGCCCGCTATCGAGCAGTGCCGCTCCGCAGGTATCCGCGCCGTCATGATCACCGGCGACCACAAGGACACCGCTGTTGCCATTGCTAAGGAACTGGGCATCATCACCGATGCTTCCGAAGCCATCACCGGCGCTGAGCTGGATAAGATCCCTGAGGATCAGCTGAACGAAGCCGTCAAGAAGTACGGCGTTTACGCCCGCGTCCAGCCTGAGCACAAGGTTAAGGTCGTTACCGCATGGAAGGCCAACGATGCCATCGCCGCTATGACCGGCGACGGCGTCAACGACGCTCCCTCCATCAAGACCGCTGACATCGGCGTCGGCATGGGTATCACCGGCACCGACGTTACCAAGAACGTTGCTGACATGGTTCTGGCTGACGACAACTTCGCAACCATCGTTGCAGCTGTCGGCGAAGGCCGCCGTATCTACGACAACATCCGTAAGGCAATCCAGTTCCTGCTGGCATCCAACATGTCCGAGGTCCTGGGCGTCTTCTCCGCAACTCTGATGGGCTTCACCCTGCTGAACCCCGTCCACCTGCTGTTCATCAACCTGGTTACCGACTGCTTCCCCGCACTGGCACTGGGCATGGAAGAGGCTGAGCCCGACACCATGAACCGTCCTCCCCGTAATTCCAAGGAGGGCATCTTCGCCGGCGGTCTGTTCGTCGACATCGTCTACCAGGGCATCCTGGTCACCGCACTGACCATCATCGCTTACCTGATCGGCAGTTTCATGGATCCCGAAGTCGGTTCCTTCGCTGCTCTGCGTGCTGCCGGTGAGTCCGGCCACGGCATGACCATGGCCTTCCTGACCATGTCCATGTGTGAAATCTTCCACTCCTTCAACCTGCGGTCTCAGCGCAAGTCCGTCTTCTCCCTGAAGGGCCAGAACAAGGTCCTGTGGGCTGCAATGATCGGCTCCCTGGCACTGACCACCCTGCTGCTGGAGGTTCCCTTCCTGGCAAACGCCTTCGGCTTTGTCATGATTGGCTGGACCGAGTACGCCATTGCTATGGGCCTGGCATTCCTGGTCATCCCCATTGTTGAGGTCGTCAAGTTCTTCCAGAGAAAGGCTGCCAAGTAAGCCAACCAACTTCAAACACCGGGACGAAAGTCCCGGTGTTTTTTTGCGCAAAAAAGCACCGCAGCATGTTCGCTGCGGTGCTATGCTGTTAAGTTTCAGGGAAAAATATGTTGATATCACAGTTGCCCTCGATGCCGGGGACCCGGCCTTCGCAGGTGTACTGCCACATTTTGATCTTGTAGGGGAAGGTCATGCGGTGGGAGTAGAGTGCCAGCCAAAAGTCGTACCCGTTCAGCTCCTCCAGGTACAGCAGATTCCGGGCCTGCAGGGTGTTGAAATAGAGCATGGGCCAGTAGCCCGCTTCTTCCACCTTCTGCAGGAACGCCAGGGAGCAGTCGGTGAGGGTTCTGCGGTCCATACCCGCGGTTCTCGCTTCCTCGCTGATGTACTCCCAGTCATAGACGATGGGCATCTGCAGCTCGGCGCCGTTCAGCTTGCTGAGGACGAATTCTGCTTCTTCCACGGCTTCTTCAACGGAGATTGCCTGGGAGAAGAAGTAGACGCCCACATCCAGACCGGCATCCTTCGCTGCTTTGAAATTGGCGGCAAAATTGGGGTCTTCTATGATTCCGCCGACACTGTAGCCCCGGTAACCCAGGCGAATGATGACGAATTCCACGCCGGAGTCCTTCACCTGCTGCCAGTCGATGGTTCCCTGATAATGGGAAACATCAATGCCGGTGATGCTCTCGCCTTCCAGCAGTTTCAGGTATTTTCCCTCATACTGGAAATCATAGATGCCGTAGGGGTTAGGGTCGGCGGGAGGTTCGGTAGGTTCCGGCTCCGTGGGAGGCTCCGTGGGTGCTTCTGTAGGCGGTTCTGTAGGAGCGGCGGTGGGAGGTGCAGTCTGGGCCTCCTCTCCAAAATAGGGCCGGCACATAAAGATCATCACCGCCAGAATCGCGGCAAGAATCAAAATCACTAGGATTAATGTCGGGGTCGTCCGGGATTTTGCGGGGGTCGCAGTTTCCATCGCTTCATCTCCTCTTTCTCTCTTTCGACCCAGTATATCATATTTCCCTAAACTCGCCAAGAGGGAAGAATGTGGAACCATAGTTTTTTCGGGAAATTGCAGTTTATCGAGGTGTTTGGTGTCGAAGCCACCCTTGGCCCCCTCCCTGAGGGGGCTGGCAAAAATCTTTGATTTTTGACTGGGGGAGTGTCGTAAAGTCGATAGGACACTCCCTCCGTCTCGCCTTACGGCGAGCCACCTCCCTCAGAGAGGGAGGCAAGTGTACTGTGCAGC
>JAFXAV010000053.1 GCA_017516785.1 Oscillospiraceae bacterium
CACCATCCCCCACGATGTCATCGGCATCTTCGGCGCTGGCACTGTTCTGCTGAAGCCCGCTCCCGAAGGCACCGGCGTTATCGCCGGCGGCGCTGTCCGTGCTGTCATGGAGGCTGTTGGTATCCAGAACATCTGCGCAAAGTGCCTGCGCTCCAACAATCCCCAGAACGTTGTTAAGGCCACTATGGCTGGTCTGACTTCCCTGCGTTCCCCCGAGCAGGTTGCTGCTATCCGTGGTAAGAGCGTAGAAGAAATTCTGTAAGGAGGGCAATTAACATGGCAAACCTGAAAATTGAGCTTGTTAAGAGCCTGAACGGCCGTCTGGTGAAGCACATCGCTACTGCTGAGTCCCTGGGTCTGCGTAAGATCGGCCAGGTCACCATTCAGCCCGACAACACCCAGACCCGCGGCAAGATCGCCAAGATCGGCTATCTGCTGAAGGTCACCGAAGTTGAGTAAGGAGGAGAAGAATAATGAAGATTCATGAACTCTCTCCCGTTGCTGGTTCCACTTTCGTGGGCAAGCGTAAGGGCCGTGGTGTCGGTACCGGCAACGGTAAGACCGGCGGCCGTGGCCACAAGGGTCAGCATGCACGCTCCGGCGGCAAGACCCGTATCGGCTTCGAAGGCGGCCAGATGCCTCTGGCACGCCGCGTTCCCAAGCGTGGCTTCAACAACATCTATGCAAAGCCTCTGACTGCCGTTAACCTGGTTGCTCTGAACCGCTTTGAAGACGGTGCTGTTGTTGATGCTGCTGCTCTGATCGAGGCTGGCGTTATCTCCAGCTGCCCCTATGGTCTGAAGGTTCTGTCCAACGGCACCTTGACCAAGAAGATTACTGTTAAGGCTGCGGCTTTCTCTGAGTCTGCTAAGGAAAAGATCGAGCAGGCAGGCGGAAAGGCCGAGGTGGTCTAAGTGATTAAGACCCTGCAGAACGCCTGGAGCATTCCCGAACTGCGGAAGAAGATCCTGTTCACTCTGCTGATCCTGATGCTGTATCGTATCGGTAACGTCATTCCCGTTCCCTATATCGATGTGGCAACTCTGTCTGCTTACTTTGACGCAACTCTGTCTACCACCATCCTGGGCCTGTTCAATGCAATGAGCGGTTCTGCCTTCTCTCAGGCAACCGTCTTTGCACTGGGCATCCAGCCCTACATCAATGCTTCCATTATCATCCAGCTGCTGACCATCGCCATCCCCGCTCTGGAGCGGCTGGCTAAGGAAGGCGGCGAGGAGGGTAAGAAGAAGATCGCCCGCATCACCCGCTACTCCACTGTTGGCCTGGGCCTGCTGATGGGTTGGGCATTCTACATGATGCTCCACAACTACTCCGCTGGCGGCTACAGCATCATTACCAAGGACGGCTTCCTGCCTGCTCTGGTGATCATCATGGCCTTCACCGCAGGTTCCTCTCTGGTTATGTGGCTGGGCGAGCAGATTACTGAGTACGGTATCGGCAACGGCATCTCCATGATTCTGTTCGCCAATATCATCTCCAGCGTCCCCGCTGGCATCAATACTCTGATCGCAAGCGGCTGGGGCTCCATCCTGGTCGTCATCGGCCTGGCTGCCCTGGTTCTGTTCATCGTCTTCATCAACGATGCAGAGCGCCGCATTCCCATCCAGTACGCAAAGCGTGTTGTGGGTCGCAAGATCTACGGCGGCCAGAACACCAACCTGCCCATCAAGGTGAGCATGTCCGGTGTTATGCCCGTGATCTTCGCCAGCTCCATCTGCTCCATTCCCGGTACCATCTGCGCATTTGCAGGCATCAACTCCGGTTGGTGGTACGAGAACGTCTGGAGCTCCTCCAGCTGGACTTATGTTATTGTTTACGGTCTGATGATCTTCTTCTTCAGCTGGTTCTACTCCACCATTCAGTATGATCCCGTGGAGATTGCCAACAACCTGAAGAAGAACGGCGGTTTCATCCCCGGCTTCCGTCCCGGCAAGCCCACCGCTGACTTCATCAAGAAGGTCATCGCAAAGATCGTTGTCTTTGGCGCTGTATACCTGGCAATCGTGGCTCTGCTGCCTATGATCGCCGGTAACCTGGTCGCCAGCGTGAAGAACCTGGCAATCGGCGGTACCTCCGTCATTATCGTTGTCGGTGTTGCACTGGAGACCGTCAAGGCACTGGAAGCCCAGATGCTGATGCGCCATTACAAGGGCTTCCTGGACTAAGTAAAGGAGGTAAACCAGTATGAATCTGATTCTGCTGGGCGCACCCGGCGCTGGTAAAGGAACCCAAGCTGAACTTCTGATTGAGAAGCTCGGCATCCCCGGTATTTCCACCGGTAACATGCTCCGCGAGGCCATCGCAAATGGCACCGAGCTGGGCATGAAAGTGAAAACCTACATGGATGGCGGCCTGCTGGTCCCCGACGAGCTCATTATGGGCATCGTCGCGGAGCGGGTTGCCAAGCCTGACTGTGCAAACGGCTTTATCCTGGACGGCGTGCCCCGCACGCTGGCCCAGGCTGAGGCTCTGGATGCTGCAGGCGTCGTTATCGACCATGTTGTTTCCATTGAAATTGACGACAGCGTGATCGAAGGCCGTATGACCGGCCGTCGCGTCTGTGCCAAGTGCGGCGCAAGCTATCACATCGTCGCCAACCCCCCCAAGACTGAAAATATCTGCGATCTGTGCGGCAGCGAGCTGATCATCCGCAAGGACGATGCTCCCGAAACCGTGCGCAAACGCCTGGAAGTCTACCATGCTCAGACCGAAGTCCTGATGGACTACTACGGCAAGCAGGGTAAGATCCGCCATATCGAAGGCAATCAGTCCATTGAGGGCGCCAACGAGGATATCCTCAAGGCATTAGGGGCAAAGTAAATGATTGCAATCAAAAATGAACATGAACTTGAGTCTATGCGCCAGGCCTGTAAGATTACCGCGGCAGCCCGTGCTCTGGCAGGGGAAATGGTAAGACCCGGCGTATCGACCAAGATGATTGACAAAGCCGTTCACGATTACATCGTGTCGCAGGGCGCGAAACCGTCGTTCCTGAAGTATAACGGCTTCCCTGCAAGCAGCTGCATCAGCGTCAATAACACGGTGATCCACGGAATTCCGGGTGGTTACATTCTGAAGGAAGGCGACATTGTGAGCATCGACGTGGGTGCCTACTATAAGGGTTTTCATGGTGACTGTGCAGCAACTTTCCCCTGCGGCACCATCAGTGCCGAAGCACAAAAACTGATTGATGTCACAAAGCAGAGCTTTTTTGAAGGTATTCGCTTTGCGACCCAGGGACACCGTGTGTCCGATATCTCCCACGCCATTCAGACGTATGTGGAGTCTAACGGTTTTTCAGTTGTTCGTTCCTTCGTGGGTCACGGCGTGGGACGGCAGCTGCATGAGGAGCCGGAGGTGCCGAATTTCGGCAGAGCCGGCCATGGTCCGAGATTGCTTCGCGGCATGACGCTGGCCATTGAGCCCATGGTGAACGCTGGTGTGTACGACGTTCGGGTGCTCAAGGATGGCTGGACTACCGTCACCGCCGACGGTAAGCTTTCGGCCCATTATGAAAATACTGTACTCATCACCGACGGCGAGCCGGAAATACTCACCGTCACTGAAGGACTTTGAATTATGGACCCAGCAATACCGGATATAATCATTTCGGATGTGGTAGTTTCCACAGCAGGCCGAGATCAGGGAGAGCTTTTCTACGTGATCGACGCAGATCCGCTCTATCTGATGCTGGCCAACGGAAAGGACCGTACACTGGATAAGCCGAAGCGTAAAAAGCGGAAGCACGTTCACAAGGTCCTTCGCTCTGAGACCAGAGTTGCTGCGAAGCTCGCTTCCGGCAACAAAGTGCTCAACAGCGAATTACGAAGAGACCTGGCATTCCTTGCCAGGGAATTGCAAGCGAACAACCTAGGAGGTTAACAACTTGGCTAAAGACGACGTAATCGAGATTGAGGGCATCGTAGTCGATGCACTGCCGAATGCTATGTTCACTGTTGACATTGGCAACGGTCACACCATTCTGGCACACATTTCCGGCAAGCTCAGAATGAATTTCATTAAGATCTTGCCCGGTGACAAAGTAACCGTTCAAATGTCTCCTTATGATCTGACTCAGGGTCGGATCACCTGGAGAAGCAAGTAAAGTATAAGAGACATTTTTCATCTCTATGGAGGTTAAACAGTATGAAGGTAAGACCGTCCGTTAAACCCATGTGCGAAAAGTGTAAGA
>JAFXAV010000054.1 GCA_017516785.1 Oscillospiraceae bacterium
CACTCCCTCCGTCAGCCCTTCGGGCTGCCACCTCACCCAAAGGGACTAAGCGTCCGTAAGCCGCGATGCGGCAACGGTCGCTAAGCCTCAGAGAGGGAGGCAAGTGGTGCGGCGCAAACTCACAGACAAACTGCAATTTCCCATATAAAATCTTTGACTGTCCCTATTTCTTCTGATATAATGATATATTGAAAGAATTTGTGGCTATTTATGCCTTTATGGAGGATAAAACCTATGAGAATGAGAAAAATGAAGAATCTGGAGTCCCGCATGGAAAAGTGCGCCGCTCTCCGGATCCTGGACCCCGCCAGCCTGAAGGGCAATTGGCGCTCCCTGAAGCCCGATGCAACTGCCCTGTGGGTGGAAGTGGGCTGCGGCAAGGGCAAGTTCACCGCCGAAACTGCCGAAGCCAATCCCGATGTGCTGCTGATCGCCGTGGAGCGCTGCCGGGAAGCCATGGTCGTGGCCATGGAAAAGGCCCAGAACATGGGTCTTAAAAACGTCTACTACATCGACATGGACGTTGCCGGCATCGAAGAAATCTTTGCCGGCTTCGAAATCGACCGCCTGTTCATCAACTTCCCCGACCCCTGGCCCCGGAAGAAGAACGCCAAGCGCCGTTTGACCCACCGCAGCTTCCTGGACAAGTACTGCCGCGTCATCCGTGAAGGCGGCGAAATCCACTACAAGACCGACAACGCCCCCCTCTTCGAGTTCTCCGTGGCAGAGTTTGAAGCCTGCGGCCTGCAGGTCAACAACCTGACCCGGAATCTCCATGAAAACGGCATCGTGGGCATCATGACCGGCTACGAAGAAAAGTTCCACAGCCTTGGCACCCCCATCAACCGCTGCGAAGTGGTCTGCAAGCCCTTCATTCTGCCCCCCGAGGAAAAGAAGAAGGCAGCGGAGGTCGAAGAATGACCACCTATCATGCCGGCTCCTGCGAGGTAGCCGTCATCGGCGCTGGTCACGCAGGCATTGAAGCCGCCCTGGCTGCCGCCCGTCTGGGTCACCACACCATCCTCTTCACCATCAATCTGGATGCCGTGGGCAATCTTCCCTGCAATCCCGCCATCGGCGGCACCGGCAAGGGCCATCTGGTCCGGGAGCTGGATGCTCTGGGTGGTGAGATGGGCGTGGCTGCCGACAAGGCCTGCATCCAGTACCGGATGCTAAACCGGGGCAAAGGTCCTGCCGTCCACTCCCTGAGGGCTCAGGCCGACCGTCGGAAATATCAGCAGGTGATGAAGCAGACCCTGGAGCTTCAGGAAAATCTGGAGCTGAAGCAGGCCCAGATTGTGGAAGTGCTGACAGAAAACGGCCATGTCAGCGGTGTCCGCACCCAGCTGGGCGCTATCTATGATGCCAAAGCTGTCATCATCGCCAGCGGCACCTACCTCGACAGCACCATCATCATCGGCGAAGCTGTCATTGAATCCGGCCCCGACGGCATGCACCCTTCCAAGGGCCTTGCGGACAATCTGAGAAACTTAGGTCTGAGCCTTCGCCGCTTCAAGACCGGCACACCTCCCAGAATCAACCGTCGCAGCGTGGACTTTTCCAAAATGGAGCTGCAGCCCGGTGACGAAAAGGCAGAGCCCTTCTCCTTCCGCACGGAAGAAAAGGTCTATAACTCCGCTGTCTGCTACCTGACCTACACCAACGAGCAGACCCATCAGATCATCAAAAACAATCTCCACCGCTCCCCCATGTACGACGGCACCATCTCCGGCGTCGGCCCCCGGTACTGCCCCAGCATCGAGACAAAAATCGTCCGTTTTGCTGACAAGCCCCGGCATCAGCTGTTCATCGAGCCCTGCGGTCTGGATACGGAGGAGCTCTACATTCAGGGTTTCTCCTCTTCCCTGCCTGAAGATGTGCAGCTCGAAATGATGCGCACCATCCCCGGTTTGGAAAATGCCGAAATGATGCGCCCCGCCTACGCCATCGAGTACGAGTGCATCGACCCCACAGGACTGTTGCCCACTCTGGAAGTGAAGGCCGTCCCTGGTCTTTACGGCGCCGGTCAGTTCAACGGCACCTCCGGCTATGAGGAAGCCGCCGCCCAGGGTCTCATCGCAGGCATCAATGCCTGCCTGAAGCTGGACGGCCGGGAGCCTCTGATTCTCACCCGGGACACCAGCTACATCGGCACCCTCATCGACGATCTGGTGACCAAGGGCACGGAAGAGCCCTACCGGATCATGACCAGCCGCTCCGAATATCGGCTCCTGCACCGGCAGGATAACGCCGACCAGCGTCTGACTCACATCGGTGCGAAAGTCGGTCTGGTTCCCCCCGAACGCCTTGCCCAGGTGGAGGCCAAGTATGAGGCCGTCCGCCGGGAGGTTCACCGGCTGGAAAGCCACGGCGTTCCCGGAAGCGAAGCGCTGAACGCCATGCTGGCAGAGCGGAACACCGCTCCTGTTGCCAATTCCGCCCGTCTTGCTGACCTGCTGCGCCGTCCTCAGGTGACTTACGAGGACATCGCGCCCTTCGATCCCGAACGGCCTGAGCTTTCCGAAGCCATCCGGGAGGAAGTGGAAATTCAGATCAAGTACGCAGGCTACCTTGCCCGCCAGGAAAAGCAGGTGGCCGAGTTCAAGAAGGAAGAATCCCGTCTGCTGCCCGTCAATATCGACTACTGCTCCATCGCCGGTCTCCGTCTGGAAGCCCAGGAGAAGTTGAATCAGATTCGTCCCATGTCCATCGGACAGGCAGGCCGCATCTCCGGCGTCAGTCCCGCGGATATCGCCGTGCTGCTGATTTATCTGGAACAAAGATAAATTGCAGTTTTTAGAGCTGTTTGGTGGCGAAGCCACCCTCGGCCCCCTCTTTGAGGGGGCTGGCAAAAATCTCTGATTTTTGACTGGGGGAGTGTCGTAAAGTCCATAGGACACTCCCTCCGTCAGAGAGGTAGGCAAGTGGTGCGGTGCAAACGCACAGACAAACCGCAATTTCCCAAACACATATTTCGCCTCCGGGACATAGAATACCCGGAGGCGATTTTTATGGCTATTGTGAAAACTGATGTACCCATGACTTACGAACTCTGCGAGCAGACCATTCTGAAACTGGCGGAAACCTATCCCTTTCTCCGCACAGAAGTGCTGACAGAAACTCACTTCGGCCGGAATATCCGGGCTCTGGTCATTGGAAACGGCCCGCGGAAGGTCATCTATTCCGCATCCCACCACGCAAACGAGTGGATCACTACACCGCTGATTTTAAAATTTGTGGAAGAACTGGCTCAGGCCATTCAGAATGGGGGCGAAATCTTCGGGGTGAACGCCAAAACCATTGCTGACACCGCCACCATTTACACCGTCCCCATGGTTAACCCCGACGGAGTGGATCTGGTCACCGGTGCAATCCAGCCGGGGAATGAGCAGTACGAGCGGGCAAAACAGCTGGCAGAATTCTATCCCGCCATTCCCTTCCCCGACGGGTGGAAGGCCAACCTTCTGGGGGTTGACCTGAACCTGCAGTACCCCGCCGGATGGCTTCAGGCACGGGAAATCAAATTCAGCCAGGGCTTCACCCGTCCGGGGCCGAGAGATTATGTGGGCCGCGCCCCGTTGGATCAGCGGGAAAGCCGGGTGCTGGCAGGCTACACCGAATACATCGATCCTGCCCTGGTGCTGGCCTTCCACAGCCAGGGGAAGGAAATCTACTGGACCTTTGACGGAATCCAAGTCCCCGGGGCCAGGGAATTGGGAGAGCGGTTCTCCCAGGTCAGCGGCTATACCCTGACAGAACCGGCGGCTGTTTCCAGCTACGCCGGATATAAGGACTGGTTCATCAAGGTCTTCCGCCGCCCGGGCTACACCATCGAGGTGGGCTCCGGTACAAATCCTCTGCCGCTGACACAGTTTGACGAGATCTACCGGGACAATTTAGGCATTCTGGTCACCGCAGCCATGGGAGAATAAGGGAGCTTGCAGCTCCCTTTCTTTCAATTAAAGGCTTCTTAAGAATTAACCCTCTTTTATCTTAAAATCGTCGGTGGTATAATGAAGATACAAAGCTGAAAGAAGCGGAGGAAACACCATGTACAACATTCTCATCTGTGATGACCAGCCTGACATCGTCAACGCGCTGAAAATATACTTAACCCCCGAAGGCTACAACCTCTTCGAAGCCTCCACCGGCGTTCAGGCTCTGGAAATCGCCAAAAAAGAAGATCTCCATCTGATCCTGCTGGATATCATGATGCCCCAGATGGACGGCATCACCGCCACGGCCAAGATCCGTGAGTTTTCCAATGTTCCCATCATCCTGCTGACCGCAAAGAGCGAAACCGAGGACAAGGTTCTGGGTCTTAACGTTGGTGCGGATGACTACATCACCAAGCCTTTCGTTCCTGTGGAGGTTCTGGCAAGAGTCCGCAGTCAGCTGCGGCGCTATGCCCGGCTGGGAAGCATTCCGGAGCCGGAGGCAGGTGTTCTGACCATCGGCGGTATTTCCCTGGATGACCGGACCAAAGCCGTCACAGTAGACGGCGAACCCGTCTCCCTGACCCCCACCGAATACTCCATTCTTCATCTTCTGATGTCCAACCCCGGTAAGGTCTATTCCACCAAGGCTCTCTATGAATCCGTCTGGAATGAAGCCGCTCTCGGCAGCGAGGGCGCCGTGGCCGTTCACATTCGTCATCTCCGCGAAAAAGTGGAGATCAACCCCTCCGAACCCCGCTACATCAAGGTGGTCTGGGGCCAGGGCTACAAAATGGAAGGGGGACGCTGAATGAAGTATAACATCGTACTGAAGTTCACTGCCATCGCCCTGTGCGCCCTGAGCCTGGTGATTGTGGTGGCCAGCGGACTTGGCATTGTGCTGGCATCGGAACAGGGTCTCTATGCCAACACCCCCGAGGAAGTGCTCGCTGATCAGCAGCAGGACATTGCTCTAAGCATTTCTGACCACTACGGCCATCAATACGCCATTGAAAATCTCGGCAATCTTCCCCAGGAATTGATCGATCACCGCTGGGGATTCCAACATCAGGATTACTTTATCATCAATTATGATTTCGATGTGGAAATCTGGGACGGCGAGGAATGCGTCTCTGCCCTCACCAGCGGCGCGCCGGAGAATGTGAACACCTTTGAGTTCACCTCCGTCTTCGAATACGCCCTGGTCACCGATTCCCATACTTACCCCCTCGACGAATATTACGGCGAATACGAGGCCACCTTACCGCCCCCCGAGAGCGAGCCTGTGGTCATCCGTCAGGCAGAAGAACCGCTTTATATCGACAGCTATTCCATCAATTCCCATGATGAAAACGGCGTTTTGGTTCGCACAGACTATCAGCTGGCCTTCTACAACAGTCCCGAGTACCGGGTTGTGGTGAAGCTGGACGGCGACACCTCCTACAATGACATGGGCTTTTTGCTGCTGCCCCTTTACCAGTTCCGGTTCCATCTGATTGGCGCTGTTGTTTTGGGTCTTTTGTTCTTTGCCGTGACCCTGGTATACCTCTGCTGCGCCGCAGGCCGGAAGGCAGGTACCACCGAGGTGCGGCCCATGGGCCTGAACCGGGTTCCCCTGGATCTTTATGCCGCCGTTGCAGTTGTAGGCTGCTCCCTTCTGATCTGGGGCGGACTGGAGCTTTCCATCTGGATCTTCAACAACGGTGAAGACTGGGCGCTGATGACAGTGGTGGCACTCTGCGTCTATGGCGCAGGCCTCCTGGCCATCGGCTTCATCTTCGCCTTTGCCGCACAGGTCAAGTCCAAGGGCGGCTACTGGTGGCGCCATATGATTCTGGGTGCCTGCCTGAACCTGGTCATTCGATTCTTCCGGTGGATCGGCGGGGGCCTTACCTGGGCCCGCAACGGCATCCGTGCGGTATTCAACCTGCTGCCTGTGATCTGGCAGTGGCTGATCACTGCCGTGCTGATGGCTGCGATTCCTTTGCTCCTGTTCTTCCTGAGCATGGTTTCCTACGGCGTCGGCGAGCTTTTCTGGGCGCTGCTGCTGATTGTCGCCCTGATCGCCGATGTGATCATCGTCTGCTACGGCGCTTACTGCTTCGGCACCCTGCTGAAGGGCGCCCGGCATATGTCCCAGGGCAATCTGGATCACAAGGTCCCCACCAAACACCTCTTCGGCGCATTCCGGGACTTCGGCCTGCAGCTGAACAATCTGGCGGAAGGCGCCAAAATCGCCGCCGAGCGGCAGATGAAGTCCGAGCGGATGAAGACCGAGCTGATCACCAATGTGTCCCATGACATCAAGACCCCCCTGACCTCCATCATCAACTATGTGGATCTGATGAAAAAGCCCCACACCCCCGCAGAAAATGACCAGTATCTGGACGTTCTGGACCGTCAGAGCCAGCGACTGAAAAAGCTGATTGAGGACCTGATGGAAATGAGCAAGGCCAGCACCGGCAACATGACAGTGGACCTGATCCAGCTGGATGCGGTGGAGGCTGTGAACCAGGCTCTGGGTGAATTCTCTGACAAGTTGGCAAAGGTGGGGCTTACCCCTGTTTTCCGCCATCCGGAGGAGCCTGTGATCATTCGGGCAGACGGCCGTCTGGTATGGCGGGTGTTGAGCAACATCCTGAGCAACGCCGTCAAGTATGCCCTCCCCGATACCCGGCTGTACCTGGACCTGATGGTTCTTCAGGGCAACGCCGTCATCGCCATTAAGAACATCTCCCGGGAGCAGCTGAATGTGGCTGCCGACGAGCTGATGGAACGGTTCGTCCGGGGCGACAGTTCCCGAAACACCGAGGGCAGCGGTCTCGGTCTGAACATTGCCAAGAGTCTGGTGGAGCTGCAGCAGGGGCAGATGCACCTGATGGTGGACGGCGACCTGTTCAAGGTGACCCTGATCTTCCCCCTGTCGGAATAACAAGTTTTGTTCATAAATTGTACGCAATTTGTTCAAAAAACCGAAATTGTGGATTCAAATTTCCCTTTTAGACTGTAAGCATAGAAGGACAGCGGAAGCCGTGAGCCGCTGAGCCTTTCCGTAGATCCTCTTTTCTACCTCTCTTCTTTCCAACCCCAGAAAACCCCGCTGCCAAAAAGCAGCGGGGTTTTCGTCTTTTCATATGTTGCTATTTCAGAAAAACAGCAGTGACACCCAGGTGACCACATTGCCGCCGCATCGAAATTCCAGACCGTTTTCTTCCAGGGTGGGAATCAGATTGATGCCGTGGCTTTCCACACAGGGGTGCATTTTTTCAGGATGCCGGCAGAATTTCCCCTCGGGATAGGTACAGCGCCCGCATATCCCGCAGGACTCCGTGGACAGTACATAAGGCTCCGCTCCCAGATCCCGCAGCAGCTTGGCCGTCCGATCCGTCACTGCCTCATGGGCAGGACGGGTTGCCAGATCTTCTGCCATATTGGAAATATCCGACACTTCCGCAGCTGTCAGGATCATCAGGCAGCTTTCGAAAGAGCGGCACTTTTCCCGGCACTTTGCCACTTCCCCCACAGCGGGAGGGCATGCCCAGGTTTTTCCGTATCTGGGACACTGGGTTCTGCAGACCTGCCGCACCCGATCAGAAAAGTCCAGGCTCCTGGGGTCTATGAAAAAGTATCCCTCAAGGGGCAGTTCGCCCAGTCCCGTTTCCAGTTTCTCAAAATCCATCACAGCAGCTCATCCAGAATCCGCTGGCAGCCGCCCAGGATATCGTCCCAGGTTCTGCCGAAATCGCCGGTGTACCAGGGGTCCGCCACATCCCGGCTCAGCAGAGGATAGCATTTGGAAGTGTCCCGCAGCATCCGCTGAAGCCAGCGGGAGTTGCTCCGGTCCATGTAGTAGATATAGTCGTAGTACTCGTATTCCTTCTGGGTAATCTGGTGGGCGGCGTGACCGCCGCAGGAGATGCCGTGCTTCGCCAGTTCCCGCCGGGCAGGCGGATACACGGGGTTACCCAGTTCCTCAGTGCTGACGGCCGCTGAGGCGATCTCAAAGCAGTTTTCCGCTCCGGCTTTCTTCACCAGATCTTTCATAATATACTCCGCCATGGGACTGCGGCAGATATTGCCGTGGCAGACAAACAGAATCTTGATCATCGTAAATTCTCCCTTTGGTTGATGGTGAAATTATATCACACCGGGGCGCAATTTGCCACGATAACTTCAAAACATCGCCGCTCAGCTCAGAAGTTCTTCCGTCAGCCGGAGAATGTCCGGCGCAATCCGTTCCCGCTCCTTCTTCAAAACCCGGTTGTAGACAGGATAGGCCAGGGCGACCAGAACGATGCCTGCCAGGCCGGTGAGGATTCCAATGACCATGGCAAGATTACCCAGCAAGGTTCCCAGTTCAGTCATGCACAGGCTCATACCGGTACCGAGAATCAACGCGCCGATGACACCCATGGCAATGGAGGCTGTCTGTGCTTTTTCAGTTGCAGAACGGTGGAGCTTTCTCAGTTTCTCCATTTTATTTTCTTCCCTGGGCAGGTATTTCTGCCGGATATGCTCCACCTCCTGCTTCTGAGCGGCGGAGTAGGTATATTCAAAAACCTGATTATCCATTTTCTTTCTCCTGTATTTTTCTCAGTTCCCGGCTGCCCCGGCGGATCATATACACGCCCGTTGCGGACACCAGCAGACACACCGCGCAGCCGGTGGCTAGATTCATCCAGTGTTCCCAGCTTTCGCCGGTACCGAAGGTGTGCAAAAGTCCTGCCTGAAGGGAAAAAATTGCAAAAAAGGCCTGGGACAGTTCCATCATCCGCACCGAAGAATCGACGGGATGGGTATGCTTCCGGTCTCTGGCAATGTCAATAAAGCTGGAGATCATTTTGTAAAAGGCAAAGGCCGCTGTGGCGATAATCATGATTTCGCCGTGTTCTTCCACTCTATTCCAATTGACCATCTGGAATACAATTCCGATCAGGGTCAGGTGCATCAAAAGCATCAGCACACCGCAGAGGCGATAGGATTTCCACTGTTTGGAAATGCTGCCGGGTTTCTTGCGGCGGAGAATCTGAAACAGCTGAATCATCGCCTGGGTAAAGTTATAGATGCCGTCTGCGCCGATCCAGGCAGAACCGATCACCACGCCGGAGACAATCTTGAAAATGCCGTAGGCGAAGTTGATGCACTGTTCAAAGTAAAGTTCCAGTTTGAAATGCAGCTCTTTGTTTTTCAGTGCTGCTTTGATCTTATGATGGCGTTCCAGCCAGTTTTTGGTTCCTTTAACGGTGGAAGGCAGCTTGATACAGATGGCCGTCAGCAGATAGGCGGACAGCGCGTACAGAACATAGGCAGAAATGCTCTTTTCCAGTCCCTGGACAAATACCCAGATCAGCGCCGCGCCGCAGCCGAGAAAGAGCGGAATTTCCAACCATGCAGGAAGAGGAAAAATCCTTCTGACTACGGTTTTCCAATCAATTTTCTTCATCTTACTGCCTCCGGATCTTCACCGTAAAGGTGCTTCCCTGACCATAGACACTCTGGACAGAAATCTCGCCGTTCAGAATGTCCACCACCCGCTTCACAAGGGCCAGGCCCAGGCCGTTGCCCTGGGTGGCACGGGAAGTGTCCCCCTGATAGAATTTTTCGAAGATGTGCTGTCCCACCTCTGGCTTGATGCCGCAGCCGGTATCGCTGACGGAGACAACCACCTGATCGCCTTCGGTTTTCAGAGTCATGCCGATGGTACCGCCCTCGGGGGTGAATTTCACCGCATTGGAAATCAGATTGTTCCACACAAGGCTCAAAAGCTCCGGATCGGAACGGATGCGGACATCGTCCTCAATATCTGTTTCGATGTTCAAATTTTTCTTCTCCCAGATATCCTCAAACTGCAGCAGGCTTTCGCAGAGCTGCTCCCCCAGGTCGAATTCTGAAGGCTGGGGGAAAATCTGCTGATTTTCCAGTTTGTTCAGCTTCAGAATGTTGGTAATCAGCTGAGCCAGCCGCCTGGAGGCATCGGAAATCGCCTTGGCATACTCATTCTTCTCTTCTTCGCTGATGCCGGGCCGCTGGAGCATGGTGGCATAGTTGCCCATCACCGCCAGAGGGGTCTTCAGTTCATGGGACACGTTTGCAATAAAGTCCGTCCGGAGAGTCTCAGTGCCCTGAAGCTCGGCGGTCATTTTGTTAAAGCATCGGATGATCTCATTGAAGCCGGTCTCGCCGCCAAAATCCTTCACAGGCTCAATCCGGACAGAGAAATCTCCCTGCATGATTTTTTCTGCCGCCGTGAGAATCTGTCTGACGGGACGGTCCACCATGTACTTCCGGCGGATATAGTCGATGGTGCCGGAAAGAAATGTGATCAGCAGCACATTACCGAAGGTCAGCTTGGCCGCATCGCCAATGTTTTCACTGGTAAGCTCCAGACCCATGGAATTGGAAAGCGTCCTCACGAACAACATCATGCAGCAGGTAACCACAAAGGCCACCAGCAGGAAAAAGACCACATAATTGTTGACCGCCCGGAGGGCCTGCTTGTAGCTGGGCCTTTTCATTTGATCACCGCCTTGTAGCCAAGACCGTGGACGGTCTTGATTTCAAAATCCTCGCAATGGGACAGCTTGCTTCTGAGCTTGGTCATATACACATCCACCGCTCTGGGGGCAGTGTCCGTGTCCACGTCCCAGAATTCATCCATCAGCTGCTGACGGGTGAAGGTCTTCTTGGGGTAGGACAGGAGCTTGTAGAGAATGTTGAACTCCCGATTGGTCAGATTAATTTCCTCGCCGTTCAGTTCTGCGATATGCTCATCCATGTCCATGGTAAAGCCGCCCACCTCCAGTTTCCGGGAGGATGCGATCTTCGCCCGGCGCAGCAGCGCGCCGATTCTCAGAAACATCTCGTCCAGGTCGATGGGTTTGACCATGTAATCATCGGCGCCGATGCGGTAACCCCGCTGCTTGGATGCAAAGTCATCCCGGGCGGTCATAAAGAGAATGGGGATATTTTCATTGAGAGAACGCACCGTCCGGACAAACTCAAAGCCGTCGATGCCGGGCATCATGATATCCGACACGATCAGATCAAACATGGTGCCGTACATGGCATCATAGGCTTCATTCGCGCTGAGGCAGCCGGTAGCCTTGTAGCCGCTGCTGTTTAAGAAAGCGCACACTGTGCGGTTTAAGTCCTTATCGTCTTCCACAACCAGAATCTGAAACATAATATACCTCCGGGATCATTTTATCTATTATACAGTCTAACACTCGAATGTTAAAGTTTTGTTTGAGTTTTCCCGGAATATAAAAAAACGGAGCTGCTGCTCCGTTTTTCATTTTACTTGTTCATAAGTTTTTCGCTGAGCTGCAGGATCTGGGGTGCAAACTTCTGCTTCCGGGAAGCGAGAATCTTCTTATGGATGGGATAGGTACTGCAGACCATCGCAAGACCCACCACGCCCACGCAGATGCCGGGAACCATGGTGGCATCGCCCATGCCGATGATCTGGCCGATTTCGGTCATCACCAGGCTCATGCCTGCGCCCATGACGATGGCACCCAGGGGGCCGTACACATAGGCAAACACATTGGCAGGCTTCTTAACTTTTGCATCCAGTTCCTTCAGAGCATCCAGCTCGGTGTGCTTGGTCTCAGTATACTGGGAACGAATCTTCTGAACAATAAATTCCTGATCTTTCATAATTTGGTCTCCTTATCTATGGCGCTTTGTTTTTCGTTATGGCCATATTCTAAAGGACACCAATTTCCGAAATGCTTATGAAATGTTTGAGAAATATTAATTATTATAAACCTTCAGGATATTAAAATTCCCCGGACTTATGAGGGCGAACCCTCATAAGTCCGGGGTGATACAACGTTTATCAATTAATTAAAATTGATCGTATAGGGAAAACTGGATATCAGGGGGATTGAATATTAGCCAGCGTAGTACTGGTCGACATTCTCAGCGGTAACCAGGACGAAGGGAACAACGTAGTTGCTCTCAACAGTCTCGCCCTTGATTGCCAGCAGGATGCACTCGATGCCCTGGAGGACCTGGCCAGCGCCGTCCTGCAGAACGGTAGCGCCCAGAGTGCCAGCCTTAACCATGGACAGGGGGCCGGGGTTGCCGTCAACACCGATGCAGACGATGTCGGAACGGCCAGCGTCGTTACATGCCTGCTGTGCAGCGGAGGACATGTCGTCGTTGTCGCAGATGATGGCCTTCAGGTCGTCGCCGTACTGGGACATGTAGTCCAGAGCAGCGTTGACAGCCTTGTCAGCGGACCAGTCACAGGGAACGTCAGCAGCCAGAGTCCAGGCGTCAGACAGGACCTTCAGGATGCCTTCGCCGCGCTGAATCTGAGCGGAGTTGCCGATGATGCCCTGGCAGTGGACATAAACGCCACCTTCGGGAACCTTTTCCATGACGTAGTTACCCATCAGCTCGCCGGCGTAAACGTCGTCGGAGCCAACGTAGGTCAGAGCAACAGCATCAGTGCTGTCGGTCTTGGAGTTAACAACGATGACCTTGATGCCAGCATCGGCCATGCTGGTAACAGCGGGGTCGGAAGCGCCAGCTTCTGCGGGCAGGATCAGAACGTAGTCACAGCCCATGCTGATGCAGTTGGTAGCCAGGTCAACCTGCTTGTTGGGGTCGGTCTCGCCGTCCAGGATGCCAGTCCAGTCGTCGATCACGCCCTCATCAACCAGTGCGTTCAGCTTCTCTTCTGCAGCGGTGTTGATGGAGTTGTGGAAAACGTCAACAATGTTCTTGGAGATGTAGCCAACAACGATCTTGCCGTCGCCGTTGACGTCGCCTGCCTTAGCTTCAGCAGGGGGAGTATTGGTTTCGCCGCCGCAAGCGACCAGAGCGAAGACCATAACGAGTGCCAGGATGGCAGCAATAAACTTCTTCATTTTTATCCTCCTATGATTTTGGATTTCATTTTCTGCAAACGTTGTATCGATCACCGCTGGATCGCAGCGGTAATTCACATAAGTAAAAGGGATCAGCGGTTCTTCTTGCTCATGGCCATGTTCAGCAGAACAGCCATGATGATGATGGCACCCTTGGTCAGGGACTGATAGTAGGAGTTGATGCCCAGGAAGTTCATGCCATTGTAGATGCAGCCGATGATGACGGCACCGATCAGAACGCCGATGGCAGTGGACTCACCGCCGGTGAAGGAGGTGCCGCCCAGAACGCAGGCTGCGATGGCGTCGGTCTCATAGCCGACACCGATATTGGACTGTGCGGAACCGGTCTTTGCGGTGAAGACAACACCGGCGCAGCCAGCCAGCAGGCCGGAAATGGTGTAAACGAAAACCTTGACCCAGAACACGTTGACACCGGAAGCGATGGCAGCCTTTTCATTGCCGCCGACAGCATAGATGTAACGGCCCAGCTTGGTCCAGTGCATCAGGAAGTACATGATGACAACACACAGAACCAGGTAAACGATGGGCATGGGGATAGCGCCGAACAACTTGGCATTGTAAATGCCCTTGAAGACCACGTCGGTCATGGACTTGCCCTTACCGCCGGAGATGATCTGAGCCAGAGATCTGACGACCAGCTGCATGGACAGGGTGACGACGAAGGGGAACATGTTGAACTTAGCGATCAGAACACCGTTGACAAAACCGGTGAAGGTGGTCAGTGCCAGACCAATCAGGACTGCGGGCAGAACGCCCAGGCCCAGGTCGACCATTGCCCAGCCGCAGACACAGCTGATCAGAGCAAGCTGTGCGCCGACAGTCAGGTCGATACCGCCGGTGGTGATACACAGACACACGCCGTAGGCAATCAGGGTGTTGATGGAAATCTGAGTCAGGATGTTAGCAAAGTTGGAAACGGTCATGAACTTGGGTTCCATGATGGAGATCAGGATCAGCATCAGGAACATGACAACGCCGATACCATACTTGCCCATAAAGGCTCTCATATTATCGGCTTTAGCGGGATCTTTAACAATCGTATTTCTCATAAACTGCACACACTCCGTTCTGTTATTGGCCAAATTCCTTGGCGAGAATGTCTTCCTGTGTTACCTTGCCGCTGAGGATGTCTGCGCGCTTGAACTCGCCGTTGAGCTTGCCTTCGTAGTAGATCAGCACACGGTCGCTCATGCCCATGATTTCGGGCAGCTCGGAGGAGATCAGCAGGATTGCCATGCCTTCTCCGGCGAACTTGGACATCAGGCGGTAGATTTCTGCCTTTGCACCGACGTCAACACCGCGGGTGGGTTCGTCCAGAATCAGCAGCTTGGGATTGGACATGATCCACTTTGCGATGACGACCTTCTGCTGGTTACCGCCGGAGAGGGACATTGCGTTAGCCTCAATACTTGCAGCCTTCAGAGTCAGGATCTTGCCGGACTCGGTGCATTCCTGCTTCTCGCGCTTCTGGTTCAGCAGCAGGCCCTTCTGGCGGTACTTCAGATTCGGCAGGGACATGTTTTCACGGATGGAACGCATCAGGCACAGGCCGTAATCTTTACGGTCTTCGTTGACCATACAGATGCCGTTGTCGATGGCATGACGGGGGTTCTTGGGCTTGAGGGTCTTGCCGTTGATCTTCATGGTGCCGGAACGCAGGGGATCCATGCCGAAGATGGCGCGGGCAGTTTCGCTTCGGCCGGAGCCGACCAGACCGGACAGGCCAACGATTTCGCCAGCGCGGATCTGCATGGTGATGTCGGTAAAGCCCTTGCCGGTGAGGCCTTCGCACTCGAAGACAACATCGCCGAACTCAACATCGGTACGGGGATAGATGTTTTCAACAGCGCGGCCAACCATCTGCGCGATCAGCCAGTCCTTGTCCAGGCCTTCGACATTTGCGGAGTCGATGTACATGCCGTCACGGAAGATGGAAACACGGTCGCAGATGGTGTAGATCTCTTCCATACGGTGGGAGATGTAGATGACGGAAACGCCCTTGGCCTTCACGTCACGGATGACCTGGAACAGGTGCTCGGTTTCTTCGCTGTCCAGGGAAGAGGTGGGCTCGTCCATGATGATCATCTTTGCATCAAAGGAAGCGGCCTTGATGATTTCGACCATCTGCATCTGAGCCAGGGTCAGGTCGCGCATCTGGGTGGTGGCAGGAATCTTGAATCCGAAATTATCCAGCAGTTCCTGTGCCTTGCGGTTCTGTTCCTTCTTGTTCAGGAAAATGCCCTGCATGCTCTCGCGCTTCAGGAAAATGTTTTCGGCAATGGTCAGGAAGGGTTCGGGATTCAGCTCCTGATGGATCATGGAAATGCCCTGACGAATGGCATCCATGGGGGTTTTGGCCGAATAGGGTTTGCCCAGATACTCAACAGTACCGGAATCCTGCTGATGCAGACCGCAGACGATCTTCATCAGGGTGGACTTGCCTGCGCCGTTTTCGCCGACCAGTGCAAGCACTTCGCCTTCGTAAACGGTCAGCTCGACATCCTTCAGTGCCTGCGTACCGCCGAAGCGTTTTGAGATTCCTTCACATCGCAAAAGAACCTTTTGGTTTCCCATATTATTCCTCCTTCTTTCAAGACCTGCGGCCCAGGCGGGTAATCGCCTCGATCACCGTGTGGGACGTCTGATACGCCTGCTTATACAGTGCAAAATATTCCCGATACTTTGCATGGTTTTCCATATCGGGCGTAAAGACCCGGTCTTTATATTTTACAATCTTGCGGCAGCCTTCCTCGATATTCTCAAACAGTCCCACGCCGGAGGCGGCAGCAATGGCTGCGCCCACGCAGGCCTGCTCCTCGATCTGGACGAGCTTGACGGGAATGCCGTAGATATCTGCCTGAATCTGGGGCCAGACCTCGCCCCGGGCGCCGCCGCCGGAGGCCACGATCTCATTGGCACTGAGACCGAAGCTGCCGCAGATCTCCATGCACTGCAGCAGGGAGT
Organism: Oscillospiraceae bacterium; assembly: GCA_017516785.1. The sequence continues at coordinate 15,800 of JAFXAV010000054.1, forward strand.
AGGAAACGCCCTCCATAACGGCGCGGCACATTTCGGCGTCTCCGGTGTTCACCTGGAGGCCGAAGAAAGTACCGGTCAGATCCGTATTGAGGTGGGGGCAACGTTCGCCGGTGAGGTAAGGCAGGAAGATGACGCCGCCGGAGCCAGCAGGCACCTGGGCGATCTTTGCGTTCATGGCGTCATAATCGGTGGAACCCAGCACCCGCATGAACCAGCTGTGGCACAGGCCGGCGCTCATGGTGGCGCCCATGGTGTACCAGTGATTCCGGTCGTAGCCGATGAAGCAGTTGGTGCTGAGGTTGGGGTTAACGATGGGATGGTCGCACTGGAAACAGACCTGACCGCTGGTGCCGATGTTGGAGGTAGCCTGTCCGGGGGACACGGTACCGGCGCCGATGGCCTGCATGACCTGGTCCGCGCCGCCGTTGCAGACGGAGGTAGCGGTGCTCAAGCCCGTCAGAGCGGAAGCCTCGGCAGTGACATGGCCCACCACATGGTCAGAGTTGCCGCACTCGGGGAAGATGCTCCGGTCGAAGCCGAAGCGGGAAATGATCTCCTCGGACCACTGGGCCTTCTGCATGTCAAAGAGCAGGGTTGCGGAGGCATCGGAATAGTCGGTGGTAATCTTGCCGCAGAAGCAGAACTTCACGTAGTCCTTAGGGGACATGACATAGCGGATCTTCTTCAGGTTCTCAGGCTCGTTGTCCCGGACCCACAGCAATGAGCAGAGCATGAAGCCGGAGTAGATGGGATTCAGCAGATGAGTGCGGATCATGTCGCCGCCCAGTTCCTGATTGACGTGGGCAACCTGCTGGCCGCTTCTGGCATCACAGTGGAGGATGGCGGGACGGACCTGCTTGAAGTTTTCGTCCAGCATGACAACGCCGTGCATCTGACCGGAAAAGGCGATGCCCAGAATGTCTTCGGGACGGGCGTCAGCAGGCAGCCTGGACAAGGCCTCCCGAACCAGTGCAAAACATGCATCGGTCCAGACGTCAGCATCCTGTTCCGCATAGCCGTTGATGGGAGAATCATAACGATAGGAGCGTTTTGTCTGGGCGTATACCTTACCGGTTTCATCCAGAATCATAACCTTGGCGCCGGAAGTACCGATGTCAATGCCCGCGATCAGATTCATGGGTTCATCCCCTCTTTCCTTTATATTATTGAAGATACAGCCGGAATCAACTGTTGATAAGTTTCGTGAATTTCAGACTGCATGTTGGATACAAAAAAACGATTGATATGCAACACAGATTGTATTTTGTCGCCTTCGGCAATCCGCCATATTCTATCTCCAAAAGCAACTGTATCTTTATCATTTTCGTGAACTACCAATATGTACTATAGCACAATCAGCAGAATCTGTAAAGTGAGAAAATGTCTATTTTGTGTAAAATGACATCGATTTCTTCCGACATTTTCGGCTTCAATTTCATGGAAACGTATACATTTTGGAAGATTCATTCATTGCGTCCGCAACCATCCTTTCAAAAAGTTTCGTAATGTTTCGGAAGTCAATAAAAAGCGCCCCCGGATTCCCGGGGGCTGCAGTTTTTATTTCTTTTCAGTAACCTTGGCGATCACACGATGATAGATGATATAGGAAATGACCACATTGATGATGTCTGCCACGGTCTGGGTCCAGACCACGCCGGTCATGCCGAAGAGCAGATTCATCAGGAAAAGGATGGGGATATTCAGACCCAGCTGCCGGATCACTGCCAGCCACAGGGATACCCTGCCCCTGTCCACCGCCTGCATAAAGTGGACCAGGTGGAAGCTCAGGAACATGAACCCTGGGGCAAAGCAGCGAATTTTCAGAAATTCCGTGCCGAAGACCACTGTCTGGGGATCCGAAATAAATGCCTGAATAAACTGGGCTGCAAACATCCGGTAGACCACCAGGCTGAATATCGCCACTGCAACGCCTGCCAGCCGGGAGGCAGAGAAAAAGGCCTTCATCCGGTCGTAGTTTTTCGCCGCATAGTTGTAGGCAACCAGAGGCATCATGCCGAGACAAATGCCAATGCCGATGTTCTGGGGCAGCCGCTCCACCTTCAGGACAATGCCCATGGCGGCCAGCTCAAAGTCGCCGTGGGAGGCTGAAAGGCCATTGATGACCATGTTGGTCAGATCATAGAGAAGCAGACTCACGGCCGCGGGAATGCCCACAGAGAAGATGGACTGGAGGGAATCCTTGCGGATCTTTTCCAGCCTCTTAGGCAGCGCCAGGATGGAAGCCTTCTGCACCCGACGGTAGACCAGGATGAAATAGATTAAGGAAATCACATTGGACAGCATGGTTGCCATCGCCGCACCCACCACTTCGTAGCCATCCGGCAGCAGCAGGAACATAAAGATAGGGTCGAGAATCACATTCAGCACGCCGCCCATACCGAGACCGAAGCCAGCCTCTTTGGAATAGCCGATGTTCCGGAGCATGGAGCTCATGGTGCTGGAAAGCACCGTGGGAACGCCGCCGATGACCACAACGAAGGTCAGATACTGCTTGGCATAGCCGATGGTATTGTCACTGGCGCCCAGCAGCCGCAGCAGAGGTTCCATAAAAATCAGGCACAGTACAGAAAAGATGAGTGCCGCAATGCCCGCCATCATCAGACTGTAGGAGGCCGCCTTGGCTGCTTCCTCCTCATCTTTGCTTCCCAGCAGGCGGACCACCAGGCTACCGCCACCCACGCCGAAGAGGTTGGACACGCCGGCAGTCATCAGAAACACTGTCAGCACCAGGCTGGAAGCCGCTACCATATAGGGATTGTCCGTCTGGCCGATGAACCAGGTATCGGCAATATTGTAAATCAGTGTAATCAGCTGGCTGATGATGGTGGGAATTGCCATCTTGGCAAGGGCCCTCGGAACACTCATCCGCTCGAATATTTCAATCTTGTCTACATTTTTGCTCATAGGGATTTCGGACTCCTTTTGCCATTTTTTGTCCTTATTTTTCCTGTCCATTATAGTAGTCTACAAAGAAAAAATCAATATACAGACTGCTTTCGTGCATGTTGCTGTCCGTTCAATAGGACTTGACAAACCGGCCTACATGTGGCAATATATTGTGGAAGAAAGCGCACCGAACCACAATATATTGTGTTACAATCGGTTACAGCTCTTCCATTTTATAGAAAGTAAAGGTCTGCTGTTATGATTCATAGTATTATCAAACGTGACGGACGTGTTGTTTTGTACGAACAGGCGAAAATCGCCTCCGCCATTCTGCGTGCTCTGGAGGCTGCCCGGGAGGGTGATGCCGCCGATGCCGCAAGAGTTGCCAACGATGTACAGCGGGAGCTGGAGGTCAATTTCTCCTCCGACGCCCCCAACATCGAAGTCATTCAGGACACCGTTGAACGTCAGCTGATGAACCACGGCTTCAATTCCGCTGCCAAGGCTTACATCCTCTACCGCGCCAACCGCACCCGGGCCCGCGAGGCAAACACCCAGCTGATGAAGACCATCGATGAGATCACCAACATCGATGCCCGCATCAGCGACATGAAGCGCGACAACGCCAACATCGACGGCAACACCGCCATGGGCTCCATGCTCCAGATCGGTTCCGCCGGCGCCAAGGCTTACAACGAGATGTATCTGCTGCGCCCCGAGCATGCCAAGGCATACCGGGAGGGTGACATCCACATCCACGACTTCGACTTCTATTCCCTGACCACCACCTGCTGCCAGATCGACATTCTGAAGCTGTTCCACGGCGGTTTCTCCACCGGTCACGGCTACATCCGGGAGCCCCAGAGCATCCAGAGCTACGCAGCACTTGCTGCCATCGCTATCCAGTCCAATCAGAATGACCAGCACGGCGGTCAGTCCATCCCCAACTTCGATTACGCCATGGCAGAAGGCGTTGCAAAGACCTACCGCAAAGCCTACTACCGTCTGCTTGCCGAAGCTCTGGAAGACAAGCTGGATCTGGACGAACAGGCCATCACCGTCAAGGAGCTGGTAAAGGACGTGGAAGCCAAGCTGGGCGAGACTCCCAGAATGGCAAACTCTCCTGAATTTGACGAGGCTGTCATCTACGCCCTGACCAAGCGCTACGGCCTGCCCCTGGGCGATGCCGCCGCTCTGATCAAACGCACCCAGAAGCGCGCTCTGAAGAAGACCGATCGGGACACCCACCAGGCCATGGAAGGTTTTGTCCACAATCTGAACACCATGCACTCCCGTGCAGGCGCCCAGACTCCCTTCTCCTCCATCAACTACGGCACTGATGTCTCCCCCGAAGGCCGCATGGTCATCCGCAACATCCTGCTGGCTCTGGATGCCGGTCTGGGTCACGGCGAGACCTGCATCTTCCCCATCCACATCTTCAAGGTCAAGGAAGGCGTCAACTATTTCGACACTGATCCCAACTATGACCTGTTCCGCCTCAGCTGCAAGGTCAGCGCCAAACGCCTGTTCCCCAACTACACCTTCCTGGACTCCCCCTTCAACCTGCAGTACTACGTCCCCGGCCGCCCCGAAACCGAGGTTGCCACCATGGGCTGCCGTACCCGCGTTATGGGCAATGTCTACGATCCCACCCGTGAGATCGCCTACTCCCGCGGCAACCTGAGCTTCACCTCCATCAACCTGCCCAGACTTGCCATTGAGTCCCACGGCGATGAGGAGCTGTTCTACCAGAAGCTTCAGGCCATGCTGGAGCTGGTTGCCCAGCAGCTGCTGGACCGCTTCGAGATCCAGGCTGACAAGCACATCTACAACTACCCCTTCCTGATGGGCCAGGGCATCTGGCTGGATTCCGATAAGCTGACTCTGAAGGATGACCTGCGGGAAGTTCTGAAGCACGGCACCCTGTCCATCGGCTTCATCGGCCTGGCAGAAACCCTGACCTCCCTCTACGGCGGCCACCACGGCTCCTCCGAGGAGATTCAGGAGAAGGGTCTGAAGATCATCGGCTTCATGCGCGACTACTGCGACCGCAAGTCCCAGGAGCTGAAGATGAACTTCTCCCTGCTGGCTACCCCCGCTGAAGGCCTGTCCGGCCGCTTCATCCGCATGGACCAGAAGCGCTACGGCAAGATCGCAGGCGTCACCGACCGGGAGTACTACACCAACTCCTTCCATATCCCCGTCTGGCAGCCCATCTCTGTCTACGACAAAATTCGCCTGGAAGCTCCCTACCATGCCCTGTGCAACGCAGGCCACATCAGCTATGTGGAGCTGGACGGCGACACCGCTCGGAACGTGGAAGCCTTTGAAGCCGTTGTCCGCTGCATGCATGACTTTGGTGTGGGCTACGGCTCCATCAACCACCCCGTTGACCGCGACCCCATCTGCGGCTACGTGGGCATCATCGGCGATGTGTGCCCCCGCTGCGGCCGTCGTGAAGGCGAGGAAATCCCCGCAGAGCGCGTGGACGAGCTGAGAAAGATGTACCCCGAAATGCCCGCATTCCAGGGTATTGAATAAGCGGGCAAGGCCGACAGCCAATGCGTGCTGGGTAACAACACATCTGCTAAACGTGATAATATCACAGAAGTGAAACCCATCATCGGGTACAATGATATCAAGGAAATCATTTCCCCGATTCTCATACATTCCAAAGGAGGAATACCCCATGACCGTTAAGACCAAGAACGAAAAGCTGGGCCAGGGCGTTGGCTTTGAGCGCATCCGCCGCATCACCGGCTACCTGGTAGGCACCATGGACAAGTGGAACGACGCCAAGCGCGCCGAGGAGCGTGACCGTGTGAAGCACGGCCTGGAACACAATGCTTGATCTATCCGGCATCGTCGGCGATTCCATCGTGGACGGCCCCGGCATCCGCACCACGGTGTTCAGCCAGGGCTGCCCCCATCACTGTGAAGGCTGCCACAATCCCGAGACCTGGGACTTCGGCTGCGGCACGCTGATGGATGAGGAAACCATCGTCGAAATCGTAAAATCCAATCCCCTCTGCCGGGGCGTCACCTTCTCCGGCGGCGAACCCTTCGCCCAGGGTGCTGGCTTTGCCAAGCTTGCCAATCTTCTGAAGGCAGAAGGCTACGAAGTGGCATCCTACTCCGGCTATACTTTCGAACAGCTGCTGAAGGGAAATGCCGACCAGAAGGAGCTGCTTGCTTCCATCGATGTACTCATCGACGGCCCCTTCCTGATGGCAGAGAGAAGCCTGGAGCTTTCCTTCCGGGGCAGCCGCAATCAGCGGATTCTGGATGTTCCCAGAAGTCTTGCAGAAGGAAAACCCATCCCCGTTACCAGCGGCCGCTGGACCGGCGAATATTAAGGCAATAAAAAATCCCACACCGCAAGGTGTGGGATTTTTCGTTATGTGTTTAGCCCTGGCCGTAGTAGGCGTTCTTGCCGTGCTTGCGCAGGTAGTGCTTGTCCAGCAGTTCCTGCTGCATGGAGGAGATGCCGGGGGTCATGGCTTCAGTGTGGAATGCCATGAAGGCCAGTTCTTCCAGAACCACGGAATTGTGGACTGCATTGTGAGGATCGGTGCCCCAGGCGAAGGGACCGTGGCTGCAGACCAGAACAGCGGGAACCTGATCGGGATCGATACCCTTATTCTTAAAGGTCTCGATGATCACGTTGCCGGTTTCCAGCTCATATTCGCCGCCGATTTCGGCGGGGGTCATCTTCCGGGTGCAGGGAATGGCGCCGTAGAAATAGTCGCCATGGGTGGTGCCGTAGGCATTGATGGACTTGCCGGCCTGTGCCCAGGAGGTAGCCCAGCGGGAGTGGGTGTGGACAACGCCGCCGATGTTGGGGAAAGCGTTATAGAGAGCCACATGGGTAGCGGTGTCGGAGGAGGGCTTCCACTTGCCTTCCACCTTTTCACCGGTTGCCAGGGAGACGACAACCATATCCTCGGGGGTCATGCCGTCGTATTCAACGCCGGAGGGCTTGATGACCATCAGGCCCTTTTCCCGGTCAACGCCGGACACATTGCCCCAGGTGAAGGTGACGAGGCCGTATCTGGGCAGATCCAGATTGGCTTCACATACAATTTTCTTCAGTTCTTCCAGCATAGTAATTGCTCCTTATGTTGCACTGGTGCGGGAGCACCCAAAGGCCCCCTTGTGTAAAGGGGGCTGTCAGCGTCAGCTGACTGGGGGATTGTAACAACCCCTCCACCCCTTCGGGGCACCTCCCCTTACACAGGGGTGGCTTTGGTGCGGTACATCCCCGCCAATTCACTCAAAACTTACTTCAGTTTCCAGGCCAGGTCGTTCAGGAACAGTTCCTTCTCCAGGGAATCGACAGTGGTGTCCTTGGTGATGTGGACGTACTCGATGTCCAGCATACGGGCCCAGTCCTTCATCTGCTCAGCAGTGACGTCGTAGGACAGAACAGTGTGGTGTGCGCCGCCGGCGGTGATCCAGCACTCAACGCCTTCTGTCAGGGAGGGTTCTGCAACCCACATGACGCGGGCGACGGGCAGGTTGGGCATATCCATGATGGGCTTGACGCAGTGGATGTCCTGCACGATCAGGCGCAGGCGGCCGCCCATATCGATCAGAGAGACCACGATGGCGTCGCCTTCCTTGCCTTCGAAGACCAGACGGGCGGGATCCTTCTCGTTCATGCCGATGCCCAGGTGATGGGTCTCGATCTTGATCTTGGCGCCGGGCTCAGCCAGGCTGGGGCAGACTTCCAGCATGTGGGCGCCCAGAGACAGCTGATTGCCTTCCACCAGGTGGTAGGTGTAGTCTTCCATGAATGCGGAAGCGCCGTTGCCGCCTTCGCCCATGGCCTTCATGATAGCGGTCATGGCTGCGACCTTCCAGTCGCCTTCGCCGCCGTAGCCATAGCCCTGAGCCATCAGGTGCTGAGATGCCAAACCGGGCAGCTGCTCCATGCCGTACAGATCCTGGAAGGTGTTGGAGTAGGCCATGCAGCCTTCTGCATCCAGCATCTTCTTCATGGCGATCTCTTCACGGGCCTGGTAACGGATTGCGTTTACGTTGGGAGTATTGATTTCATACTTGGAGGTGTACTCGGCCATCAGAGCGTCGATCTCTTCCTCAGTGACCTTGCCCATTTCCTTGACCAGGTCGCCGGTGGCCCAGGTGTTGACCTGCCAGCCCAGCTTGGTCTGGACTTCGACCTTATCGCCTTCGGTAACAGCGACTTCACGCATATTGTCGCCGAAACGCATGACCTTCATGCCCTTGGAAACAGCAACACCGACAGCGGCCTTCATCCAGTCGCCGATGCGCTTCAGAGCCTTCTCATCCTTCCAGTAGCCTGCAACCACCTTGCGGGGCATTCTCAGGCGGGCAGCGATGAAGCCGTGCTCGCGGTCGCCATGGGCAGCCTGATTCAGGTTCATGAAGTCCATGTCGATCTCTTCGTTGGGGATCTCCAGGTTATACTGGGTGGCGAAATGGCAGTAGGGCTTCTGCAGGTTCACCAGGCCGTTGATCCACATCTTGGAGGGGGAGAAAGTGTGGCACCAGGTGATGATACCGGCGCAGGTGTCATCATAGTTTGCTTCCTTGACGATCTGAGCGATCTGGGAATTGGACATTGCGGTGACCTTATAGATCAGGGGATAAGGCAGGTGCTTGCTCATTTCGGTTGCCATTTCGGCAGCGCGCTCAGCAACGGTCTTCAGAACATCATCGCCATACAGGCTCTGAGAACCGACCACAAACCAGAAATTGTACTTGCTCATTTTGATTTCCTCCTTAGATGACTTCCACTGCGGTCTTTTCGACCTTCAGCAGATTCTTGTACTGGGCAATGTAAGTATTGAAACCTGCCACGTCAGCAGCTTCGGGGGCCAGGGTAGTACCCTTGGCATCAGCGAAGACATGGGCGTTCAGGTAATCTTCCAGGGATTCGCCTTCAGCCTTGTTGACCAGATAGGCTGCCAGCAGAGCCATGCCGTAGGGGCCGCCCTCACCGGCGGTTTCCATGCAGGTAACGGGGGCATTGCAGGCGGCTGCCATAAACTTCTGACCCACAACGGGAGTCTTGAACAGGCCGCCGTGACCGGTCAGGGAGTCGATGGCCACCTTCTCTTCTGCCAGGATGTCCATGCCGATCTTCAGGGTGGACATGGTGGAGTACAGGGTTGCACGGAAGAAGTTTGCCAGGGTGAACTTGGATTCGGGCTTTCTGACCACCATGGGACGGCCGGCGTCCATATGGGTGACGCCTTCACCTGCCATGTAGTTGCAGACCAGGATGCCGCCGCAGTCGGTATCGCCTTCCAGTGCCTTCTGGTACAGCTTGGTGTACACATCGCCGGTGGAGGGCTCGGCGCCGAAGAGGTTGGCGGTTTCCTTCAGGACGGAAACCCAGGCATTGGAGTCATTGGTGCAGTTGTTGCAGTGGACCATGGCAACGGGCTTGCCGGTGGGGGTGGTAACCAGGTCGATTTCCTCGTAGACCTTGTTCAGGGGGTGCTCCAGAACCACCATGGAGAAGATGGAGGTACCAGCGGAGACGTTGCCGGTTCTGGGAGCAACAGCATTGGTGGCAGTCATGCCGGTGCCTGCGTCGCCTTCAGCGGGAGCAAAGGGGATGCCGGGAGCCAGGAGGTTATCCAGCATTGCAGCGCCGGACTCGGTCAGAGCACCTGCGTTTTCGCCTGCAACCAGGACTGCGGGCAGAATGTCAGACAGACGCCAGGGCTGTTTCTTGATAGCGGGCAGCTCATTGAACTTGGCCAGCATCTCTTCGTCATAGCAGTTCTTCTCGGAGTCGATGGGGAACATACCGGAAGCTTCGCCAACACCCATGGCGTTGACGCCGGTGAGCATGTAGTGGACGTATCCTGCCAGGGTGGTGATGTGAGCAATCTTGGAAACGTGTTCTTCGCCGTTCAGGACAGCCTGATACAGATGAGCGATGGACCAGCGCTGGGGCACATTGAAGTTAAACAGCTCGGTCAGTTCAGCGGCGGCGGGACCGGTGATGGTATTCTGCCAGGTACGGAAGGGCACCAGCAGGTTCCAGTCGGCGTCAAAGGCCAGGTAGCCATGCATCATGGCGGAGACACCCATGGCCTGGACGGCATCACGGTTCTCAACACCGGAAACAGCAGCCTTCAGGCCCTTCCAGACCTCATCCAGAGAATAGGTCCAGACGCCATTTTCGAAGGAGCTCTTCCAGGTGTAGTCGCCGGAGGAGATGGGAATGTGCTTTGCATCGATGACAACCGCCTTGATACGGGTGGAGCCCAGCTCGATGCCGAGGGTGGTTTTCAGAGTATCATTCATTTGCGTTATCCTCACCTTCTTCAGTTTCTTCCGCCGGATCTTCTTCGATGGGTTCTTCCAATGCGGACTCCTCTTCTGCTTCCTCGTTCTTCTTGAACAAAGGGCCGCCGACCTTGACCAGGGCCTTCAGAGAAGCATAGATGATAATCGCACCGGCCACAGCGAAGACGATGGCGCCAATGATAAAGACAATCCCTTCCGAAAATGCCTCCCGCAGACCCCACGCTGTATAGATCAGGTAGCCGCCGCAGAGCAGCCGCAGGATCAGGATGGACTGGTTGGGGGTATTGCCTTCCTTGCTCATAGTGATAGTCCTCTCAATCGTTTAGTGTATGAAAAACGAAAATGCAGGGCGGGCATATTCCCGCCCTGCATTGGCTTGTTAACAAATATTCAGCAAAAGACTCAGTTCTTCTTGCGCTTGCTCAGCAGATCGAAGGTAACGGCACCCAGCAGAACCAGGCCCTTGACGATCTTCTGGACGTTGGTGTCATAACCGGCCAGGGACATACCGTTGTTCAGGATACCCATGATGAATGCGCCAATAACAGCACCGATGATGGTGCCGACACCGCCGGAGGTAGCAGCGCCGCCGATGTAGCAGGATGCGATGGCGTCCATTTCGAAACCGTCGCCAGCCTTAGGGGTAGCGGACTGGTTACGGGCAGACAGGACGATACCGGCAACAGCGGCCAGCAGGCCCATGTTGGCATAGACCCAGAAGAAAACCTTCTTGGTGTCGATACCGGACAGGCGGGCAGCCTTGGCATTGCCGCCCATTGCGTAGATCTGGCGGCCGGCAACAGTCTTGGTGGTGATGAAGTGGTAGATAGCGACCAGCAGGACCATCAGGACCAGGACAACGGGAATGCCGTTGTAGCAGGCCAGCTTCCAGAAGAAGAAGCAGATAACGCCAACCAGGACAACCAGCTTGGCAGCAGTCTGCCAGACGGGAGCGGTGGGCAGGTTGTTCTTCTTTGCAGCAGCGTGGGACTTGAGCTCGTTCAGGACCAGCAGAACGCTGACAACAGCAGCAACGATCAGGCAGACCAGGTCGATGCCCTTGCCGTCATTCATAGCGCCGCCTTCCATGATCTTCATGGTGGGCAGGAAGCCGGTGCCGATCCAGTTGTAATCAGCGGGCAGGGGGCCCTTGGTCTGAGCCTGCAGGATAACATAGCACAGGCCGCGGCCCATCAGCATGGTTGCCAGGGTGACGATGAAGGGAGGGATTTCCAGGTAGGCAACGAAGAAGCCAACGAACAGGCCGAATGCAATACCAACGCCAATGGCGCCCAGCATTGCCAGAGGAGAAGACCAGCCGAAGTCAACGATCAGAGTACCGGCAACAGCGCCACAGGATGCGACAACAGAGCCGACGCCCAGGTCAACGTTACCGGTCAGGACACACAGCAGCATACCAACTGCCAGGATAACAACGTAACCATTCTGCATGATCAGGTTGTTGATGTTCATGGGGGTCAGGTTCTTGCCGTCGGTGATGATAGCGAACAGAACATAGACAGCAACCAGCATGATCATAATGCCGTACTGGCCCAGGCTGATACCGCCCTTTTTCAGAGTTTTCTTGGTGTTGTTAGCCATTATGCTTCCACCTCTTCCTTTCTGTTGTGGGCCATGATGCAAGCCATGATGGCCTCCTGAGTAATCTCGCTGCCGGACAGCTCGCCGGCGATTTCGCCTTCATTGATAACATAAGTACGGTCGCAGGTACCGATGATCTCGGGCATTTCGGAGGAAATGACGATGACGGCCTTACCGGACTTTGCCAGTTCATTAATAACGCAGTAGATTTCGTACTTGGCGCCAACGTCGATACCACGGGTGGGCTCGTCCAGAATCAGAACATCGGGCTCGGTGAGCATCCACTTTGCCAGGACGACCTTCTGCTGGTTGCCGCCGGACAGGGAGCCGACAGCCTGGTTGACGGAAGTGGTCTTGACGTTGATCTTCTCACGGTATTCCTGAGCCTTGATATCCTCCTTGTTCTGATCCACAATGCCGTTCTTGGAGAAGAAATTCTTCAGAGCGGACAGGGTCATGTTGAACTTAATGGAGTCAATCAGAACCAGGCCGTAGGTCTTACGGTCTTCGGAAACGTAAGCCAGCTTGTTGTCGATGGCGTCCTTAACGCTCTTGATTTCGACTTCCTTGCCATTGATTTTGATGGTACCGGAAATCTTCTGGCCGTAGCTGCGGCCGAAGATGGACATTGCCAGCTCCGTACGGCCGGCGCCCATCAGACCTGCCAGTCCCACGACTTCGCCTGCACGGACCTGGATATTGACGTCCTTCAGCATCTGACGGTTGGAATCCTCGGGATGGTAGACGTTCCAGTCCTTGACCTCGAAGATCACATCGCCGATGGGGCAGTTCTCGCGCTTGGGATAACGGTTGGTCAGTTCACGACCGACCATGCCCTTGATGATCCGCTCTTCGGAGAAGTCATCCTTGCCCTTTTCCAGGGTTTCGATGGTGTGGCCGTCACGGATGATGGTGATGGAGTCAGCAACGTAGCTGATCTCGTTGAGCTTATGGGAAATGATGATACAGGTGATGCCCTCTTCCTTCAGCTGCAGCATCAGCTCCAGCAGCTGGGCGGACTCGCGGTCGTTCAGTGCAGCGGTGGGCTCGTCCAGGATCAGCAGTTCACACTTCTTGCCCAGAGCCTTGGCAATTTCGATCAGCTGCTGCTTGCCGACACCCAGGGTATTGACGGGAACATTGACATTCTCATCACCCAGGCCGACGCGCTTCAGCAGCTCCTGGGCCTCAGCACGGGTCTTGACCCAGTCAATAACGCCCTTGGTCTGGCGCTCGTTGCCCAGGAATACATTTTCCGCCACAGACAGGTAGGGGCTCAGCGCCAGCTCCTGGTGGATGATGACGATACCCTTGGCTTCGCTGTCCTTGATGTTGCGGAACTTGCAGATTTCTCCGTTGTAAACGATATCACCGGTGTAGTTACCGAAGGGATAGACACCGGAAAGAACGTTCATCAGGGTGGACTTACCTGCGCCGTTTTCGCCGCAGATTGCCATAATTTCACCCTTTCTGACCTTCAGATTGACGTCATCCAAGGCCTTCACGCCGGAGAACTCCTTTGTGATTTGGTTCATTTCCAGAATATATTCTGACATTCTTTCAACTCCTTCTCGCCTGATAGACGGCCCAGGGGAAAGGGATCGGATGTCCCATTCCTTTCCCTCGGGCCGACTAAAAAATGAGAGGCGGCGGCTGGGCCGCCGCCTCTTTGCGGGTCTTAATTGGGTTGGTCAGCTAGAGATTAGCCAGCCAGCTGCTCCTCGGTGTAGTAGCCGGTATCGACCAGAACTTCCTTGTAATTCTCAGCGTCGACAGCAACGGGAGTGCACAGGTAGGAGGGAACGACGAAGACACCGTTGTCATAGGTGGTGGTGTCGTTGATCTCGGGCTCGGAGCCGGTCAGCAGGGCGTTAACCATGGTGACGCACTTCTCAGCCAGAGTACGGGTGTCCTTAGCAATGGACATGGTCTGGTAGCCGGCGATGATGTTCTTGGTAGCCATCAGCTCAGCGTCCTGGCCGGTGATGATGGGCCAGTTCTCAGCAGTGTAGCCAGCGCCTTCCAGAGCGGAACGGCAGCCATATGCGAAACCGTCAAATGCGGTCAGGCAGATGTCCAGATCTTCGTCAGCATAGAAGCCTGCCAGGTAGTCCTCGCAGTTCTTCTGTGCGGTCTCCTGGGACCAACGCAGGATGCAGGTGTCCTCGAAGGAGGTACGGCCGGACTTGCAGACCAGAACGCCGGAATCCAGGTACTGCTGCAGGACCTTCATAACGCCGTTGTACAGCAGGACAGCGTTGTTGTCGTCGGGGGAGCCCATGAAGAACTCGATGGTGTAGGTTTCGGTGGTGTTAGCCAGATCCAGCTTAGCCTCGACGTACTCAGCGATGGCACGGCCAACGCCTTCGTTATCGAAGGAAGCGTAGTAGGTAACAGCATCGGTCTGCATCAGCAGACGGTCGTAAGCGATGATGGGAATGCCAGCTTCCTTAGCCTGAGCCTCGACACCGGTCAGAGCGACGGAGTCGATGGAAGCGATGACCAGGCAGTCGACCTGCTGGGCGATCATGTTCTCAATCTGGGAGACCTGCATCTGGACGTCGTCCTCTGCGTACTGCAGGATGACTTCGTAACCCAGAGCTTCCAGCTGAGCCTTCATGTTGCCGCCGTCATTGATCCAGCGCTCGGAAGACTGAGTGGGCATTGCGACACCGACGACCTTACCTTCGCCAGCGGCTTCGTCTTCAACGGGGGTTTCGACTTCGGGAGCTTCGACTTCGGGAGCTTCAGCTTCGGGAGCCTCAGTGGGTTCAGCGGTGTTACCGCCGCAAGCAGCCAGGGCGAAAACCATGACCAGAGCCAGCAGCAGAGCAATCAGCTTCTTCATTGTTTTTCCTCACTTTCATTGTTTCAGGCCTCTTGTAAAGCCCATTTTTTACGCACAGTCCCCCCAGGGAACCAATACGTTTGTTAGCATTATAACCGATGCCCCGGGACAAAGTCAACAATCCTTTGGTCACTTTATCCAAGTTTGTAGCCTATAGACAAAAATGGCATTCCTGTTTTTAGCGAATTAATCATCCGGATTCCGTAGAAGTTGAATTTTTTCATACGGCTTTTTGAATATTTTCAAATAAACTACTTTTAAGTAACATTTTTGTTCGTTTTTCCTCATTTTCGAAACATTCCGAAACTTTCAGCAACATGAACAAAATTTCTTTCAAAACCTGAAACAAGAAAAACGCCGCCGGCAAAAGCCGGCGGCGCAGGAAAAGTTTCGCTTAGTAATTGTCTTTTCTAACCTCGAAATAGGCCTGCTTATGGAAGCAGACGGGGCAGACGATGGGAGCCTCGGTGGCCATGACCAGGTGACCGCAGTTGCGGCACTCCCAGGTGACGATGCCGGCCTTGGCGAAAACTGCCTTGGTCTCGACGTTGTTCAGCAGGGCGCGGTAGCGCTCTTCATGGGTCTTCTCGATGGCAGCAACGCCCCGGAACTGCTCAGCCAGAGCATGGAAGCCTTCCTCGTCAGCTTCCTTGGCCATGCGGTCGTACATATCAGTCCACTCGTAAGCTTCACCCTCAGCGCCGTGCAGCAGGTTGGCTGCGGTATCGCCCAGCTCGCCCAGGTGCTTGAACCACAGCTTTGCGTGCTCCTTCTCATTTTCAGCAGTCTTCAGGAACAGCTCCGCGATCTGCTCGTAGCCTGCCTTCTTGGCAACGGATGCGAAATATGTGTACTTGTTGCGGGCCTGGGATTCGCCTGCAAAAGCTTCCCACAGATTCTTCTCGGTCTTGGTGCCAGCATAAGGATTTGCCATTGTAATTTTCCTCCTCAGATGATGTTCTGTGTGTTTGTGGTTGTCAGGGAGCGGCATGCAATGCCGCCGATTCCATGTTAGCAGATTCAAACAGGAATGTCAAACATTGGTTATACTCTTTTTATACCCCAAAATCCTTCAGATATTCCCCCACGGAGCGGCTCATCTCCCGGGAGAAGTCGGAATTGTACTTCCGGTTGCAGAAAGAGCGCATCCAGCCCTCATAATCCCGGCCCACAGCCTTGGGAGAATAAAGAGCTTCCAGTTCTGCTGCATCCATACAGCGGTAGCTGTTTTCGTGGACGATGTGTTTCATCTCAGCCCGCTGGGGCTTGGCTCTGTCCTTCTGCTGCTGGGTGGGATAGCCGAAAACCAGCATGGCAGCAGGAAATACATACTTGGGAAGATTCAGAAGCTCCCGCTGAGCTTCGCAGTTTTCCATGATATCGCCGATGTAGCAGGAGCCGATGCCCAGGCTCTCCGCTGCTGCCACCGCATTCTGGGCGGCGATATTGGTATCGCTGACCGCCAGCATCAGGTCGCCCACTCCGGGATTTCTGGGTTCGCAGCCGGAAGCCTTGAAGGCATCGTACCACTTCTTGCAGTCGGCGCAGAAAATCAGCACCAGCTTGGCTGTGGCAATAAAGGGCTGATTGTCGCAGGTTTTCACCAGCTTTTCCTTGATGGTCTGGTCGGTGACATCAATGATGGTGTAAAGCTGCTGGTTGCCGGCAGTGGGGGCCTGGCAGGCGGCGTTCAGGATGGCCGCCTTTTCGGCAGCGCCGATTTCCCGGTCTTCAAAGACCCGGATGGACTTTCTTTCATTCAGCTGTCTGATGGTTTCGTTCATAGTTATTCCTCCGCCGCAGCCACAAAGGTGCGGAAAATGTAGTTGCTCAGTTCGTCCTCAATAGGGAAAAATTCCGGATGCCACTGGACCGCCCGGACATGGCGCCTGCCGGGCATATAGAAGGCCTCCACCAGTCCGTCGGGAGCGGTAGCCATGGCCTTCAGGCAGGGGGCCAGATCCCGGATACCCTGATGATGGCAGCTGTTGACCCCCAGGGTCAGGGGCAAATCGCCGAAGGGCATCTCCGGAGAAATCGCCACGGTATGCTCCGCTCTTCCGTAGGGAGCCGCCATCCGGTGGTTGGTGTCCGAGGAAAACTGAGTGGCAATGTCCTGATATAGTGTGCCGCCCAGCACCGCGTTGATCAGCTGCAGTCCCCGGCAGATGCCCAGCACCGGCTTGTCTGCTTCCACAGCAGCTTTTAGAAGCTTCGCTTCCATGGAATCCCGCTCGGGGCAAAGATCACCGCAGATGGGAAGCTTTTCCTGACCGTAAAGAGCAGGATCCACATCATGACCGCCGGTGAAGAGGATACCGTCGCAGGTTTCCATCAATCTTTCAAGATCTTCATCGCTGTCCGTCAGAGGGAGCATCACAGCCAGTCCCCCTGCCCGGGCGATGCCGTTCATATATCCCGGCAGCATCCAGAAGCTGTCTCTCTTTTCGTCCCACAGAGGAATCAGTCCAATGATTGGTTTTTTCATATTTTTTCTCCTTAGGGAAAGTCAAATTTCAGTTTGTCTGTGAGTTTGCGCCGCACCACTTGCCTCCCTCTCTGAGGGAGGTGGCAGCCCGAAGGGCTGACGGAGGGAGTGTCCTATCGACTTTACGACACTCCCCCAGTCAAAAATCAGAGATTTTTGCCAGCCCCCTC
>JAFXAV010000055.1 GCA_017516785.1 Oscillospiraceae bacterium
CACTCCCTCCGTCAGCCCTTCGGGCTGCCACCTCACCCAAAGGGACTAAGCGTCCGTAAGCCGCGATGCGGCAACGGTCGCTAAGCCTCAGAGAGGGAGGCAAGTGGTGCGGCGCAAACTCACAGACAAACTGCAATTTCCATCACGGGTCCATAAGTAATGCGGCGAACAGCACAGCCAGTTCCTGCCGGGAAAAGGGCCTGTCCGGCCTGTTTTCCAGATGCCGATCGGCAGCGCGAACACGATCCAGGAGTATGCTGTTCAGGGTGTTCTCTTCTGTAGGTGATTCGGTTTTGCCCGTCAACAGATAGTCCGTGGAGACATGGAGTTCCCGTGCCATGTCCACAACCATCTGAACCGACGGCTCCCGCCGTCCCTGTTCGTACATTCCCATGGCGCTGGCGCTGATCTTCAGCCGCCGGGCAAGCTCCGCCTGGCTGAGCCCTGCTGCCTTCCTCAGCGCCGCAATGCGCGGACCCAACATCCGATACACTCCTTTTCGTCGGTTCTTTTCCATAGAATACCATGTCCCGGGCGAGAAATAGGGGGAAATCTGCCCCGATACACAATTCGACGGACTCTACACGCTGTGTGTAGTATACTTCCAGGTGGAAACAGATGGCAGAGCCATCGAAGAAAGGAAGAAAATCCGACAATTTCTGCAAAGGAGGATTCTCATGATTGAACAGATTCTATTCGTGGATGAGCAGGCGGCGGTGCCTGCCTGCTATTGCTCCCGCTGTGGCGGGGCCAGGTTCGCCCCAAGCCTTGTGTGCATCCGCTGCGAGAGGGAGGAAAAATGACCTTACAGGAGCTGAGCCGCTGCTATGAGGAGGCAGCCGTTCCCCTCCGGGCCAGACTCCGGCAGCTGCGGTATATGCTGGCGGAAGCGGAGGACCCGGAGGAAATCTGGCACATCAAGCGCCGCATCGCGGAACTGACACCCATGCTGACCCAGATGAACGAACTGGCGGAGCTTACCGCCCATTACTACGACAGGGGGTATTACCGCAGTGAAAAATATACTCTATGAAGGGTACCTGGGGCCGAGACTGCCCCGGGAGATGCAGATCAAAAGAGTCCAGCGGGTGATTCAGGAGGAACTGACGCCCCTGCAGCGGGAGGCGCTGATCGCCTATTATTTTCAGGAGCGGACCATCACTGACATTGCTGAGGAGCGGGGTGTCAATAAAAGTACCGTCTGCCGCACCCTTCACCGGGCGGAGGAGAAGCTTCGCCGGTACTTAAAATACTAGATTTATTCACCGTGGCAGAAGCCGCGGTTTCTTTTTTGCATATGGAACGGGTTCGGGGCATAGCCTTGAAAAGACAAGGAGGGATACGATGGCCGAACAGCAGAATCTACCCCACCGGCTGACCCTGGATGAGCGGAAAAGCCTTACCATGACCGGGGTGACGGAGGTGGTGAGCTTTGATGAGGGGGCGGTGGTGCTACGTACCTGCCTTGGAACACTTCTGGTCCAGGGGCAGGAATTGCAGCTGAAAACCCTGACGCTTGACGGGGGAAATGTGGCGGTGGAGGGGCATATCAGCGCCCTGAGTTATGAAGAACCCCGCCAGGGCGGCTGGCTGAGCCGTCTGATCCGATGACAGCGCCGACGGAGGCGGTTCAGCATTTTCTCGCAGCCTGTATCATCGGCTGTGTTTTGGGGGCGGTGTACGGATTTTTGAGGCCTCTGCGGCCCCGGTGGACGGGCCTTTCGGATTTGATTTTTGTCCTGGCCGCCTTCTGGGGATGGCTGGTTCTGAGCTTTTCTGTCTGCCGGGGGGATATCCGCCCCGGCTGCACTTCCGGCCTGTTTGCGGGAGGATTTCTCTGGGAATGGACAGCGGGGAAGCTGCTGCGGCCGGTATTTTCCGGATTCTGGAAAATAGCCGCCAAAATACAGGCGTTTTTGCTAAGACCCATTAAAAAAATTTTAAAAATTACAAAAATATTGTTTGCATCTGTGAGAAAATGGGTTACAATAGAATGGAATAATCGTCGGCACAAACGACGCATATCCGGAGGCATGCCCTATGGCAGAACTGAAAAAGATCTTCAGTCGGATCCGACTGGTTTACAGGAAGAGCCAGACAGCTACCAAGGTGATGCTGATTCTGGTACTCGTACTGTGTATTGGCGCCCTGACCGTCCTACGCCTGAGCACGGACAAGGTAAGCGCCGACACCGAAGACCTGCGCTCCAAGGCAGCAGACCTGGCTGCGGAAAACGAGGAGCTGGAAGAGGACATCAAGAAGCTGGGCTCCGTCCAGAGCGTGGTGGACATCGCTGAGGAAGAGCTGGGCATGGTACAGCCCGGCACGGTCATTCTTCAGCCGGAACCCTGAAACAAATCAATCAAACGATCGTCATAAACCGTGGAGGAAAGAAAGGAAAATATGGAGTTAACCGTTGGAACCATTCTCGAAGGCAAGGTAAAATCTATCACCAATTTCGGCGCATTCATCGCACTGCCGGAAAACAAGACCGGCATGGTACATATCTCTGAGGTTGCAAATGCCTACGTCAGTGACATCCGTCAGCATCTGACTGAGGGACAGGATGTCAAGGTTGTGGTCATTGGCAACGAAAACGGCAAGATCAATCTGTCCATCAAGCGCCTGGAGCCCAAGCCTCAGCGCGAAAACGCTCCCCGCCGGGAAGGCAATAATTCCCGAAATAACAATGCACCCCGCCGGGAAGGTACCCCTTACCAGAATCATCAGGGTCAGACCGGCAGCCGTCCCCAGAGAAGCGCTGCTCCCGTGCAGCCTGCCGCACCCAAGACCGCTGACCAGCTTTTCGAAGAGAAGCTGAAGGCCTTCATGAGTGAGTCCGATACCAAACTCTCCTCCATCCGTGCGGACCACCGCACCAAGAGCAGAAGAAGATAACAGAAAATGGGCTGCAGCACTGCAGCCCATTTTTATCTGACAGGTAAAAAGATGAAAAATGTTGTAATTACCGGCGGATCCCGAGGCATTGGCGCCGCCGCCGTGGAACTGTTCGCCGCCCGGGGCGACCGGGTATACTTCCTTTATGAAAAGAATCATGAGGCAGCCGCTGCCGTTGCTGAAAAAACCGGCGCAACCGCTATCTGCTGCGATGTGGCAGACGGAGAAGCGGTGAAAGCCGCCTTCCGGCAGATCGGCGATGTGGATGTTCTCATCTGCAACGCGGGCCAGATGCACTTCGGCCTCATGAGCATGATGGAGGAAAGCCGGTGGGACCGGCTCTTTGATGTGAACGTTAAGGGCATTTTCCACTGTGTCAATGCCGCCATGCCTGCTTTTTTGCGCAAACACGCCGGCTCCGTCATTACCGTCAGCTCCATGTGGGGGCAGGTGGGCGCTTCCTGTGAGGCGGCCTACTCTGCGACCAAGGGCGCGGTCATCGCACTGACCAAGGCTCTGGCGAAGGAACTGGGTCCCAGCGGCATCCGGGTCAACTGCGTTGCCCCCGGCGTGATCCTGACGGATATGTGCGCCACGGTAGACCCTGAAATTTTGAAGGAAATGGCTGAGGAAACTCCCGTGGGCCGCAACGGCAATCCCATGGATGTGGCCAAAGCCATGGAATATTTGGCAAAAGCAGAATTTATCACCGGACAGGTACTGCCTGTGAACGGTGGCTATGTAATATGAGGAGGAACTACAAATGAAAATTGCAATCGGCTGCGATCATGGCGCACTGGATCTGAAGAACGCCGCCATCAAGCATCTGGAAGCCAAGGGCTATGAAGTGAAGGACTTTGGTACCTACACCCCCGCTTCCTGCGACTACCCCGAATTTGCCGAAGCCGCCGCAAAGGCTGTTGCCTCCGGCGAGTGCGAGAAGGGCATCGTCCTGTGCACCACCGGCATCGGCGTGTCCATCACCGCCAACAAGGTCAAGGGTATCCGCTGCGCTCTGCTGAGCGACCTGATGAGCGCCCGCCTGACCCGCGAGCATAATGACACCAACATGATGGCCATCGGCGCAGGTGTCGTGGGTCAGATGCTGGCTCTGCAGATCATGGACACCTGGCTGGAGACCGAATTCTCCGGTGAGGCAAGACACCAGAGAAGAATCGACAAGATGATGGCCGTGGAAGGCTAAAAATCAAAACACCCGGAACTTTGCGTTCCGGGTGTTCTTTTTATTTCTTTTCTTTGGGGACACGGAGGGTGGTGAAACCCTGGCCCCAGACCTCGGTGACCCGGCTGACGGTCATGAAGCAGTCGGGATCGATGGTGCGGGCCACCCGCTCGATCTTGGGCAGCTCGTGGTTGGCGATGATGCTCATGATCACCACCGTAGGCTCCTGGCTGTAGCCGCCTTCGCCCTGGAGCAGGGTGCAGCCCCGGTTCACATGGGAGAGGATGCCGTCCCGGATTTCCAGCGCTTTGCTGCTGATAATCTTGACTTCCGTTCTGCTGGTACCCAGCAGCAAGATCTTGTTCAGCATTACAGAAGTGACGATCAGAAGCAGAATGCCGTAGAGCAGATCCTCAGGGGCGTGGAAGAGCATCTGGCTGAGCATGATGAAGAAGTCGAAAACCCACAAACTCACAGCCACGGGAATCCGGAAAAATTTCCTGAGAATCAGGGGAGGAATGTCCATGCCGCCGGTGGATGCGCCGGAGCGCAGGACAATGCCGAGGCCCAGTCCCAGACCCATACCTGCAAAAAGGGTGTTCAGCAGCAGATTTTCGGTGATGACCACATCGCCCAGAATCCGGTTCAGAAATTCCAGAAAAGCGGGGAAATAGAGGGATGCAACGATGGTGGTCATGGCGAACTGTTTTCCCAGAAACAGCCAGCCAACGCCCAGCATGAATACGTTGAAGGCGAAGATGAATCCGGTCATGGGAATGCCCCAGAGATGCTCCAGTGTCAGGGCAATACCGGTGGTGCCGCTGCTGATCAGATTGGCAGGCAGCAGAAAAAGCTTCACGGACAGGGCGTGGATGCTGCTGCCCAGCAGAATCTGGCCGAAGGTGAGCCATTTGTTTTTTGGGAACAGGGAGTTGGTCATGGCTGCAATTCCTCATTTCGAAAAAAATACGCCTGCCAGAGATTTTCCCTAACAGACGTGGATCGAGGCGTGATGCCTAATACGCCATTCATTTTACCTGAGAATTAACCGCCCGTCAAGGGATTTTCGTTGCACACCGGGAGAAACTGTGGTACAATAAAAAATATCTTCAATAAAGGTGTAAAAAATGCTTCAAAAGTATCTGCTTGTATTTTTCATATCTATGGTGCCGCTGATCGAGCTTCGGGGCGCCATTCCTGTTGCTCTGGGTATGGATCTTCCGGTGCTGGCATCCTATATCATCTGCATCATCGGAAACATGCTGCCGGTGCCCATCATCTATTTCTTTGCCCGTAAGGTTTTGATCTGGGGTGCCGATAAGAAATACATCGGCAAATTCTTCCGCTACTGCCTGGAAAAAGGCGAGCGGGGTGGTCAGAAACTCAGAGCTAAGGCAGGTCGGGGCGGCCTGTTTGTGGCCCTGATGCTCTTTGTGGGCATCCCCTTGCCGGGAACCGGTGCCTGGACCGGCACCCTTGCCGCCAGCTTTCTGAATATGGGCATCAAATCCACGGCTCTGGCGGTCTCTCTGGGCGTTGTCATTGCCGGTATCATTATGGGACTGGGCAGCACCGCTGCTTTCAGTGTCTTTGGAATTTAAGGAGGAAAAACCATGTCTTGTCTGTTCTGCAAAATCGTCGCCGGGGATATCCCCTCCACCAAGGTCTATGAGGATGAAAAAATCCTGGCTTTCCGGGACATCAACCCCCAGGCCCCCACTCACATTCTGGTGATTCCCAAGGAACACATTTCCGGCTGCAACGGCGTTACCGCCGAAAACTGCGGTGTGGTGGCCCACATTTTCCAGGTGATCCCCCAGATCGCCGCTGCCGAAGGTCTGGAAAACGGCTACCGCGTCGTATCCAACTGCGGCCCCGATGCCGGTCAGACCGTTCCCCATCTGCACTTCCACATTCTTGGCGGCAAGACCCTGGCGCTGGAAATGGCCTAAGCGGCGAGTCCCCGCTGACAATGCGTGCTTGACATCGACTGCTCTTTTATATATAATAATCGCAGATCGCAAAACAAATAAGTCTTCGGGGGGCCGGACGTTCCGGCTGAGATTAAGCGAAACCGAGCTTTGACCCGTGAACCTGATACGGTTAGTACCGTCGGAGGGAAAGATGCATAAATGGGATACCGTAAGTATCGCATTGCACCCAGACGGATGTGATGCGATACTTTTTATTTTACGGAGGAATCCCATATGCAAAGCAAAACCAAAAAACTGACGGAAAGCGCCATGCTGCTTGCCGTCGCTATCGTGCTGGAACTGCTCAGCAAGATGTTCATCCCCGAAATGCCCTTCGGCGGCCAGGTGACTCTGGCCAGCATGCTGCCGGTGGTGCTGATTTCCTATCGCCACGGCGTCCGCTGGGGTCTGGTCTCCGGCCTCTGCTACGCCATGATCGAAATGGCCATCGGCGCCCGGACTGTGGCGGCAGCCTTCCAACCCGGTTACTTCGGCGACGGCGTGATGCTGCTGAACGCCTTCATTATGTGCGTTCTCGATTATCTGGTGGCCTTTACAGTGCTGGGTCTCGGCGGTCTTTTCCGTAATAAGATCCAGAACCGCGGCATCGCCCTGATGTGCGGCAGCCTGGTGGCCCTCAGCGCCCGGTATCTTGCCCACATCGCCTCCGGCTACATCCTCTTCGCCGGCTGGGCTGAGTGGTTCTTCACCCAGGACGGCTTCCCCGCATGGGGTGCATCTCTGGTGGCTTCTCTGAGCCCCCAGCTGCTGGGCCTTGTCTATTCTATTGTATATAACGGCTTCTACATGATCCCTGAAATGGTCGTCACCGCTCTTGCATCCCTGCTGATTGCGAGAGTCCCTCAGATCGTGCAAAAGGTCAGCTAAAATTTCCAATCCCGCCGCAAAAAAGCGGCGGGATTTTTTATCGCTATTCTTGCGGGCAGTTTCAGAAAATGATATAGTATAAATGTATACTGCTGTCATGCAAGGAGGAATATTATGGCATTGCATGTTATGGACGAGGCCAACCGCTGCCTGGGCTGCAAGAAACCCATGTGCCAGCAGGGCTGCCCCATCAAGACTCCCATTCCTCAGGTTATCAAACTGCTGAAGGAAAACAAGCTTGACGAGGCCGGTTGGATGCTGTTCGAAAACAACCCCCTGACCACCGTCTGCAGCCTGATCTGCAACCATGAGAACCAGTGCGAAGGCCACTGTGTTCTGGGTAAGAAGGGCGCACCGGTCCACTTCTCCGTCATCGAAAACTACATCTCCAGCACCTACGCAAGCAAGATGGTGAAAGGCCCCGCTCCCTCCAACGGCATCAAGGTGGCCGTTGTCGGTTCCGGTCCTGCCGGCATCACCATCGCCATCCTGCTGGCCCGCTATGGCTATCAGGTCACCATGTTCGAAAGCAAGCACTACATCGGCGGCATTCTGCGCTACGGTATCCCTGAATTCCGCCTGCCCAAGTCCACTCTGGACGACATCCAGTACCGCCATCTGGAAATGAAGGGCATCAAGATCCGTCCCAACATCCGAATCGGCGATGCCATCGGCCTGGATGACCTGTTCAGCGACGGCTACAAGGCAGTCTTCATCGGCACCGGCGTCTGGAAGCCCAACCGCCTGCACATCAAGGGTGAATCCTTCGGTCATGTGTTCTATGCCATCAACTATCTGAATAACCCTGATGGCTATCGCCTGGGCGACAAGGTCATCGTCATCGGCGCTGGCAACGCTGCCATGGACGTGGCCCGCACCGCAGTCCGTCACGGCAGCCGCCATGTCACCTGCTATTCCCTGACCAAGAAGGTTTTTGCATCCCATCATGAATTCAGCTATGCCCAGCTGGAAGGCGTGGACTTCGTCTACAACAAGAAGCCCATCGAGATCACCGATGACGGTGTCATCTTCCGGGATCTGATCGAGGATGAGAACGGCAATCTGACTGAGATTGAAGGCAGCGATCACCTGGTGGAGTGCGACAACGTCATTATTTCCATCAGCCAGGGTCCCCAGAACACCATCATCAACACTACCACCGGTCTGAATGCCAATGCCCGTGGCCTGCTGGCCGCCGACGAGCGGGGCAGAACCAGCCGTCCCGGTGTCTTTGCCTCCGGCGACGTGGTGGATGGGGCCCGTACCGTGGTGGAAGCTGTCGCCCACAGTAAAGTGGTGGCAGAGGCCATGCACGAGTACATCCAGAGCCTGTCCGAAGAGTAAACTGAACCAGATACCACCTGAAACGCCCCGGTTATCCGGGGCGTTTCCTTTTTGCAAAAAGAGTGAAAAAAGTCAAAAATAGGTATTGACAAATGGGTTGCAGAGTGTTATTATATGCAAGCTGCGTGTGAGCGCGGCGGATAACAAAGCGAAATCGAGCGAAGTTTGAAAAAACTTTTAGAAATTAAGAAAAAAGTGCTTGACAAACGGAACACGATGTGCTAAGATGTCAAAGTTGCGTGCGACACGGCGGTGAGCCGGGGAGCGCGCGGCACAACTGAATGGGATGCCGAGAGCTTTAAAAAGTTTGAAAAAACTTGAAAAAAGTTCTTGACAAACCAAACAGGATGTGCTAAAATATCAAGGTTGTCTGATGAACGGCGAAAGCCTGGAGGGCAATCCCGCGACGACAAGCTTCGTCAAGAACTTGAAAAAAGATTTAAAAAATCTGAAAAAAGTACTTGACAAGAGCTTGAAGTTGTGATAAGATATAAAAGTTCGCGGCGGGCGGTAAGCTTGCTAAGAACGATCGTCTGTACCTTGTAAATTGAATAACGTGAAGACGAACTAA
>JAFXAV010000056.1 GCA_017516785.1 Oscillospiraceae bacterium
AAGTCACCTTCGACATCGACGCCAACGGCATCGTCAAGGTTTCCGCAAAGGACCTGGGCACCGGCAAGGAGCAGGAGATCGTCATCACCGCTTCCACCAACCTGACCGATGCTGACATCGAGAAGGCTGTCAAGGAAGCTGAGCAGTTCGCCGCTGAAGACAAGGCCCGCAAGGACGAGGTCGATACCCACAACATGGCCGACCAGATCATCTACCAGACCGAGAAGACTCTGACCGATCTGGGCGACAAGATCACTTCCGATGACAAGGCTTCCATCCAGTCCGCTGTTGAGCATCTGAAGGAAGTCAACAAGGGCACTGACCTGCAGGCCATCAAGGACGCATCCGACGCTGTCCAGCAGGCTTTCTACAAGGTCTCCGAGAAGCTGTACCAGCAGTCTAACCCCCAGGGCGGCGCCCAGGGTGGTTACCAGGGCGGCTATCAGGCCGGCGGCAACGACGGTGTTGTCGATGCCGACTACGAGACTGTCGACTAATTGACCCCATAAAAGGGGCGGCGAAACCGCCGCCCCTTTTTGAAGTATCATCCGGAAAAATGAGGTGACTATCCATGCAGGGTATGACAAAAAGAGAACGGCAGATTTTTGACCCTCAGCAGATTCAGAAGATTCTGGACACCTGCAAAGTTCTGCATCTGGGTCTTGCGGTGAACAACGAGCCCTATGTTGTTCCCATGAATTACGGCTATACTGTGGAAGACGGCAAACTGATCGTCTATCTGCACAGCGCCCTGAAGGGCAAGAAGCTGGACATGATCCGGGGCAATCCCAATGTATTTTTTGAGATGGACTGCGATCTGAACCCCTTTGAAGGGGAGAAACCCTGCCAGTATGGTCTTTCCTACTCCTCCGTCATGGGCCGGGGCAATGCCGTGATTGTGGAGGACGCGGAAGAAAAGATGAAGGCCATGTCCATTCTGATGAAGACCCAGACCGGCAAGGATTTCACCTTCGATAAGCGGCTGGTGAGCATTGTGGCAGTGGTCCGGATCGATGTGTCCGAGTACACCGCCAAGCACCGCCCCCTTCCGGAAAAGATGAGGTAACACTATGGCAGAAAATAAGCGCGATTATTACGAGGTGCTGGGCGTCGAAAAGACCGCCACACCCGATGAAATTAAAAAGGCCTACCGCAAGGCGGCCATGAAATACCATCCCGACCGGAATCCTGACAACAAGGAAGCGGAAGAGAAGTTCAAGGAAGTGGGCGAAGCCTACGAAGTGCTGTCCGACGAGGGCAAGCGCGCCCGTTATGACCAGTTCGGCTTTGCGGGCGTTGACCCCACCTACGGCGCAGGCGCCGGCGGTTATGGCGGCGGATTCGGCGGAGGCTTTGGCGGCTTCGGCGATTTCGGTGACCTGGGCGATATCTTCGGCTCCTTCTTCGGCGGCGGCAGCACCCGTTCCTCCAGCACCGCCAACGCACCCCGCCGGGGCGAGAACGTCATGAGCCGTCTGGAACTGACCTTCGAAGAAGCCGCCTTTGGCTGCGAGAAGGAAGTGGGCGCATACCGTATTGAAAACTGCGCTGCCTGCTCCGGCTCCGGCAGCGCCGACGGCGTCATCGAGACCTGCTCCAACTGCCACGGCACCGGTCAGGTCCGTACTGTTCAGAACTTCATGGGCATGCAGATGCAGTCCACCGCCGCCTGTCCCAAATGCGGCGGCAAGGGCAAGACCATCAAGACCC
Organism: Oscillospiraceae bacterium; assembly: GCA_017516785.1. The sequence continues at coordinate 1,711 of JAFXAV010000056.1, forward strand.
CCTGCAACACCTGTAAGGGCAGAGGCAAGGTCCGCCGCACCCAGAAGATCAAGGTCAAGGTTCCCGCAGGTGTGGATGAGGGCCAGAGTGTCCGCGTCCGCGGCGAAGGCTGCGTAGGCTCCAACGGCGGTCCCAACGGCGACCTGCTGGTGGAAATCTACATCAAGAAGCATCCCATCTTCACCCGCTACAACATGGACGTCCTCTGCGAGGTTCCCATCTCCTTCACCCAGGCTGCTCTGGGCGCCGAGATTCAGGTTCCCACTCTGGACGGCATGGTTCCCTACGAGATTCCCGAGGGCACCCAGACCGGCACCACCTTCACCATCTACGGCAAGGGCATCCCCGAGGTGAACAATTCCCGCCGCCGGGGCAACCAGCGGTTCACCGTGGTGGTGGAGACTCCTACACGGCTCACCAAGGAGCAGAAGGAGCTGCTGCGCCAGCTGGACGGCACCCTGGAAGACACCCCCAAGAAGAAAAAGTTCGGCGAGTTCTTAAAAGACCTTTTCGATTAAAGCATTCAAGGCACCGCAATCGCGGTGCCTTTTCTTTTCGGCAAGAAGATAAGCAGCTTTATTGTGTCATTGCCACGTCGGCCTTTCAGACCTCCTCGCAATGACATGGTAACTTAATAGCCTGTTACGACTGTTTGGCTGCCGCAGTAACGTTACCGAGCGGAGAAGGGCAATAACGATGATGCAAGCACCGGGCACGTATTGCCCGTGGGGGCATCCCCACAAACTGCAATTTGTCTTTCTGTGTATTTCGGAAATTTTCCGGAAAATGGTTGCACCCGTCGACCCGATGTTGTATAATTACTCTGTAATAATACGGGCAAAGCCCGGTAATTGGAGGACTGATTATCATGTTCAATGCAATGATTGAAACCCTGAAGGCCAACCCCAGAAAGATCGTGTTCACCGAGGGCCACGATGCCCGTATTCTGGAAGCTACCGCTCGCCTGGTTGAAGGCGGCTTCCTGACCCCCGTTCTGGTGGGCAACGTTGAGACCGTCAAGGCCAACGCTGCCAAGGGCGGCTTCAACATCGAAGGCGTCGAAATTCTGGATCCCGCTACCTACGAAGGTATGGACGCCATGGTCGAGAAGATGGTCGAGCTGCGCAAGGGCAAGATGAGCGCTGAAGACTGCAAGGCAGCTCTGGCAAAGGGCAACTACTTCGGCACCATGCTGGTGAAGATGGGCTACGCTGACGCTCTGCTGGGCGGTGCTACCT
>JAFXAV010000057.1 GCA_017516785.1 Oscillospiraceae bacterium
GGCGAAAGAATTAGAGAAGAAAAACAAAACAATTTGGTCATCTATGTGGGCAATTATGATTGTAAGTATGACCGCCTTACTTGCAGGTATTTTTCTTGCTGCATTTTTGATTTCTGAAGGCGTGTGGCAGTTTGTCACGATTCTCGGCATTTGTATTGTGTTTTTGATTCCGTGCTTCTATGCTGTAAAACTTGAGGTAAGCGTAGGTGCTTATAAATGCAAAAATTGCGGTTACGAAATTGTTCCCACCTATAAGGAAGCGATGATGGCTATGCACAGAGGCTTTACCCGTCACTTAATGTGTCCTAAATGCAACAAACGTACTTGGTGCAAGAAAGTATTGAAGAAGTAACTTCCAATTAACCCAACCAGCACCATATACAAAACAGCCAGGCTGCATGTTTGCAGCCTGGCTTTCACTTTTATTTCAGATTCAGGAAGGTTTCCACGGTCTTGTGGGCGATCTGCTCGAACTGATCGTCCGTCAGTTTCAGTTTCCAGAACCGCTCCGTTTCCGTCACCGGATCCCACAGGGGATAGTCGGTGCCGAAGGCCATCCGCTCCGCGCCGTACATATTGATGTACTTCTCTGCTACCCCCTCCTCCATGAACATCATGGAGCTGGACACATCAAAGATGCAGTTTTTGTCCTTCAACCGGGTGTAGGCTTCCTCATACATGCCATATCCACCGAAATGGGCCGCAATGGCATCCAGATTGGGAAACAGATCCAGCAAATGGCGCAGCCGAGCGGGATGGGAATAGTCATAGCGATGGTCACCCATGTGCAGAAGCACCGGAATCTTACCGGAAATGGCCTCGTACATAGGGAAAAGCCGGGGATCATCGATTGCAAAGCGCTGGGTGTCCGGGTGCATCTTCACGCCATGAAGGCCGCTGTCCAGAATATAATCCGCCTCATCGCCGATATTTTCCATCCCTGCGTGAACAGTGCCGAAACCGATGAATTCCTCATGGAGTCCGATCTGTTCCAGAATAAAGTCGTTGATATGGCGAACCCTGTCGGGCTTCACCGCCACAGGTAGAATCACAAACTGGTCAATGCCCGCCTCTTTGCCGCGGCTGAGGAGCATGGAAACGGTGCCGTTCATGCCCGCGCCGCCAATGTGATAGAAATCCTTGATGCTGTCGGTGGCTTTCTGGGCAATGGGGTCAGGATATACATGGGTGTGGATGTCGATGAGATGCATAAGCTTGCCTCGGTTCTGCTTTTGTATTTTTATACACATATTATACCATACAGATCCAAAAATTCAAGCTGACCACTCCCCCAATCTTCCCTTGCCGTCGGGCATCTTTTTTGGTAAAACCACAAAATAAAGGGTATGGAAAATTTTGGATATCTGTGCTATCATATTGGAAAAAACATTGGGAGGATCACTCTGTGAAAATCGAAACCGAAAGACTGATTATTACCGAATTCACCATGGATATGGCTGAGGCCGTCCATCTGAATTCTCTGGACGAAGACAACCGCCGTTTTGTCCCTGATGAAGTATTTGAAACCGTGGAGGAAGCTGCCGATACTGTGGGTTTCCTGATGGGGGTCTATGAAAACGGAGATGGCCCCCTGGTCTACCCGGTGCTTCTGAAGGACGGCACTTACATCGGCTATGTCCAGGCTGTTCCCTTTGACGACAGCACCTGGGAGGTGGGCTACCACATCGGCGCAAGGTACACCAAAAACGGCTATGCCACCGAAGCCGTCAAGGCATTCCTGCCTGTGATCATGCCAAAGCTGGGTCTCCAGCAAATTGCAGGTATCTGTCTTGCAGACAACAAGGCTTCCGCAAAGGTTATGCAGCGCTGCGGATTCCGGAAACTGTATGAAGGCATCGGCCCCTATCAGGGCGCCCAGCGGCCCATCTGCAGATTTACCTACGAACTGCTTTAAGTAAACACACCTAACGCAGGATGTAACTTCCGTGCGGGAATTTACATCGAATCGGGCATGTGGTATTCTGAACAATATCCTTTTGAAGTAATGGCATCCATCATGCAGGAAATAATCAAAAGCGGGCCTTGTAAAAAGCCCGCTTTTATACATCATTGTCCAAATCCACAAATAAACCCTTCTGCGTACGTCCAGTTAGGACCCATATATTCGTGTTCTATTAGGGCCCATTCTTCCGTCTTGTGATGAAATGGTACTTCTCGTCGTTGCGAATTCTATCAGTATTTGATATACTACTGCTAATCAAGCAGAGCGTGGTGATATCGGTGGAAATAAATCAGCAGTTGAAAATCTATGATCACTTTCGAAGCGAATACGAGCAGCTTAAGCAACAGTATTCAACTTCAAAATCACCACAGGATTTGGTAGCCGGAATACGACGCTTAGCCGGTATACCGGACTACCGCCCATTTGCTCGTTTTTTATTTTTCCTCGGGAATTCTTACATGGAAAGCGGTGACTTTGAGGCAGGTGTTGCCTGCATGAAAAGTACCGTAGCGTGCTTTTCTTATATGGATCACTATGGGGTATTCTACCTTCGCATGGCACAGTATCACATAGAAAACGGAAATACAAAGGCAGGCATCAATTACCTAGTATGGCTTTGTACAGAAGTGGCGGATTTTAAGAATCAGCTTGCGATGTACAATCTGACAGAAATTTGGGAGAAATATAAACCTCTCGTCGCTGATAAAGCGGCAGAACCAGCTGTTGATAAAGTACAGAAACCCATTACCAGCATTCCAACTCCCCACCCGAAGCATCCCAGCGAATGCAGTCAAACCATTGAGCAGGTTTTGTCTTTGCCGGAAGTGGAAGTACTTTCTGCTCTTTCTACCCATTTGGGAGAAATGACGGCAAATGGGGCTGTTCTGAATCGTCTTAATAAATGGGAGCGTAATTTTTACTACGCAGATGAAATATGTATGGAGGTCAACTCCGGCGGATTCCAAGGATATCTGTACTATCATGGCACCCACTTCGCAAAAGCTTGCCAGGCCTTTGGGCAGATTGGCGCAGAACAGATGCTCCGACTCATGGATCGAATCCCACGCAAATTCCCTCGTAGCCGTGTTCCCAAATCGGAGACGGCCATCCAGAATGTATTGGATCGCATGGAAGATGATGGAATCAATTTTGATGATGAAGATGAAATCTACTATTCTTCCGCGCAGAGAGAATTATTGGTGTGTCTATTGTCCTATGTAAAAGGTAATGCAAGGCACTTCCGATAAACGAGGGTAGTGAATGAACAAACAACCAAAACGCAAATCGATTCGCATCAAGGATTACGATTATTCTACCCCTGGAGCATATTTCATCACAGTCTGCACCACAAACAGAGAGAAAATTTTCTGGAATATCGTAGGGGCGGATATCAACCGCCCGATAGCATTGTCCAAATCCAACAAATCAATCCATATACCACACTTGCACTCACACCATACACGATCACCGGCCCCGCTATTGTAAACATCTTCGCACCGACGCCCAGGATGAATCCCTCTGCTTGTGTACAGTTAGGACTCAGTAAATTTTGTCAAAATGACTCAAGTTCTTTTGAAACAAGTCGAACGAGAAGAATATGGATGTTTTTTTCAAAATGTCCGCTCGTTTGCGAACACTTGCGCAAGCAAATCCCGGAGTCGGTCATTTCCGACATGATATTATGGCAGATATTCAATGCGAACAGTAATCTCACCATACATTCGCTCCGCTCTTAGAAACACAGCACAAATCTTATCAACATAATTGGTAAACTTCTTGTCCTGTTCGTGTGGAATGTTTGTGTAGCAGTACGGACGAATAATTGTAAAATCATTTCCGTAGTAGGGCAATCCGGTCAATATATCCCAGATAGCATAAAGATTCTCTCCATACCAATCTTCCCACTTCATTTTGGTACGCATTTCAAGAAATACTTCGCCCAGATATTTGCATTTCGAAAAATCAAGAGTAACAGAGATCGTTTCTTCCATGTTAACCTCCTTAGATAATCTCATAGAATGTTCTGCAATGATCGTAGGAAACAAACACCAGACCATCGTTCGAGAACAATATCCGATGACTATTCCGTCTTCCGGAATAATAGTTTATATCTGCCTCATACCATATCCTTCCAGGTGCTGATGGCAGTAATCCATCTTCATTTAAGTATATACCACCAAAGAGCATTTTTCCAGGGGCATATTTTGCAAGGGGTTTACTGGATTTCCAACCGAGCGCTATCGCCTCCGCTCTTGAAATATAATAATCAGGAAGTTTTCCCTGTGCAAAGAGTATATAGTCCGCACCGTTTTCTCCATCCTTGGTCGCTTCACCGTGTTCTACGGCTTTCATTGCTTCTATCACACATCTGCAGAAAGGGTGGAGCGGAGGTTCCTGTGGTATATATTCATCCATCCGATATACCTTCCCGTGATGGTTCATGCAATCCGTACAGGTCTTGAAATCAATGGTAGCTTTCCAGTGTTTCCATCGATTACTGACTGTCGTCTTTGGAATAAAAATATCCAACAATCCTTTTGCCAGAATGTAAGCCGCGCTTCTTTGAATAATGCAGCCTACTGTTTTCTTAACGATCATATTTTGAGCCTCCCAATATTTTTGCTTTATCTACCCATAATTCCAAGTCGCTTGATGGTTGCATCTGAATGTGCAACTTTTTGTTCTATCACCTCCAAATTATCTAAATAATCAAAAAGAGCTGCTCCTCATACTGAGAAGCAGCTCTTTTTCACGTCATTGTCCAAATCCAATAGATGAATCCATATATTACGCTTGCAGATACCCCGTACACGATAACAGGCCCTGCGATGGTAAACATTTTTGCACCCACACCCAGGATGAAGCCCTCTGCTGGTGTCAACTTAGGACCCATATATTCGTGTTCTGTTAGGACCAAACTTTCTCCACTTGTCAAATTCTGACGGTTGTGATATATATTATATATCACCATAAGGAGTGTGATAATTATGATTGGTGCCATGATTATGTTTGTCCTGCTGGTCATATTCTACATCATCATTTCCGATATCATTACGGTTTTCTTCCGTCTGACGGGTATGACCGAAGAACGCGCCAGATTTCAGGTCATCTCCTTGCTGACAAACTCCGGTTTTACCACCCAGGAAAGTGAAGCCGTGGTCAACTCCACCATGCGGCGAAGACTCGCCACCGGTACCATGCTGTTCGGTTACTGCTTTACCGTCACCATATTGTCTGCCACATTCAATGTGTTTATGAACCTGAGCAAAACAGAACTCAGTTCCATCCTGGTGGCTTTTCCTATGCTAATTATGGTTCTGGTAACATTCATGTTCCTGCGCAGGGCCTCCTTTTTCAAGCGGCGCTTTGATCATGTCATCGAATCTCTTGCAAATCAAATTATGTTTGGCAGGAACACCAACCAGCTGCTGCTTGTGGAAGAATACGGAGAAATGGTTCTGGCTCACATTTATCTTCATACCGTCCCGGACATTCTGAAGGATACCACCCTTGGAAACGCAAATCTGGCTGCCAAATACCAGTTGGCTGTCATGATTGTCAAGCCAAAGAAAGGTGAAGCTTATCAGGCTCATGCCGATACAGTTCTCCAGACCCATGATACCGTTATGGTACTGGGTAAACGAAAAAACATTCGTACAGTTTTCGAAAAATAAGCAATCTCGCGGTTCAAAATTTGAGCGGCTGCACCCATTGGGGTGCAGCCGTTTTTATTTCAGAACTGTCCATAACCAATATACAAAACCGTAAATCACCGATGCGCTCACACCATACACAATCACCGGCCCGGCGATGGTAAACATTTTCGCGCCGACGCCCAGGATGAAGCCCTCTGCTTGTGTCCAGTTAGGACCCATATATTCGTGTTCTGTTAGGACTAAAAACAAGGAAAGGCCCTCGAATATTATGGGTTTACAGCAACATGAAAAAGTAGTATTATTGGAGAAAAGGAGGGGTTGATATGAAGCCTTTTTTAGGAATTGACTTAACAACTAACAAGAAGAACGACCAGCTGAATGGCAATGTTTTTCTGGCAGCCAAACCATCTTTGGCATTATCACAAGTATTGGACCAGTCCCATAAAAATGTGGACGAAACGGTTGCACAAGCAAAACTTCCAATAATTATTCGAATCGTTCAGTTTCTCTGCGGTATCACTGCTGCACTCCTCTTCAGTGGCATATTGAAAGCCGATGTTTCCCTTGCTGAAGGATATCACAATGCTCCTTGGATTTATTGGACTTTTGGAATTTGTCTCATTATTTGGCTTGTGTTGAAACTATTGAGCCGCCAAAAAGAAAAAATGGTGCTGAGTGCAGATGAAAACGCACAGGTATTTTCCCATTGGGAAAATACCACTGACGCCGTTTTTGCAGAGCTTTCCGTTCCTACCGATGCTAAAGAGGTGGATGTACTGTCCTTCTTCTATAAAATGAATGATGGAAATATCAAAGTCTGTGAAAAAGGAATGCAGGTAACACAGTATTTCAATCCCATATTCAAGATTTTTTCTGATTCTGAATATCTCTACCTTGCCAATTTAGAAGGGAAATATGCCTTTCCGCTGTCCTCTGTCATGGGAATCCGAACAGTAAAAAAACATATTCGTATTGCCGGGTGGAACAAAGATATACCATACAATAAAGGCATATATAAGCAATACAAGCTCACTATCGACAATTATGGATGTATCCATTGTAAGAGTTATCATATTTTGGAGCTGAATCACAATGGTGAGATATGGGGCATTTATTTCCCAAGCTATGAATTGCCTGTTATTGAGGAAATTACAAAATAAAGGTTCTGGAACACGATAAAAAGGCTTGCCGTTCGGCAAGCCTTTTTTACATTAGAAAAATGTCGTAATCCAATAAACTAATCCGTAAACTACGCTTGCGCTTACACCGTACACAATCACCGGGCCGGCGATGGTGAACATCTTTGCCGCGGTTCCCAGGATCATGCCCTCTGTTTTAAATTCCACTGCCGGGGCAGAAATGGAATTGGCAAAGCCTGTGATGGGCACCAGGGTTCCGGCTCCGGCATATTTTGCGATATTGTCATAAAGGCTCAGTCCTGTCAGCAGCGCAGACAGCACTACCAGAGTCATGGATGCAGCCGCTGAGGCATTGTCTTTTTCAAGTCCCTGTCCCGAATACCAGTTGATGAAAAACTGCCCCAGAACGCAGATCAGTCCTCCGATGCAAAATGCTCCCAGACAGTCCCGCCACATGGGCGATTTGGGACTCATCTGCTGCACCAGTTTTCCATATTCTTTATCCGTCATCTCGATCCCTCCGGTTTCAGTATGCCCGGCATACATTTTTCCATACTGAACCGATATATGGTCTTGATATTGACTATAAATGATGATATGATAATTTAATCAAAAAAGAGAGGAAGGTAATACTATGACCCGACACAGAAGAATTCTTGCCCTGCTACTGTGCGCCGTGATGCTCTTTGGCATGTTCGGATGTTCCAAGGAACCCGCCGCCACCGAAGCACCCACCGCAGCACCTACTGCCCCCCCTCCCACGGAGCCCCCCGCAGAGGCACTCTATGTCCAGGCCGCTGACCTTCTGGAAGCAGCCTCCGGCATGGAACTGAATCTGACCACCACCAAGACCATCACCATCGGCACCGAAACCTTCAAGGAAGTTTCCACCCAGGTGGTTACCCTCGCCGGTATCGGCACCGACGCTCTGAAGGCTACCCTGTCCGATACCTTCGTGATTGATGATTATTACGAAGAGTATGACGAATACTTCGAGGGCGGTATCCTCTACACCGCTGTGGATGCCTCCCGCTTCCAGGGATCCATGACCCAGGAGGAATTCCTCTCCCGGTTCGCTCCCGCCATTTTGCTGGATGAGACCCTCTACGGGGAAATTACCTCCGAAGAAGTGGTCCGGGGTACCCTGATCACCTTCAGCGCTCCCACCGCTGCCGAAACCTGGGCACTGCCCGAAGGCGCGGAATTCATCTCCGCCGAGGGTTCTGCCCTGATCGGAGAAGACGGCACCCTGTCCCGCTCCATCTACGCCATCGAATATGTGGAAAACACCTTCCCTGTGAAGCTGGAAGTCAAGGCAGAAGCTGTGGCAAACAATGCCATCGAAGTGAAGGCCCCTGCCGACCTGACCGCCTATCAGGAGGTCACATCCATCGATGCCATCAGAGTTGCGGAAAACGCACTGCTGCGCCTGTATGCATCCACTACAGTCTCCACCACCATCAATGAAACCATCGTCAGCCAGGCTGCCGCCTATACCCAGACGGAACAGACCGTCCTCCACTACTCCGGTCTCGGCAACACCCATGCCGCCGACATGGATTACACCATCACCATCTTCCAGAATGGTGCCTCCGACACCTATACCCAGAATGAGCATTTCGAGGATGGCCAGTATTCCACCTCCTCTTCCGATGCTCCTTCCGAAATCGACGATTCCATCAATGCCGCCTCCATGCAGAATTATGAGCGGAACATTGCAAGTGAGAATCTGCTGGCTGAGGATCGCTTCCAGAATATGACCATCGAAGAAATCGGCGGCCTGCTCTATCTGGAACTGGATCCCACCGATGAATTCGGTGAGGATATGAACCACTATATCTGCTCCAGAATCTTCGGCAACGAGGAACTGCTGAACCGGGAAGCTTCCGCCTACCGCACCGATACCACCACCTACAATCTGACCGTGGATCCCGCCACTGGTTTCCCTCTGTCCGTTGGTATCGTCTACAGCGGCACCCACACCATCGACGGCAAGGATTACACCCTGGCTCTGGAAACCGCCCAGACCTTCCAGCTGGCAAACGAAGCTACCCTGGAAGCCATCACCGGCGAAGCTTCCGCTGCAGCAGAGCCTGAAGAGGCTGCAACTCCCCTGCTCTACCACGTCACCGGCGCTGAAGGCCAGGAAATGTGGCTGATGGGTACCATCCACGTAGGCGATGCGCGCACCGCATACCTGCCCGACGCCGTCTATGCCGCACTGGATTCCTCCGATGCCCTGGCTGTAGAATGCGATACTGTGGCATTTGAAGAAAAGGCCGCCACCGATGCCGACCTGGCAGCCCAGATGGCCGCCCTCTACATCAACGCCGACAACACCCCCACCAAGGACCTTCTGGATGAAGAAGTCTACAACAAGGCCATCAAGCTTCTGAAAGCCAGTGGCAGCTATGCCATTACCACCGAACTGATGAAGCCTTTCTTCTGGAGTCAGGCCATCGACAATTTCTATATCGGTCTTCCCTACGGTCTGTCCTCTGACCGGGGCGTGGATGTTCAGCTGATGGAGCGCGCCAAGGAAAAGGGTATCGAGCTGCGGGAAATCGAATCCGTCATGTTCCAGCTGGAGATGCTCAGCAATTACTCCACCGAACTGCAGATTCTGCTGCTGGAAATGTCTCTGGAGCCCACCGCTGCTGAAGTCTGCGCTGAAACCCGGAATATGTACGAACTGTGGTGCCGGGGCGACGAAGCTGCCCTGCGGGAACTGCTGAACGAGGAAGCTTCTGATCTCACCGAGGAAGAAATGAAGCTCTACGAAGAGTACACAAAGGCCATGCTGACCGACCGGAATGACGGCATGCTGAAGGTTGCCATCGAGTATCTGGAAAGCGGCGATACCGTGTTCTACGCCGTAGGCCTTGCCCATCTGCTTCAGGGCAACGGCCTGGTGGATGCCCTCCGGGCAGCAGGCTACACCGTAGAAGCCATTACTTACGCCTAAATCCCCATAAAAAGAAGCCGTGCTGCTTAAGCAGCACGGCTTTTCTTTGTTTCGTTATTCTGCATCCTTAATCTGCTTCGCCATGGTCATGGTGACCTGAGCGCAGCGCTGGGCGGCAATCCGCTCAAAGGTGGGATAATCCATATCCGCAGAGTCATCGGCCTTGTCGGAAATGGCCCGGATAATCACAAAGGGAGTCCGGTTCCGGTAGGCCGCATGGGCGATGGCAGTACCCTCCATTTCAGTGCAGATGGCGCCGGTGTGATCGATGATGAATTCCTTTTTTGCCTTGTCTGCGATGAACTGATCGCCGCTGGCAACTCTGCCCACCTGGCAGTGACCGGGATTCACAGCTTCCGCAGCTGCCACGGCATAGCCGATCAGCTTGTCATCAGCCATATAGCACAGGGGCATGCCGGGAACCTGACCGATGGGATAGCCGAAGGGACCCACATCGAAGTCATGGTACATGGCATCCCGGCTGATGACCAGATCACCGATGTCCAGGCCTGCAAAGAGGGAGCCGGCAATACCGGTGTTCACCAGGGCGTTAACGCCGAAGCAGTCACACAGCACCTGCACGCAGAGGGCAGCATTGACCTTTCCCACGCCGCACTGGACAACCACAGCGGGCAGACCTTCCAGAATACCCTCATAGAACTCCATTCCCGCTTTGGTGGAAATGGTCAGCTGGCCCATTTTTTCCTTCAGCGTTTCGACTTCTATGTCCATCGCGCCGATAATTCCAAGTTTTGTCATAGTCTTTCTCCTTATTCCGGGTAAAGCAGATGATCCCGGTCAATATTTTCAAGCAGGGCGGCATACTTTCTGCCCCAGTAATTGGCCATGGGCAGATTCATATCCAGATAGTTGCCGCAGTCCTTTGCGGAAGCGCCGGGCACTTCGCCCTGGAAATCCCGGATAAACTCAAAAGTAGCCTTCACCAAAGGAACAATCTCTTCAGAAGAATAATCACCAGCCAGCAGCAGATAAAAACCGGTGCGGCAGCCCATGGGGCCGAAGTAAAGGACCTTTTCCTTCCACTGGGGTTCGTTCCGCAGATAGGTTGCTGCCAGATGCTCCATGGTGTGAATTTCGGCGGTATTCATCACCGGCTCCTCATTGGGATTGGTGACGCGCAGATCGAAAGTGGTAACGGTTTCCGCGCCCACTTTATCCTTCCGGGAGACATACAGCCCCGGCTGAAGCTTCAGATGGTCGATGGTAAAGCTCGTTATTTTTTCCATAGTATACTCCTCTGCATCCATGTATATTTTCCGCTCCTATCATAACCCAAAGCGGGCCGGATTGCAAGGAAAAAGCAGGAGCCGCGGATTTCTTTCATTATTCAGATGAATTAACTTGCATTTTGGTGAAAGTGCAAGTATAATAAACTCGACTATACCATGAAGGTGGGATAATGATGAACGAGAACGAATTCAATCTCGATTTTGATTTTGAAAAGGAATACGGCTTTGATCTTCCCAAGGATGAACCCATCCCTGAAACCGATGAGGATTTCGACCTGGATGCCATTCTGGCAGAGCATTTTACCGAAGAGGAACTGCAGTTTGACGGCGAATACACCGCCAATTTCGACTACGGTCCCGAGCTGGAGGAACTCCCCTCCACCGATCCTCTGGACGATCCCTATCTTGCTCAGCTGGTGGCCGAAGAAGCCGATGCCGGTCTGACCAATGAGCCTGCTGCTCCTGTTGAGCAGACCCCTGCTGAGGAAACTCCCGCTGAAAAGCCTGAGACCACTGCCTCCGGAAAACCCCGCAAGCCCATCAGCCCCATCCGCAAGTTCAAGAATGAGATGATGCCCCTGATTATCCTGGGGGTGTCCGCTCTTCTGATCCTGATCTTCATCATCGGCGCTGCCGGCCGTGCCATCACCGCCGCCCGCAACGAAAACGATGCCGCACTGGATGCTTCCGAGTCTCAGATGAGCGAAGCTCAGCGCCTGGAAAATGAAGCCAAGGAACTGCTGGGCGAAGCTGCCGCTCTGGCTGCCGGCTATGACTATCAGGGCGCCATCGACCTGCTGAACACCTTCAGCGGAGATGCTTCCAAGTTTGCCGAGATCGACCTGCGCAAGTCCGAGTACGAAATGGCAAAGTCCCAGCTGGTGGCCCACAATGACCCCGGCGAAGTTGCCAACCTCTCCTTCCATGTGCTGATTGCCGATCCCAGCCGCGCTTTCAAGGACGAGACCTACGGCGGCTCCTATAACAAGAACTTCGTCACCACCGACGAATTTGAAGCCATTCTGAACCAGCTGTACGAAAACGACTTCGTCCTGGTTGACATGGACAGCTTCATCGCCGAGAATAACACCGGCGACAAGACCACCTATGAATCCAAGACCCTGTACCTGCCCGAGGGCAAGAAGCCCTTCATGATCACCGAGACCTACGGCTATCTGCAGTTCATGGTGGACAGCAACGAAGACGGCGAGCCTGACAAGAACGGCGGCGGCTTCGCCTCCCGTCTGGTCATCGATGAGAACGGCGAGATCAAGGCTGAAATGGTTGATGCCGACGGCAATACCGTGGTTGGCAACTATGCTCTGGTCCCCATTCTGAATGACTTCATCGAGGCTCACCCCGACTTCTGCTATCAGGGTTCCCGCGCCATCATCGCCACCACCGGCTACAGCGGCATCTTCGGCTACCGCACCATGCCCTCCGTGATTGAATCCAAGGGTCAGGAATACTACGATGCACAGGTCGAAGGCGCCAAGAAGATCGCCGATGCACTGAGAGCCGACGGCTATGAAATCGCCTGCTACACCTACGAAAACGTGGACTACGGCAAGATCAACGCCGACTCCATCCAGGCTGACCTGGACAAGTGGAACAAGGAAGTCACCTCCATCATCGGACCTGTCGACGTCATGGTCTACGCCAAGGAAAGCGACATCAGCTCCACCGGCGCTTACTCCGGCAGCCGCTACACCATCCTGAATGCGGAAGGCTTCCGCTACTTCATTACCTCCGGCACCAAGCCTGCTGCCACTGTTGCAGGTGAGTATGTCCGTCAGGTTCGCATCATGGTCACCGGCACCCAGATGGCCCACGCAGCAAGCACCTACACCAACTACTTTGACGCAAAGGCAGTTCTGAACAGCCAGCGCGGCAACGTTCCCCAGAACTAAACCTACACAAAGTGCGCCGGAACAATCCGGCGCACTTTTTTACGGAGGAAATCATGGAACTGAAACCAGGAAAATACCGCCATTTCAAAGGCAAGGAATATGAAGTAATCGGCACCGCATCCCACTCTGAGACTCTGGAACCCATGGTTGTCTACCGGGCCCTCTACGGCGAGGGCGGCCTGTGGGTCAGACCCCTTTCCATGTGGACGGAGCAGGTGGACAGGGAGGACTTTCACGGCCCCCGCTTCCAGTATATCGGCGAATAAGCAAATCCCCGGCTGAAAACCAGCCGGGGTTCACTTTTTATAATCCGTTGCCGCGAAGCTCGATGATCTGGTCCCGCAGGACAGCGGCGTACTCGTACTCCATCATCCGGGCGGCTTCCTTCATCTGCTTCTCGAGGCGGGCAATTTCCTTTTCCTTCTCTGCCTTCGTCATCTTCACGCCGGTTCTGCCCTTGCGCTCGGCAGTGGGAGAAGAGATTTCAATCAGGTCACGGACGGACTTGATAACCGTCTTGGGCACAATGCCATGGGCCTCGTTATAGGCATTCTGAATCTCACGGCGGCGGGCAGTCTCATCGATGGCGGCCCGCATGGATGCGGTGATGTTGTCCGCATACATGATAACCTTGCCGTCGGCATTTCGCGCCGCACGGCCGATGGTCTGGATCAGGCTGGTTTCGCTTCTCAGGAAACCTTCCTTGTCCGCATCCAGAATGGCCACCAGGCTCACCTCCGGCAGGTCCAGACCTTCACGGAGCAGGTTGATGCCCACGAGAACATCAAACTTTGCCATACGCAGATCACGGATGATCTCCATGCGCTCCATAGCGCCGATGTCCGAGTGCATGTAGCGGACCTTGATTCCTGCCTTCTGCAGGTACACCGTCAGGTCCTCCGCCATCTTCTTGGTCAGGGTGGTCACCAGAACACGCTCATTCCGGGCGGTACGGGCATTGATCTCTCCGATCAGGTCATCGATCTGACCATCGATAGGCCGGACCTCCACTTCAGGATCCAGAAGGCCCGTGGGACGGATCACCTGCTCCACAGTCTGTCCGGAGCGGGTCCGCTCATATTCGGCAGGTGTTGCAGAGACATAGATCACCTGATTGATCTTTTCGTCGAATTCCTTGAAATTCAGAGGCCGGTTGTCATAGGCCGAAGGCAGGCGGAAACCATAGTTTACAAGAGAATCCTTGCGGCTCCGGTCGCCGGCATACATGGCCCGGCACTGGGGCAGGGTCACGTGGCTTTCGTCAATGAACATCAGGAAATCATCGGGAAAATAGTCCAGAAGTGTGGTAGGTGGTGTACCGGGGGCACGGCCCTGAATGACTCTGGAGTAGTTTTCGATGCCATTGCAGAAGCCGATTTCCGTCAGCATTTCCAGGTCATAGGCCGTCCGCTGCGCAATTCTCTGGGCTTCGATCAGCTTGTCATGGGCCCGGAACCAGGCCACCTGCTCATCGCACTCCCGCTGAATCTCCATCATGGCCCGGTGGAGCTTTTCCTTGGAGGCAACATAGTGAGATGCAGGATAAATGGCCACATGGTCGATGTAGCGCTCCGCCATGCCGGACACGGCGTTGATTTCAGAAATCCGGTCGATTTCGTCGCCGAAGAATTCCACCCGGATGGCCCGTCCGGACCAGTAGGCAGGGTAGATTTCCAGCGTATCGCCCCGGACACGGAACTTGTTACGGGAAAAATCCAGGTCATTGCGCTCATAGCGGATTTCCGTCAGCTGGCGGAGGATATCATCGATGGGCCTCTCCTGACCCACACGAAGGGACACCACCATGCTCTTGTAGTCGATGGGGTCACCCAGACCGTAAAGGCAGCTGACAGAGGACACCACAATCACATCCCGCCGTTCAAAGAGAGCCGAGGTTGCAGAGTGGCGCAAGCGGTCGATTTCCTCGTTGATGGAGGCATCCTTTTCGATGTAGGTATCGGTATGGGCGATGTAGGCTTCCGGCTGGTAGTAATCGTAATAGGAGATGAAATACTCCACCGCGTTGTTGGGAAAAAACTCCCGGAACTCAGAACAAAGCTGGGCCGCCAGGGTTTTGTTGTGAGCCAGCACCAGGGTGGGCCGGTTCAGCTTTTCAATGACGGACGCCATG
The DNA here is from genome assembly GCA_017516785.1 of Oscillospiraceae bacterium. The sequence goes on from JAFXAV010000057.1 coordinate 15,015, forward strand.
GTGAAGGTCTTGCCGGAGCCGGTGACACCCAGCAGTGTCTGCTCCCGCAGACCCCAGTTCACACCGTTGACCAGGCCGGTGATGGCCTCCGGCTGGTCGCCGGAGGGGCGGTATTCGGAAACCAGTTTGAACTTGTCCATCTTTACACCTCCAGACGGCAGTCTTCGTAACGATAAAGCCCGGACTGGGCCAGAGAAACATAGTCATCATTGGCGACAATGATGTGGTCTGTCAGAATCACATCCACGCCATCGAGAGCCGCCGCCACCCGGCGGGTCACCTGCACATCTTCCACAGAAGGCAACGCAATGCCGCTGGGATGGTTGTGGGCCAGCACCACGGAGCTTGCCTTGACAGAAAGAGACAGCTCCACAATTTTTCGAATGGAAACTCCAGCGGAATTGATGTCTCCCTCCCCTACTTCCCGGCAGCAGATCACCTGACAGCCTGCATCCATGCACAGAGCAAATACGGTCTCATGCTGACGGCCGATGTAATGGGACATGAGGTAATCGCCGCATTCATCGATGGTCCGCAGCACCTTCTTCTGATTGGCGCTGTCCACCATGTAACGTCTCGCCACCTGGGGCAGCATCTTCAGATAGGTGGCAGCATTCAGGGAGATATAGTCGATTTTCATCAGATCCTCGACACTGGCATCCAGAACCGCAGATAGAGAACCAAATTTATCCCAAAGCTTATGGGCGATTTCATTGGTGTCCCGCCTTGGGATGCAGTAGAACAGCATCAGCTCCAGGGCCTGATAGTCTGTAAATCCGTCCAGACCTTCCTCCAGAAAGCGGTTTTTCAGCCGTTCTCTGTGATTTTTATGGATCTGTTCCTTTTTCTCAAGCTCCGCCATAATCTTTTACCTCGTCTTCGTTTCCACTTGCTATTTTTCCTCTTTTTCGTTAGAATATGGACATAGGTCAGTTTCTGTCGGAATTTCCGACGAAACATTCCCCGCATTCTGCACAAGCTACCACCATGAGGAGGATCATCATGGATCAATTTACAGATGCTCTGGGGCTGCTGGATAAAATCACAACCCCTGCTTTTTGTGTCAGAAATGGCATGATTACCAATACCAATCAGGCAGCAGCCGCCTGCATGATTGAAGCTGATACCCCCATTGCCAGTATTCTCGAAACCGGTGCTGAAGAGTACCCCCAGCTAAACGGCGGATGTCTGTATCTGAATCTGAATATTGAAGGCATCAGCCTTGGTGCATCCGTTGTCCGAATGGACGATATCCACATCTTCTGTGTGGAACAGGATGCAGACAACCGGGAACTGCAGGCCATGGCTCTGGCTTCCCGGGAACTGAGAAAACCCCTGACCAGTGTGATGATCACCGCCCAGAAGCTTTTTCCCATGGAGAATGCTGATGCCGATCCCGATGTCCTCGACCAGATCACCCGGCTGAACCGGGGTCTGTTTCAGATGCTGCGGGTCATCGAAAACATGTCCGATGCCAACCGCTATACCGCTGCCGGTACCACCCGGCAGGAGGTTCGGGATATCACAGCCGTCATCGGCGAAATTTTCGATAAGGCTGCCACTATGGTGGAACATACCGGCCTGACTCTCGAATACAAAGGTTATCCCGAAGCAATTTTGTGCCTGACAGATGCCGAAAAGTTGGAGCGGGCAATCTTCAACATCGTCTCCAACGCGGTGAAGTTCACCCCCGCAGGCGGCTCCATTCAGGCAAAACTGACCCGTCGGGACAATAAGCTCTATCTGACCGTCACGGACTCCGGTTCCGGCATCGCCGAGCAGCTAAAAGGCAGTATTTTCTCCCGCTACACCCGCCGGCCGGGACTGGAAGACGACCGGTTCGGCATCGGTCTTGGCATGGTACTGATCCGCTCCGCAGCCGCGCTCCACGGCGGCACCGTTCTGGTGGATCACCCCAGAGGCAAAGGCACCCGCATTACCGTGAGTCTTGCGATCCGGCCCGGCAATCCCAATCAAGTCTCCACGCCCCGCCAGAAAATCGACTATTCCGGCGGCTGGGATCACAGCCTGGTGGAGCTTTCGGACGTCCTGCCCACAGAGCTGTATAAACCCCATAAATAAAATTATTTCATATCGCACCGTTTTTAAGCGGTGCGATATTTCATTTTACAGATAACTCTTCAGATACTGGCCGGTGTAGCTGCCGGGTACGACTGCCACTTCCTCGGGAGTGCCGGAGGCCACCACATAGCCGCCGCCGTCGCCGCCCTCGGGACCCAGGTCGATGATGTGGTCGGCTGTTTTAATCACATCCAGATTGTGCTCTATGACCAGCACCGTATTGCCCGCATCCACCAGCTGCTGCAGCACTTCGATGAGCTTGTGGACATCCGCAGCATGCAGGCCTGTAGTGGGTTCGTCCAGAATATAGATGGTCCTACCGGTGGAGGTTCTGGCAAGCTCCGTTGCCAGCTTCACGCGCTGTGCTTCGCCGCCGGAGAGGGTGGTGCTCGACTGGCCCAGCTTCACATAGCCAAGACCAACTTCCACCATAGTCTGGGCCTTTCTGCGGATTTTGGGCAGATTCTCGAAGAAATCCACCGCTTCCTCCGCGGTCATGTCCAGAACCTGGGAGATATTCTTGCCCTTATACTGAACTTCCAGGGTTTCACGGTTGTACCGTGCGCCCCGGCAAACTTCACAGGGAACATAGACATCTGCCAGGAAATGCATTTCAATTTTCACAAGGCCGTCGCCGGAACAGGCTTCACAGCGGCCTCCCTTGACGTTAAAGGAGAATCGGCCGGGGCCGTAGCCGCGCATCTTGGCATCATTGGTAGAAGCGAAAAGGTCACGGATATCGTTGAAGAGGCCGGTATAGGTGGCAGGATTGGACCGGGGTGTCCGGCCGATGGGACTCTGGTCAATGTCGATGACCTTGTCCAGATGCTGGATGCCCTCCACGCAGCGGCAGGCGCCGGGGCGGGTTCGGGCATGGTTCAGCTTACCCAGCAGAGTTTTGTTCAGAACCTCGTTGACCAGGCTGGACTTGCCGGAACCGGAAACGCCGGTGACACAGGTGAGGGTTCCCAGAGGAATCTCCACATCCACATTTTTCAGGTTGTTTTCTTCCGCTCCGCAGACTTTCAGCACCTTGCCGTTGCCCTGACGTCTGGCCGAGGGAACGGGAATCTTCTTGAAGCCGGAGAGGTACTGGCCGGTGACAGAGCGGGGATTGGCAATGATCTGATCGAGAGTACCGGCCTCCACAATCTCACCGCCGTGACTGCCCGCACCGGGGCCCACGTCCACGATAAAGTCGGCGGCCCGCATGGTATCCTCGTCATGCTCCACGACAATCAGGGTGTTGCCCAGATCCCGCAGATGCTTCAGAGTGCCCAGCAGTTTGTCATTGTCCCGCTGGTGCAGGCCGATGGAAGGCTCGTCCAGAATATACAGCACGCCCATCAGGGAGGAGCCGATCTGGGTGGCCAGGCGGATTCTTTGGCTTTCACCGCCGGAGAGGGTGCCTGCCGCCCGGGACAGGGTCAGATAGGAAAGGCCCACATCCGTCAGGAACTTCAGCCGGGATACGATTTCCCGGACGATCTGCTCGGCAATGGTTGCCATATTGCCCTCCAGATGGAGGTTTTCCATGAATTCCAGCTCCCTGGCGATGCTCATGCGGCAGAAATCCATAATGCCGATGCCGCCGACGGTAACAGCCCGGGCGATATCAGAAAGACGGTCGCCGCCGCACTGGGGACAGGGGGCGGAAGCCATGCATTCCTCCAGCTCCTTCCGGGCGGAGTCGGACTGGGTCTCCCGGTAACGGCGGGAAATGTTGTTCATAATGCCTTCGAAAGGCTGTTCCAGAACGCCCATGCCGTTGCCCCGGTTGTAGGTCATCTTCAGCTTTTCACCCCTGGTGCCGTAGAGGATCACATCCTTGGCTTCCTCGGAAAGCTGGCTGAAAGGAACGGTCAGATCAAAGTGGTACTTCTTTGCCAGAGCTTCAAAATACATCCGGAACACGGAATCCGTCCGGGCGCTTTGCCAGCCGCTGGCCTGAATGGCGCCCTCAAAGATGGACTTACTCTTGTCAGGAATCACCAGGTCAGGATCCGCAATCAGCCGGAATCCCAGACCGGTGCAGGAGGGACAGGCGCCGGCCGGATTGTTGAAAGAGAACATCCGGGGTTCCAGTTCCGTCATGGAAATGCCGCAGTCTTCGCAGGCGTAATTCTGGGAGAAGCTCAGTTCTTCGCCGGTGGTGGGCAGTTCAATAGTTACAAGGCCGCCGGAATGGGAACAGGCGGTTTCGATGGAGTCCGTCAGACGGCGGCGCAGGCCCTCCTTCAGAACCAGGCGGTCCACCACCAGATCGATGTTGTGCTTCTTGTTCTTCTCGCACTTGATTTCCTCAGTCAGGTCATAGAGAATGCCGTCCACCCGCACACGGGCGAAGCCCTGCTTTCGTGCATCCTCAAAAACCTTCACATGCTCGCCCTTCTTGCCCCGGATCACGGGAGACAGGACGATAAAGCGGGTACCGATGCCCATGGCTTCGATTCGGTCCACGATCTGGTCGATGGTCTGGCGGGAGATCTCTTTGCCGCACTTAGGGCAGTGGGGAATGCCCACTCTTGCCCACAGGAGGCGGAGATAGTCGTAAATTTCAGTAACAGTACCCACGGTGGAGCGGGGATTCTTGGAAGTGGTCTTCTGGTCAATGGAGATGGCCGGAGAAAGGCCGTCGATGGAGTCCACATCAGGCTTGTCCATCTGGCCCAGGAACTGTCGTGCGTAGGAGGAAAGGCTCTCCACATACCGCCGCTGACCCTCGGCATAGATGGTGTCGAAAGCAAGGCTCGATTTACCGGAGCCGGAAAGGCCCGTAAACACCACCAGCTTATCTCTGGGGATGGTCAGTTCCACGTTTTTCAGGTTGTTTTCTCTGGCACCTCGAATGTGAATTTTATCGTTCATAAGCTGCACCATATCCTAATTGAGATTTTTTGTCCATATATTATACCACATACCATATATAATCACAAGTGGATATTCAAACAAATTTTCGGGCGGCAAGAGCCGCCTTCCAATGCATGCACGGTGCACAGCATGTCATTACTGCCCTTCGCCGCTCGGTAACGTTACACAGTGCAGAAGCCTAAAAGATATTGCATTTTCTGCCATCTTTGTGTTATAATGTATGTGGTAAAATTTGCGCCTGAATATCTGAAAGAATAGATTGGAATATAGATTATGAATGAAACCTGGTTAATTGTCGGCCTGGGTAATCCCGGCCGCGAATACGAAAAAACCCGCCATAATGCCGGCTTCCGGGCCATTGACATTCTGGCTGACTCTCTTGGCTGCCGCATCGATAAGGGCAAGTTCCAGGGTCTCTACGGTCAGGTAAACTACAACGGAAAAAAGCTGATACTCCTGAAGCCTCAGACCTTCATGAACCTCTCCGGCCGCTCCGTGCTGCAGCTTTCCGCCTACTTCAACATCCCCCCTGCCCGGATTATCGTCATGTTCGATGATATTTCCCTGATTCCCGGCAGACTGAGGGTTCGTGCCGACGGCTCCGCCGGCGGTCACAACGGCATCAAGTCCATCATCCAGGAAGTTGGCTCCCAGGCCTTCCCCCGGGTGAAAATAGGCGTCGGTGCCAAACCCAATCCCGAATTTGACCTGGCTGACTGGGTTCTGTCCACCTTCTCCGCTCAGGAGGAAAAGGCCCTGAAGAACGCCCTCCAGTGGGCCGGCGATGCCGCCCTTGCCATCATCGATCATGGCGTCCCCGAAACCGCCAACCGCTACAACGGAAAACAGTAAGAACCAAACAGCCACGGAAAGGGGTGGAACATTCCCCTTTCCGCGTTGCCATATGCGCCCATCCCAGTAAGTGAGGTGAACCATGGAAAAACTTCTCTCCGCTCTGAAAACAATTCCTGAATATGCCGCCCTGCTGAAATCCATCAGCAAGGGAGAATGCGCCGCCATTACCGGCATCGGCCAGATCAACCGCTCCCATATGATTGCTGGACTGAACCAGGAATTCAAATCCCCCATCGTCATCATCTGTCAGGATGACATCGCCGCCAAGCGGCTCCAGGATGAGCTGAAAAGCTTCCTTGGGGAGACCGCACCCATTTTACCCAATCGTGAACTGACCCTTTACGATGCCGCCGTTGTCTCCCGCTCCTGGGAGCAGAAGCGCCTTCGTCAGCTTTTTGATCTGGCTACCGGAGAAACCAAGCTTCAGATTCTGACCTGGGAATCTCTCAGCCAGCGCACCATGCCCCGTCAGGTGCTGACCTGCGCCGCTTTCCGGATGGAGACCGGCAATGAATATCCCCTGGATGATCTCATCGCCCGGCTCACCGCCGCCGGTTACAGCCGCTGCGGTATGGTAGAAGGCCCCGGTCAGTTTGCAGTCCGCGGCGGCATTGTGGATATCTACTCTCCCGCCGAAGATCACCCTGTCCGCGCCGAGTTTTTCGGCGACGAACTGGACACCATGGGTTATTTTGACCCCACCACCCAGCGCCGCACCGACAACATCGATGCCGTGACCGTACTGCCCGTTGCCGAAACCCAACCCCGGCTTCACCCCGGTGGAATTGACGGATTGTGTTCTGATATCAACCGTCTGATCGCCCGGCAGAAGCGCCGCAAGAATATCAACGAAACCCTTGTTTCCACTTTGACAAAGGATCTGGAAAAATACGAAAACGGCCTTCTGAATCCCGCTTCCGACCGGTACATGGCCCTCATCTATCCCGAAATGGCCACCGCCATGGACTATATTCCCTCCGATGCCCTGTTGGTTGTCTGCGATCAGGCCAATCTGCGCCGTGCAGCCCGGTCCCGCAGCGATGAGGTGGGCATGCAGCTGGACAGTCTCCTCCAGGGCGGCCTGATTGCCGGTGAACTCTGCGACTATGTGTGCCAGTGGGAGGATTTCTGCAGGAATCTCCGGGGCCGCACCACCGTCTATTTCGATGCGTTCGGCGGCGCCTCCTATCCCGAGGACTGCCCTCCGAAGGTACTGCTGCCCATGACCGCCAAGCAGCTCCCCAGCTACGGCGGCAATCTGGATACCGCCGCTTCTGACCTGGCTCATTACCAGAAGCAACAGTTCGGAAGCCTGGTTCTCTGCGGCACCCGCAGAAGAGCGGAACTGCTGCAGGAGATGCTCAGCGCCAAGGGCCTGTCCGCCTTCATCTGCATCCCCCTGATCACCATTCCCAAACCGGGCCAGATCCTACTGACCGAGGGTACCATCCCCTTCGGCATGGAATACCCCAATTCCAAGCTGGCAGTCCTGTCCGAAGGCCAGCTGATTGCAAAGTCCTTTCCCAAACGCAAACCCGCCAAAAAGACCGGCTCCACCAACCGCCAAAAGCTGAATTCCTTTACAGACCTGACCCCCGGCGACCTGGTGGTTCACGAAAACTACGGCATCGGCCGCTTCATTGCCATGGAGCAGATCAAGGTGGATGGAGCTGTTAAGGACTATATCAAAATCGCCTATCAGGGCAGCGATACCCTCTTCGTCCCCGCCACCCAGCTGGACTTGGTTGGCAAATACATCGGCGGTGGCGGCGAGGATACCAACGTCAAGCTGAACAAAATCGGTTCCGATGCCTGGCAGAAAACCAAGGCCAAGGCAAGAAAAGCCGCCAAGGATATGGCCGGCGAGCTGATCAAGCTCTATGCCGCCAGAAAACGTCAGGCAGGCTTTGCCTTTGCGGCGGACTCCCCCTGGCAGAAGGAATTCGAAGACAATTTCCCCTATCCCGAAACCGATGACCAGCTGCGCTGCATCGCAGACATCAAGCATGATATGGAGTCCCCCACCCCCATGGACCGGCTCCTCTGCGGCGACGTCGGCTTCGGCAAGACAGAGGTTGCCCTCCGGGCCGTCATGAAAGCCATTATGGACGGCAAGCAGGTGGCAATTCTCGTTCCCACCACCGTCCTTGCACAGCAGCATTATCAGACCGCTGTGGCACGATTCCGTGGCTTCCCCGTGAACATCGATGTTCTGAGCCGATTCCGTACCGCCGCACAGCAGCGCCAGACCATCGCGAACCTCCGCTCCGGCAATGTGGATCTGATCATCGGCACCCACAAGCTGATCCAGAAAAATGTGGAATACAAGGACCTGGGTCTGCTGATCATCGATGAGGAGCAGCGCTTCGGCGTCAGCCACAAGGAACGTCTGAAGGAAATTTCCAAAGGCGTGGACGTGCTGACACTCTCCGCAACCCCCATTCCCCGAACTCTGAACATGGCCCTCTCCGGTATCCGGGACATGTCCACCATCGAAGAACCTCCTGCCGACCGCTACCCGGTGCAGACCTTCGTCATGGAGCATAACAATGCGGTCATCGACGATGCCATCCGCCGGGAAGTCGAGCGTGGCGGCCAGGTTTATTACCTCCACAACCGGGTGGAAACCATCGACAAGGTTGCTTCCGCCCTGACCCGCCGGATTCCCGGTCTTTCTGTGGCTGTTGCCCACGGCCAGATGGGTGAAGAGGAACTGGGCGATGTGATGCACGCCATGGCCGACGGCGACATCCAGGTGCTGGTCTGCACCACCATCATCGAAACCGGTCTGGACATCCCCAATGCCAACACTCTGATTATCGAAAATGCCGACCGGTTCGGCCTGTCCCAGCTTCATCAGCTTCGGGGCCGCGTCGGCCGCTCCACCCGCCATGCCTACGCCTACTTCACTTACCGCCCCGACAAGAACCTGACGGAAATCGCCGAAAAGCGCCTGTCCGCCATCCGGGACTTCGCGGAATTCGGCTCCGGCTTCAAAATTGCCATGCGCGACCTGGAAATCCGCGGCGCCGGCAATCTGCTGGGCTCCGAGCAGTCCGGCCATATGGCCAGTGTCGGCTATGACATGTATCTGAAGCTGCTGGATGAAGCAGTCCTCGAAGAGCGGGGCGAAGCACCCAGAGAGCCTGACTGCACCGCCGACCTGAATGTCACCGCCAACGTGGATAAGCACTACGTCGTCCGGGGAGAGGAACGGATGGACCTCTACCGCCGGATGGCAGCCATCCGGGACGAAGAGGATGCAGACGACCTGCTGGACGAAATCGTGGACCGCTACGGCGAGCCTCCCAAGGGCGTTCTGAACCTCATCGACATCGCCCTGCTCCGCGCCAATGCCCGGAAGGCAGGCATCAAAGACATCAAGCAGAAAGCAGGAGACGTTCTTTTCACCCTGACAAGCCTGAATTTCGATGCCGTCAGCACCCTTTGCGCAGACCCGGATTATGCCAAACGGCTGCTCTTTGTGGCCACCGCCAAGGAGCCTACTCTCCGGTTGAAACTGGCTCCGGGCATAGACAGTCTGAAGCAGAGCAAGGTATTTGTCCGCCGCTACAGCGACCTCTGCAAATCTTAAGATAATGTTTGCAGGATTGATATTGAAATCTTTTGAATTTGTGGTACAATTACCGCAAATTGTATTACCCATTTCTACAAAAAGGAGATGAATACCAGTTATGGGCAACGATTCCAATTCCCGTGACGATTTTCTGGATGATCTGAATCTGGATGAACTGGGCATCGATTTTGACCTGGATCTGGATGCAGAGGCCGGCCAGTTCGGCGATCTTTCCGAATCCCCTCTGTATATGAATTCCGATTCCGGAAAATCCTACGCCCGCAAACCCGTTCGAAATAAAGGCCGTGCCGTCACTGTAGCTACTCTGTGCATTGCCACGGTGCTGCTGGTCGCCGCCATTTTGTTCTGTGTCTGGATGACCATCAGCGGTGGTCTTGACGACGGTCTGATTCTTCCCAACGTCTCTGTCGCCGGTGTTGACCTGGGCGGCAAGACCCCCGAGGAAGCAGCAGCCGCCCTTCATCAGGCAACGGACAAAACCTACACCCAGCAGGACATGGTGGTGGAGCTTCCCGACACGACCCTGACCCTGTCCCCTGCCGATACCGGTGCTTCCCTGAATGTGGAATCCGCTGTTGAGGCCGCCTACAACTACGGCCGTGACGGCTCCTTCTCTGAAAACCGGAAAATCCGTCAGGAAGCAGCCAATAATCCCCATGCTCTGGACCTGACTGGCCACATGACTCTGGACACCGCTTACATTGAAGGCCTGCTGAAGGAATACTGCGAAGGCTTCAACAGCGAGTTCAGCCCCTCCTCTGCCGTGGTCAACGGCAATGTGCCTGTTCTGGACAGCGCCGACGAGACCTTTGACATGGAAGCCGAGGGCCAGACCCTGGTTCTGACCACCGGCACCCCCGGCCGCTATGTGGATCCCGAAAAACTCTGCAAGACCGTTCTGGATGCCTACAGCAGCAATGTCTTCCAGGTAACTGTGGACACCGAGGAAGAAGAAACCCTTCCTGAGAGTCTGGCCGCAGAAGTTCTGGAGTTCTATGAAACCCACAGCCAGGAGCCCGTGGATGCCACCATGGACATGACCACCTTTGAAGTCAGCCATGAAGTTTACGGCTACAGCTTCGACCTGGAAGCAGTCCTGACTCAGCTGGAGGAAGCTGCCTACGGCGAAACCATCGAGATTCCCTTCCAGATGGTTGCTCCCGAGAACACCAAGGAATCCCTGGAAGGCGTACTGTTCCGGGATGTGCTGGCTTCTTACGAAACCAAGCACACCAACAACTCCAACCGAAACACCAACCTGACTCTGGCCTGCGCCGCCGTCAACGGCTATGTGCTGAACCCCGGCGATACCTTCGACTACAACAAGGTCGTTGGCAAGCGCACCAAGGAAGCCGGCTACAAGACTGCCGACGCCTACTCCGGCGGCAAGACCGTTCAGACTCTCGGCGGCGGTATCTGCCAGGTTTCCTCCACCATTTACTACTGCACCCTGATCGCTGACCTGGAAATCGTCACCCGTACGGCTCACAGCTACACCTCCAGCTATATGCCCCTGGGTATGGATGCCACCGTCAGCTGGGGCGGCCCCGAATTCCGCTTCAAAAATAACACCAACTACCCCATCCGCATTGAAGCAGAGGTTTCCGGCGGCTATGTCAAGGTCAAGCTCATCGGCACCGACGAGAAGGACTACTACATTGAGATGGAGTACGAAACCCTGTCCAATACATATGCCACCACCGTCTACGAAGAGCACGCCCCCAACAATCCCGAGGGTTACAAGGACGGTCAGGTGATCCAGACCGCCTACAACGGCTGTACCGTGCAGACCTACAAGTGCAAGTACGACAAGGAGACCAAGGAGCTGATTTCCCGGGAGGAAGAGGCCCTGTCCAAGTACAAAAAGCGCGACAAGATCATCTGCAAGATCGTCACTGAACCTGCCCCCACCGAGGCTCCCGCAGCCACCGAACCCATCGTGTAATTGAGCACTGCCATTGCATTCCTGCAATGGCAGTTTTTTATGATCTGCTTTGCAGATAATTTGCTCCGCCGCAACAAATAATTCTTAATTTGTGGTTATAATTTTGAAAATCGGCCAGTTGGTTCTTGACGAATCCATGTAAGAATGTGTACAATATAGGGTATGTAAAAATGGGGAGTCATGCGGTTTTGCGGACTTTCCGGAAATACGAAAGTGTCCGTTTTCCGGACGCTTCCCTGTCACAAGGAGAAGTACTATGCCGAAATATCTGAAAGAGAAAGAAAAGAAACGCTTCCCGGTTGCTGCCATCGTCTTGATGGTGGTTCTTGCCCTGGTCCTCACCGGCGGTTTCCTGGCCTGGAAGTTTGTCATTAAGAATATCCAGCCTGCCGTCACCATTGAAGTGGGCGGCACTGTCACCGCTGAAGATTTCCTGGTTCGGGATATGAACATGGAAGCTCAGCTGGAAACTGATCTGTCCACGCTGGATCTGAGTGTTCCCGGCGACCACACCGTGTCCCTTCGTTACTGCTGGCTGTCCCACAAGAGTACCCTGCAGGTTCGTGATACTGTGGCTCCCGCAGGTCTTGTTCAGAATCTGACTGCTTTTGCAAATCAGGTTCCTACTGCCGAGGATTTTGTCACCGCCGTCAGCGATATGACTGCCGTTACTGTTTCCTATGCTGCAAACCCTGATGTCACCCTGGCAGGCGACCAGGCTGTCACCATCGTCCTGACCGACCTGGGCGGCAATACCACCGAGTATGATGCCACCCTGACTCTGATTTTCGATGTCACCGCTCCCGAAATTGTGGGTGCTGCCGACCGCAGCCTGTATGTGGGTCAGGAAGCAGACCTGCTGAAGGGCGTTTCCGTCACCGATGATCTGGACGAAGCCCCTGTTCTGACTGTGGACGACAGCCAGCTGGACGTCACCGCTGAAGGTACTTACGAAGTCACCTACATCGCCGCTGACGCCAGCGCCAATGAGACCTCCGTCACAGTCACCATGACCGTGATGAAGGACACTCAGGCTCCCGAGCTGCTGGGCGTCCGTCCCCTGTCCGCTTACGCAGGCAGCACCATCGCCTACCGCAGCAACGTCATCGTCACCGACGATACCGATCCCGCGCCCAAGCTGACCATCGATTCCAGCAAGGTTGACCTGAGCGCCCCCGGTGTCTATCCCGTGGTCTACACCGCCACCGACGGTGCAGGCAACACCACTACCATGGAAGTCACCGTCACTGTGGAAGAAGCTCCCGACAACTTTGTGGAGTATGAGAAAATCTACGAAGCCGCTGACAAGGTTCTGGCCCGGATCACCAATGATTCCATGTCCACCAAGGGCAAGGTTCAGGCCATCTACAAGTGGGTTCTGAACGAGTGCTGGTACTCCAACAACACCGTCAAGGCTGACTGGATGCAGGTTGCCTGGCAGATGCTGGACACCGGCACCGGCGACTGCTTCGGTTTCTACTCCGTCACCCGTCTGCTCTTCGAGCGCCTGGGCATCCCCAACCTGACTGTCCAGCGTTCTCCCGAAGCCAAGCGCACCACCACCCATTTCTGGAGCATGGTCAGTGTGGACGGCGGCGAAACCTACTATCACTTTGACTCCTGTCCCCATCCCAAGCCCTCCCACAACATGTGCCTGGTAACCGACGCCACTCTGGAATGGTTCAACGGCCACTGCACGGACTACTATCTCTACGACAAGAGTCTCTACCCTGCCACCCCCGAGGAATGATATGACCCATACTGAACAACGCGTTTTGGGCGTCATCGGCGGTCTCGGTCCCATTGCCACCTCCCATTTTATGGAGCTGGTGATCCGGATGACCGAGTCAGAGCGGGATCAGGAGCATCTGGATATGATTATCTATCATACCCCCTCCATTCCCGACCGCAGCAGCTATATTCTGAATCCCAGCCTGCCCAGTCCTCTGGATCCCATGATCGAACTGGGCCAGCGGCTGTCGGAACAGAACGTCGGCTGCATCGCCATCCCTTGTGTCACCGCCCATTATTTTCATGAAAGCCTGAGCAGCTCTATCCCCGCTCCCATCATCCATGCTGTGGAGGAAACCGCCATCCATCTTCAGACCGCCGGTATCAAAAAAGCCGGCATCATGGCAACTGATGGCACTGTTTCCTCCGGCCTGTTCCAGAAAAGACTGGAGCAGCGGGGCATCACCCCTGTGATTCCCTCCGCTGATGCCCAGAAGGACGTGATGGAACTGATTTTCGGCTGTATCAAGGCAAACCGTCCCGCGGATATGAACCGGTTCCACCGGGTCGCCCGGGAACTGCGGGAAGCCGGCGCTGAGGTAATTATCCTCGGCTGCACGGAGCTTTCCCTCATCAAACGAGATCACGATATTGGCGGCGGCTTCCTGGACGCCTTGGAAGTGCTGGCCCAGCAGTCGGTGCTGCGCTGCGGCGCCTGGCTGAAGGACGAGTACCGCTGCCTGATCACAAAATAAGGAGAATCATCTTCATGCAAACCAACATTCTGGAATATCTGGAGCATACCGTCACCCGGGTGCCCGAGAAGGTGGCCTTTGCCAACGAGGAAATGGGCCTTTCCTTCCGACAGGTCTATGACCAGGCCCGGTCCGTGGGCTCCTTCCTTCATGCCGAGGGCTTCTACAAGCAGCCCATCGTGGTGTTCATGAAGAAGCATCCCACCACCCTGGTTGCTTTCTTCGGCACCATCTATTCCGGCAACTACTACGTCCCCCTGGACGATGAGATGCCCCGTCACCGGATCGAGCTGATCCTGAAGACCCTGAATCCCGTTGCCATGATCTGCGACGAATCCACCGCACCGCTGGTGAAGGAATTCAACTACACCGGCAAGACCTACATCTATAACGAGATCTGCAACAGCCCCATCGACGAAGCCGCCCTGGCTGTGATCCGGGACCGCCAGATCGACACCGATCCCATCTACATCGTATTCACCTCCGGTTCCACCGGTGTGCCCAAGGGCGTCACCGCCTGCCACAGAAGCGTGCTGGACTATGTGGAAAATCTCTGCGATGTGCTGAAGTTCAACGAAAACAGCATTTTCGGCAACCAGACTCCCCTGTATTTCGACGCTTACCTGAAGGAAGTGGTTCCCACCCTGAAGTACGGCGCCACTACCATTCTGATTCCCAAGCAGCTGTTCATGTTCCCCATCAAGCTGGTGGAATTCCTGAACGAAAAGAAGATTAACACGGTCTGCTGGGTTGTTTCCGCCCTGACCATGATCTCCGCTTTCCGCACCTTCGAAAAGGTGAAGCCTGAGTATCTGCATACTGTTGCTTTCGCCAGCGAAGTCTTCCCCATCAAGCAGTTCAACCTGTGGCGCGCCGCTCTGCCCAACGCCCGGTTTATCAACCTCTACGGCCCCACCGAGACCACCGGCATCTGCTGTTACTATGAAGTTGACCGGGAATTCGGCCTGGACGAGGTTCTGCCCGTTGGCCGTCCCTTCCGCAACACCGAGATTCTGCTGCTGGACGAAAATGATAAGCTGGCCGGTCCCGGTGAACAGGGCGAAATCTGCGTCCGCGGTACCCGCCTGACCCTGGGTTACTACCGCAATCCCGAAGTCACCGCCAAGGCCTTTGTCCAGAACCCCCTGAACGACCTGTACCCCGAGCTGATCTACCGCACCGGCGACATTGGCAAGTACAACGACCGGGGCGAACTGGTGTTCCTTTCCCGTAAGGACTTCCAGATCAAGCACATGGGCCATCGCATTGAGCTGGGCGAGATCGAAGTCATCGCCAATATGCACGACGACGTCAAGACCGCCTGCTGCATCTTCGACGGCGAAAAGAAGAAGATCGTCCTCTACTACGTGGGCGACCTGGACCCCAAGGACATGACCGTCTACATCAAGAACAAGCTGCCCCGGTACATGGTTCCCCATGTAATCCGCCAGCTGGACACCATGCCCCTGACCCCCAACGGCAAAATCGACCGCAATCTGCTGAAACAGCAGTACGCAAATAAATAATTTTTAAGGAGAAACATCATGGAAGCATTGCTGAACATTCTGGAAGAACTGCATCCCGAAGTTGACTTTGAAACCTGCACCACTCTGATCGACGACAAGATCCTGGATTCCTTCGACATCGTCACCCTGGTTGCCGAGATCGACGCTGAATTTGACGTTGCCATCCCCGCTGAGGAGCTGGTTCCCGAGAACTTCAACTCTGCCGAGGCTCTGTATGAACTGATCCAGAAGCTGCTGGACGAATAAGCCATGCAGTTTACATCTTTTACCTTTCTGCTGTTTGCAGCGCTGCTGCTGACAGTCTATTACATCATCCCCGGTAAATTTCAGTGGCCCCTGCTGCTGATCGCCAGCTATGTGTTCTATCTGTGGGCAGGTACGGATTACCTTTTCTTCATCCTGTTCACCACGATTACCACCTATGGCGCGGCATTTATGATCGACCGGGGACTTGCCAAGCGGGATGCCTATCTTGCCGAGCACAAGAAAGACCTTTCCCGTGAGGAAAAGAAGGCTTACAAGGCAAAGGCCAAGGCATCCAACCGGGTGTGGCTGCTGCTGTGCCTGGTGACCAATTTCGGCATTCTGGCCGTCTGCAAAGCATGCCTCATCGAGCCTTTCCGCACCATGGCTAACGGTGGTTCCCTGTCCTTCCTGGCCATCGGCCTGCCCCTGGGTATTTCCTTCTACATGTTCCAGTCCATGGGATATGTAGTGGACGTGTTCCGGGAAAAGACCAAGGCCGAGAAGAATTTCTTCAAGCTGGCTCTCTTTGTGTCCTTCTTCCCCCAGCTGATCCAGGGCCCCATCAGCAAGTACTCCCAGCTGGCCCCCACCCTATATGCCCCCCACCGTTTCGACGGCAAGCAGATCTCCTTTGGTCTGCAGCGGATGCTCTGGGGCTATTTCAAGAAGCTGGTGGTTGCTGACCGGATTGCCGTTGCCATCGGCACCCTGAAGGGCGAAGAATACACCGGTGTTGCATTCCTGGTGCTGACCTTGTTCTACGCCATTCAGATCTACGGCGACTTTACCGGCGGCATCGATGTGACCATCGGTCTTGCCGAAACCATGGGCATCAAGCTGCCCGAAAACTTTATCCGTCCCTATTTCTCCAAGAATATCGCCGAGTACTGGCGCCGCTGGCACATTACCCTGGGCGAATGGATGAAGGATTACATCTTCTATCCCATTTCTGTTTCCGAGCCCATGAGAAAGCTCTCCAAGGCCGCCCGGAAACGCTCCCCCAATTTCGGCAAGCGGCTGCCCGTCTACGTGGCATCTCTCGCCACCTGGTTCATCACCGGTATCTGGCACGGCTTCAGCCCCAACTTTGCCGTCTGGGGTATGCTGAACTGCTTCGTCATCGTGGTCAGCGAGGAGCTGACGCCCCTGTATGAAAAGTTCCACAACCGCTTCCACCTGAAGGAAAAGAAGTGGTACGGTGCCTTTGAAATGCTGCGTATGTTCTGGCTCATGAACCTGATCCGCGCCTGCGACCTGTTCCCCAACGTGGGCGAATATTTCCGCAGACTCGGTTCTCTCGTCACCACCTTCAATTTCCACGTTCTGTGGGACGGCACCATGATGAACCTGGGCTTGACCTCCCTGGACTACGCCATCATCTTTGGCGGTGTCATCGTCTGGTTCGTGGTGAGCCTGCTGCAGGAAAAGGGCCCCATCCGGGAGCGTCTTTCCCAGAAACCCGCTGTGCTGCGTTATGCCCTGATCTTTGCCCTGCTGGTCATCGTCCTGCTGATGGGCAGCTACGGCATCGGCTATGACGCCAGCAACTTTATCTACAACCAGTTCTAAGGAGGCTGCCGTGAAAAAGAAATCTATTGCAATGGTCGCGGCAGCGATCTTCATCGCTGTGCTGCTTCTGTGGCTGCTGCAGATGCTCCTGATGCCGAAATACATGGAAGACATCCAGGAAGGCGCCCTCATCGCCGAGTATTACGACGAGGCAGGCGACAACGACGTGGTCTTCATCGGCGACTGCGAAGTCTACGAAAACTTCTCCCCCATTACCCTGTGGGAAGAATACGGCATCACATCCTACATCCGGGGCAGCGCCCAGCAGCTGATCTGGCAGTCCTACTATCTGATGGAAGAGACCTTCAAGTATGAGACTCCCGATGTGGTGGTCTTCAACGTCCTTTCCATGAAGTATGACACCCCCAAGAGCACCGGCTCCAGCAGCACCCGTGAAGCCTACAACCGCATGACCCTGGACGGCATGCGCTGGTCTATGTCCAAGGTTAATTCCATCAAGGCATCCATGACCGCCGAGGAGCAGAAGAAGGAGGGCATGTGGCTCTACCTCTTCCCCCTCCTGCGTTATCATGACCGCTGGTCTGAGCTGACCGGCGAGGACTTCAAGTACTGGCTGAAGCGGGACACCGTCTCCCACAACGGCTATCTGATGCAGGTGGAAGTGAATCCCGCCGGCGACGCTTTCATGGAGCCGCCCCTCATTGACTACGAATTCGCCCCCAACTGCTATGACTACCTGGACAAGATGGTTGCCCTCTGTGAAAAGTACGGCTCTCAGCTGGTTCTGATCAAGGCTCCCTCCCTCTCCCCCATCTGGTGGGACGAATGGGATGAGCAGATGGAAAATTACGCAGCCCAGCACGGTCTGCTGTACATCAACTTCCTGGACTACCAGGAGGAGATCGGTATCGACTGGAATACCGATACCTACGACACCGGCCTGCACCTGAATGTCCACGGCGCGGAAAAGCTGTCCTCTTTCTTCGGAAAGATCCTCTCTGAGCAGTGTGGTCTTGCTGACCGCCGCTCCGAGCCTGAAACCGCAGCCATCTGGACTGAAAAAGTCAATCACTATTACGCAATGAAAGAAACCCTGATCGCGCAGAGTAACGCGCAGCAGTAACCAATTTTAGGAGGAAACCCATTATGAAGAAACTGATCAGCCTGATGCTGGTTCTGGCCATGGCTCTGACCCTGGCTGCCTGCGGCGGTGAAGAAGCTCCCAAGCCCACCGACGCACCCGATCCCGGTCTGACCGTTGTGGACCCCACCGAGGCCCCTGAGGCTGAGACCGAAGCTCCCGCCACCGAGGCTCCTGAGGCCGCCGGCGAGGCTTACACCTTCACCTACGGCTCCACCACCATCGCCATGAACGCCGACACCGCTCCTATCGTGGCCGCTCTGGGTGAGCCCAAGAACTACACCGAGGAAGAAAGCTGCGCTTTCGAAGGCCTCAGCAAGACCTACTTCTTCGGCAGCTTCTATCTGGAAACCTATCCCGACGGCGCTACCGACCGCGTCTACTGCGTGTGGCTGGTTGACGACAGTGTTGCCACCGAGGAAGGCATCTACATCGGCGCTTCCCAGCAGGAAGTTGAGGACGCCTACGGCGCCCAGTGGTACAACGGCAAGAACGCCTATGTTGTCAAGACCGGCGACTGCGTTCTGACCATTATCCTGGAAAACGGCGTTGTTAACTCCATCCAGTACGTCGCTGTCACTCTGTAATTGAAAATCACAAACAGGCACAACAGAGATACTGTTGTGCCTGTTTTCGTATATTCAGATAAATTGTGTTAAGGTATATTTAAGTAAGAGAACTTGAATTTAATCTTTTCTTAATGGCAATAGCAGAACAATTCCGCTATAATGGAATCAGATAAAGTCATTCAGGAAAGGAACTTGTTTCATGAAAAAGAAGTCAATTTTATCAGCAGCCTTTCTGATCAGTCTGCTCCCGATGCTGCTGAACCAGTATGGCGGCCGTAAGGGTGTACAGGAAATCACAGGCCTGGTAAACCTACTCAACCCCATCGGAATTATGGCTGTTGTATTGTTCGTAATCGGCGTATGGGTTCCGTTCCGGAAAGAAATCATTGGCAGGATTTTAGGGGCATTGGGCACCATTGGTATTGTTGCTTCAGAGGTGTACAAGTTCCTCACCTGGCATGTACTGACCATCACAGGCGAAATAAATTTGCAGCACAGCATCAGATTGGCGTTCCCGGAATTTTACATCGGTTTCATGGTTTCCCTGGCAATGGTTGCTGCCTATTTCATCATTATTACAACAGAAAAAGCCAAGCTGTATTGACGCAGCTTGGCTTTTATCATTTAGATTGCGCGGATATCCAGGTGATAGTCCACCATGCCCATGGCGGTGTTTTCAATGTCGATGCTGTAGGTCAAATCGATCATGCCGCCGTCGGGGACGATATCAAAATACAGGTATTTGGCGCAGACGGTGATCATCAGGGCACCGAATTCCATCTGGTAGAGGCTCACATGGGGCTCATCCTTGCGGAAGATCATCTGGGAGCTGAGCTTGCCGGTACGGGTAAGAATCACCCGGTCAGGCTCCACCCGGAAGGTAGTGGTGACGCCTGCCATGCCGGTCAGTTCCGTTTCCTCATACCGGATGTCCCAGCCGCCGTCCACAAATTCCATGGTGCCTTCGGTGGTCAGCTGGATCACATCGGGATCCTGATCCTCATAGGTCTGCCGCCCCTCCACGCTCAGAAGCACCTTCTGCTTCATTCCAGAGCCTCCACAGCCAGCTGCAGCAGCTCATCCAGCAGCTGGGGATAGGGAATGCCGCTGGCGTCAAACAGCTTGGGGTACATGGAAATGGAGGTGAAGCCGGGCAGGGTGTTGATCTCGTTGAAGACGATGCGGTTGTCCTCGTAGGTGACGAAGAAGTCAACGCGGCTCAGGCCCTGGCAGCCGATGGATGAGTAAACCTTCACAGCCAGCTCCCGGACCTGCTCTTCCACCTCTTCGCTGATCCGGGCGGGGATGTAGGAAGTGGAGGTGTCAGTCACATACTTGGCATCGTAATCATAGAATTC
Organism: Oscillospiraceae bacterium; assembly: GCA_017516785.1. Next base: position 35,222 of record JAFXAV010000057.1, read on the forward strand.
AGCACCGGAGTCGATCTCGCCGCAGACGGAAGCCACGGGGTTGTCATTGCCCATAACGGCAACTTCGATCTCACGGCCGTGGATGAATTCCTCGACCAGAACCTTCTTGTCATACTTGGCGGCAGCGTGCAGAGCGTTTTCCAGAGCGGTGCGGTCAGCAGCCTTGCTGACGCCCACAGAGGAGCCGGTGCCCGCGGGCTTGACGAACATGGGGTAGGAGAATCTCTTCTCCAGAGCAGCCACCACGTGGTCCACATGGTGCTCCAGATCCTCACGGCGGACCAGATGCCAGGCAGCCTGGGGCACACCTGCGTGGTCAACAACCAGCTTGGTCAGAGTCTTGTCCATGGATACAGCGGAAGCTGCGATATGGGGGCCGACGTAAGGAATGCCAGCCAGCTTCAGCAGGCCCTGGACGGCGCCGTCTTCGCCGTTTTCGCCGTGGAGAACGGGGAATACCACATCGATCTGTTCCCGGACCACGCAGTCATCCTCGAAGCAGAACAGGCCCTGGCCACGAACGGGAGAGATAGCGCCCCGCTTGTTCTTGGGATTGTTCATCCAGGTACCGGCAGGCAGTTCGGAATAATCCTTGCCGCCGAAGATGATCCAGTCGCCGTCCTTGGTAATGCCCACAGGAACGATGTTGTACTTTTCGGGATTCAGCTGATTCAGGACAGATTCTGCAGAGCGCAGGGAGACCTCATGCTCAGGGCTCATGCCGCCGAACAGCACGCAAACATTGAGTTTTTTCACTTTTTAAAGCCTCTCACTTTCGAAATAATCATGGAAAAACAATTTACAATTTCCATCTGGAAATCTTGACTTTCGGTGCTATAATAGGAGTCACAGTCAAATGCAAGGAGGTTCGCCATGCAGATCGACCTGACACCCAAGGAGTTCCGCCATCTTCTGGATATGGTTTACATCGGAAACTGGATTCTCAATTCCACCAGAGGAGACGACCGCTTCCGGGAATACGATGACCTGGAAAGCAAACTCTTCGGTCTGTGCCGAAACGGCAGGATGCAGGTTCTGGTGGAAAACTGGAACGGAATCCCCATTCCTTCCAAAGCCTACGCCGAAGGCGGCATCCACGAAGCCATCGCCTATTATGAAGACAATGTCTTCTATGAGATCCTGGCTGAGGAGCTTTCCCGCCGGGATATGTCCTACCCCGAAATCACGCCGGAAAACTACGACGAGATCATCGGAAGAATGGACAGCTACATGACCGAATTCCAGGCCTCGGGCCTTGACCATCTGGTTCTGGAAGACTGAACTCCCAAAAACGTGCCGAAAAATTCGGCACGTTTTTTGTTTTTTACTTCAGCAGCGCCTCACCGGCCCGGTAAATATCACCGGCACCAACGGTCAGCACCACATCGCCGGGCTGCACATTGTCACGGAGCCACCGGGTAACCTCGGGCAGCGTCTCGCAGAAGACGGCGCCGGGGATCAGGTCAGCCAGATCCCTAGAGGAAATGCCGATGGTGTTGCGTTCCCGGGCAGCGTAGATCTCAGCGAGAACCACCTGATCGGGTCTGCGCAGCTCACGGACAAAATCGTCAAAGAGCGCCTTGGTTCGGGTGTAAGTATGGGGCTGGAAAACAAAGACCATGCGCTTGTGCTCCATGGTGCGGACCGCGTCGATGGTAGCTGCCAGCTCACCGGGATGGTGGGCATAATCATCATAGACGTCAGCGCCGTTGTAGGTGCCCTTGAACTCCATGCGGCGGCCAGCGCCGTGGAAAGAGGCCAGACCCCGGGATGTGATGTCACCGGGAATACCCAGCATCCAGGCGGTGCCTGCGGCAGCCAGGGCATTGATGGCATTGTGTTTTCCGACGACACCCAGATTCAGGTGGCAGTAGTACTCGCCGTCGCAGATGACATCATAGCTGCAGAAATCATCGGCAATATTTCGCACATGAATGGTGTTGTGAGGCTGCAGACCGAAGGTGGTATAGTTCAGGCCCTTCATGGCATCCATGGTGTTGGCATCGTCGCCGTTGGCCAGAACGCCGCTCTTGGCGATCTCAGCAAATTTATGGAAGGACTTTTCGATGTCACCCAGATCCTTGAAATAGTCCAGGTGGTCTTCCTCGATGTTCAGCACCACAGCCAGAGTGGGGAAGAAATTCAGGAAGGAATCGCAGTACTCACAGCTTTCCAGAATAATAGTGTCGCCCTGGCCCACCCGGTGTCCTGCATGCAGCAGAGGCAGGTATCCGCCAATCATAACAGTGGGATCCTTCTGGGCTTCCATCATGATATGGGTCACCATGGAAGTGGTAGTGGTCTTGCCGTGGGTGCCGGAAATGCAGATGGCATTTTCGTAGGACTTCATGATCTGGCCCCAGGCCTGTGCCCGTTCGAACACAGGGATACCGGCAGCCCGGGCTGCGGCGATTTCGGGGTTGTCATTGTGGGCGGCGGCGGTGCGGATGATGCAGTCAGCGCCCTTGATATTTTCTGCCTGATGACCGATGACCACAGGGATGCCCTTGGCAATCAGCTCGTCGGTAGACGCAGAGGAAGTCATGTCAGAACCGGTGACAGTGAGGCCCATGCCCTTGAGCACGAGGCCCAGCGGACGCATGGAAACGCCGCCGATACCGATCAGATGGACATGATGTCCCGCTGTCAGATAATTCTCAATTGATTTACAATTATTAGCCATGTATCTCAAATCTCCTGATATATGGTTTTTGGATAATCTTTAACCTTGTTATTATATAGCATGATTAAGAATTTTACAACTGTGAATGCGCCGATTTTCCAGGGATTTTCTAATTATTTCCGGCCCATTTCCCTGTGAAACAGACAAATGTCCGCAAAATGTCCAGGCCTGACGAAAAATGAGGACTCCCATTTGAGGAGTCCTCATTCTTTATCATCAGATCGTTTTAGGCTGCTTGGACTTGATAGCCAGCAGAATGACGAACATCAGCACCAGACAGATGGGCAGCACAATGATCCAGCTCTGGATCAGACCTGCCAGCACGAAGCCAACGAAGGAAACGCCGGCAGACAGCATGGTGTAAGGCAGCTGGGTATTGACATGGTTGATGTGGTCACACTGGGCGCCGGTGGAAGCCATAATGGTGGTGTCGGAAATGGGAGAGCAGTGGTCACCGCAGACGGCACCGGCCAGACAGGCAGAAACAGCAATGATCATCAGCTCGCCGCTGGGGAAGACAGAGCATACGATGGGCAGCAGCACACCGAAGGTACCCCAGGAGGTGCCGGTGGCGAAAGCCAGACCCACAGCGATCAGGAAGACAATGGCGGGCAGGAAATTAGCCAGGAAGCCAGCGTTGATACGGACGAATTCGGCAACGAAGACCTTTGCGCCCAGATTGTTGGTGACGCCGGACAGGGTCCATGCGAAAGTCAGAATCAGGATCGCGGGAACCATCTGCTTGAAGCCCTCGGAGAAAGACTCCGTGAACTGCTTGATGGTGATAACCTTCCGGGAAATGTAGAAAATGAAGGTGATGATCAGGGCGATGAAGGAACCCAGAACCAGACCCATGGAAGCATCGGAGCCGCTGAATGCATCGATGAAGTTCATGTAGGAGCCGGAAGTGGCATCAAAGAAACCACCGGTGTAGACCATAGTCAGGACGCAGGAGACAATCAGTGCAATGATGGGCAGCAGCAGATCCAGAACGGTACCCTTGGGATTGCCGGCTTCTTTGCTTGCATCGGCATAAGGACGGGCTGCGGTGGTGTAGATGTCACCCTTCATGGCGTTCTGCTCATGCAGGCGCATGGGGCCGAAGTCGACCTTCAGCAGGCTCATCATGATAACCATTGCGAGAGTCAGCAGTGCATAGAAGTTATAGGGAATGGAGCTCATGAACAGCTGCAGGCCCTGGCCCTCGGGAGCGACACTGGAAACAGCGGCAGCCCAGGATGAGATGGGAGCGATGATGCAGACAGGAGCTGCGGTGGCATCAATGATGAAAGCCAGCTTTGCTCGGGAAATCTGATGCTTGTCGGTAACGGGACGCATAACAGAACCGACAGTCAGACAGTTGAAATAGTCATCGATGAAGATCAGCATGCCCAGAACAGCGGTAGAGATCAGAGCGCCCACACGGGTCTTGATGTGCTCGGAAGCCCAGCGGCCATAGGCAGCGGAGCCGCCAGCCTTATTAACCAGGCTGACCATCATACCCAGAACAACCAGGAAGATCAGAATACCAACGTTCCAGGAGTCTGCCAGCTTGCTGACCATCACATCAAAGGAATTGGTGACCATACCCCAGGGATTAAAGTTGGAGTACAGCAGGGCGCCGGACAGGATGCCGATAAACAGGGAGGAATAAACCTCCTTGGTGATCAGAGCCAGCGCAATGGCAATGATGGGAGGCAGCAAGGACTGGAAGGTGCCATAGCCGCCGATTTCTTCCCGGACAATTGCCAGGGCGGCGCTGATGTTGTCAGCAAAGTTTGCATCGGTTCCAACGTTGTCTGCGTAGCTGTCCAGATAGCTAAGCGCATCTTCGGAGCCTTCGAATTCGGCTGCGCTGACGCCCAGGGCAAAGCAGCCGATCAGTGCTGCGACCATCATCAGCAGCACCAGGGTTCTCATGGTGTTTCTCATTTTATTCTTTCCTTTCGAAATAAAAAACCGTGAATCCTGGAACAATCCAACATTCACGGCAGCAGGCAAAACCTAAGGACGAAGAATGATAGCGCTCCACTTTCGTGACAGTCCGGCGGATTTTCTCCGACGGGCCAGCTCTCCTTCCCCGGGCAGGAAGAAAAACTTCGGCAGTTTGCCCTTTCCAGAAGGCCGGAATCCCGTTCCCTATGGCCTACTGTACTCTTGCGCACCGCACCTCTATCGATTCACAATTTTCAATTGATGTTGCGAGTATAGCACTATATACAGGAAAAGTCAATATAATTTTGACATTTTACCCATAATAATTGCATATTACACCACCCGCAATCATTTTTCCCGGATTTCCGGAAGGCTGACTTGTGAAGTCATCAACCCATTCATGAATCACCACAGTCTTTCCAATGATCTCATCCAATGAAAACCGGTCCGACAGCACCGACATGCAAGCTTTCCCATTGCAAGAAAGCAGCGGCGGCAGATCCCCCGCATGCTGCGGATGGTTTTTCCCCTCCGTATTATAGTGGCCATCCTCATGGATGTGGAAAGCGAAAAATCCTTTCTCCGACTCTGGAAGACCGGAAATATCCGCCGTCACCACTACGCCCAGCGGACACTGCCGGAACCGGACCGTTCCTCTGATCCCCTGCTCTCCCCTGATCTGGGCCCCAGCTTTATCCTGCTTCATAAAAATCACCTCAGGACAGCATATGCAAAACCGACAGGCTCCATGCGGAGTCTGCCGGTCGAAATATTTCCTTATGCCAGGATGGCCCGGTCGTTGGCAAAGACCTTGCCGCTGGCCTTGACGAACATGGCAAGCAGATCCTCCACAGTCAGCATCTGCTTTTCTTCGCCCTCCACATCTACAACGATACGGCCCTCGTGCATCATGATCAGACGATTGCCGTGGGCAATGGCGTCCTTCATGTTGTGGGTGATCATCAGGGTGGTGAGCTTGTTTTCCCTGACGATGCGGTCGGTGATTTCCAACACCTTGGCTGCAGTCTTGGGATCAAGCGCTGCAGTGTGCTCGTCCAGAAGCAGCAGTTTCGGCTGTTTCAGGGATGCCATCAGCAATGTCACGGCCTGTCGCTGGCCGCCGGAGAGAAGACCCAGCTTGGTGGTCAGGCGGTCCTCAAGGCCCAGATCCAGGGTTGCCAACAGCTTCCGGTACTCCTCCCGTTCTTCCTTGCGGACACCGGGAATCAGGCGGCGCTTGGTGCCCCGGCGGGCTGCGATGGCCAGATTCTCCACAATCTCCATATCAGGGGCAGTGCCCTTCATGGGATCCTGGAAAACTCTGCCCAGGAATGCAGCCCGCTTGTGCTCGGGCATGTGGGTCACATCCACACCGTCAATGACGATGGTGCCGAAATCCGGCTTCCAGACACCTGCAATGGCATTCTGGAGGGTGGACTTGCCGGCGCCGTTGCCGCCGATAACGGTAACGAAATCGCCGTCTCTCAGGTGCAGATCCAGGCCGTCCAGGGCGGTCTTTGCATTGATGGTGCCGGGATTAAAGGTCTTCTGCAGATTGGTAATCTTAAGCATGCTTCTGACCTCCCGTCTTGGCATCAGAAGGAACTGTGGGTGCGTGCAAATCCTTCGGCTTGGTGAAATAGGTTGTCTTCAGATAGGGTACTGCCAGGAAGATGGCAACAATGATGGCAGACAGCATCTTCAGATAGTCAGTCTTCAGACCCAGCAGGATCACGAAGTTGTAGACAATGTAGTATACAATGCCGCCGCAGACCACGCCGATGAGGCTGACGATCAGGTTGGGCTTGATCTTCATGGAAACGGACAGGCCGATGAAAATGGCAGCCAGGCCAATGACGATAGCGCCGCGGCCGTCATTAATATTGGCAGAACCCTTGTACTGCGCCAGCAGAGCGCCTGCCAGAGCCACGATGCCGTTGGCGATGGCGAGACCCATCACCTTATTGAAGCTGACATCCACGCCCTGTGCGCGGCTCATATCGGGATTGTCACCGGTGGACTTCAAGGTCAAACCCACTTCCGTGAAGAAGAACATCACCAGAAGCACAATGACAGCTGTAACCGTCAGACCTGCGGAGACAATGGCAGCAGGATTCTTGCTCATGTGCAACAGCAGCTGATTGGCCCGGGGGTCAATGGCCAGCAGGCTCTTGCCGCCGAGAATCAGCAGATTCACGGTATAGAGCATCAGCTGAGTCAGAATGCCCGCCAGAATGGAAGGAATACCCAGAGCGGTATGGAGAAGTCCGGAGACAATCCCCGCCAGAGCGCCGGCAAGAAATGCCACAATGATGCTGATCCAGACAGGAACGCCCAGACCCAGCAGTACAGCGCATACACAGGCACCGGTACAGATGGAGCCGTCCACCGTCAAATCGGCGATATCAAGAATTTTATAGGAGATATAGACGCCGATTGCCATCAGGCCCCAGATCAGGCCCTCGGCGACGGCACCGGGCAAAGCATATAGAAAAGCCATGTTTTACCTCGAAAAAGTTTGATTTTTAGCCGACGGCGATACCCAGCTGTGCGCAGAGCTCTTCGTTGTAGGTGACAGCAGGAGTCAGGGTCATGATCTCGATGTCAGCAGGAGCCTTGCCGTTCAGCAGGATCTCAGCTGCCATCTTGCCGGTCTCAACGCCCAGGTCATAGTAGCTGATGGAGAGGCTTGCGTAGCAGACAGCGCCGCCGTAGCTGGTATAGATGGGAACGTTCTTCTCGGTGCAGATGGTGCCGACCACGGAGTCGTTGGCGGCGACGGTGTTGTCAGAGGGGACGTAGACAGCCTTGACGTTATTTGCCATGGAAGTGGCGACGGTCTGCAGCTCGGTGGTCTCGGAGAAGGTGTAGGCTTCCACAACGATGCCGGCAGCCTCAAACAGAGCCTTGACAGCCTCGTACTGGATCAGGGAGTTACTCTCATTGGTGCAGTACAGAACGCCGACGGTGTCGCCTGCAACCAGGCCCAGGGTGTCGATCATCATCTGTGCCTGCTCTTCGAAGGGAACAGCATCGGAAGTGCCGGAGACGTTGGCGGGGATATTGCCTGCGAAGGTGTCGCTATAGTCGGTAACGGAGGTGCCCAGGACGGGAATCTGAGTGGTGGCATTGGCAGCAGCCAGCAGAGCGGGGGTAGCATTTGCCATGATCAGATCAACCTTCTTGGCGGTGAAGGTGTTGATGACGGTGGTGCAGAGGTTTGCTTCGCCTGCAACCTGGGTGTCGAATTCAACGGTCTTGCCTGCAGCTTCCATGGCTTCGGTCAGCGCATCGATAAAGCCCTGTGTTGCCTGGTCCAGAGAATCATGAACCATCAGCTGGCAGATGCCAACGGTGTAGGTGTCATCGCTGCCGCCGCAGCCGGCGAAGGAGCAGCCAATGCTTGCCAGCATCATAACAGCCAGAAATACAGACAGAATCTTTTTCATTTTTCGTTCCTCCAAATATGCTTTTCTTTTATTTAACAATCCCGCAGTCGGGAAATTAAATACAAAAAATAAAACGCCCCTTTCATAACAGGGACGTTTCACACGCGGTACCACTCTGCTTTGCTCCATTCTCTCGGACGGAACCTCAATAGACTTATCCTTTGGACCGCAATAAAAAACGCCCCCGACAAACAGGGACGTAAAACTACGCGGTACCACTCTGCTTCGAATCGGCCTTCCGGCCGAGACCTCATTAGGCTAAAAAGTCTTAGCGATGTAACGGTCGCGCCCGTTGTGCCTACTTGGTTTCAACACACTGCTTGCAGAATGAACTTCACCCGGGATTCACTGCTGCCTTGCACCAACCGGCAGTTCTCTGAAGCTCCTCATCAGGCTACTCTTTCTGCTCAAACGCATTTCATTTATCAAATTATGGAGTTATGGTATCAAATTATTGATACCTTGTCAAGCATTTTCGGCCCTCTTGCGATAAAAAATAAGTATACATTTCGCACACCTGAATGTTGATTCGCGCATAAAGATTTATTATAATATTTCAAAGCAGGGAGGGGACAAAATGAGCCGTTCAGATGATAAAATCAAACGTCAGATCGTCACCGGAACTGTTGGAAGCTTCGCCATGCTCTGGTTTTGGCGGCTGCTTGGAAGGCATCTTGCCCCCCTTCTCCCCGCTTCAGCCGCCGGAATTGTGAACTGCGCCATGCTGCTTTCTTTGGGACTGATACCCCTGTTGATCATGCTGCAGGCCAATGACAGCTTCGCAGGATTCGGCCTTACCTTTTCTCACCTTCCGAAGCAGATTCTCATCGGCATCCTGATTGGACTTGCTATGGCTTCTGTACTGACCCTGCTGCCTATGAGCCTGGGTCTGGAAAAGCTGGTATACACTGGTGAAACCTATTCCACGTCCCAGGAAGCCATTAGGAAACTTTTTTATTTCATCTTCTGTGTCGGACTGGTGGAAGAATTTATCTTCCGGGGATTTTTGTATCACAAGCTGAAGGAAATCTGCCTGTCTGATGCTGCTCCAACTCTTATTTCTTCCCTGATCTTCGGACTCTTTCATCTCACGGGATTCAATCTCAGTCAGGTGATCATGACCGCCCTCATCGGCGCTTTCTTCTGCCTGTGCCGGGAAAAAATCCCGCGATGCACCATTCTTTCCCTAGCCATCGCCCACGGAATTCATGACTGGATGATCCGGGTCCTAGCCGGTATATTTTAAAAGCAGGAAATGCAACGCATCTCCTGCTTTTTCATATTTACTTCAAATCCAGAACATAGGCAAGAAGCAGATTGGCAGTGTTCTCAAGACCTGTCAGATGAGTCCGCTCCATGCCGTGGCTGCAATAGACTGCCATACCGAAAGCAGCAGAACGCAGGTTGTTGCCCGCTCTGACTGCTGCATTGCCATCGGTGCCGTAGCGGTAGAAAATATCCACCGCATAGTCGCAGCCAGCCTTTTCCGCATAATTCACCAGCCGGGTTGTCAGATCATAATCATAGGGCGCAGCCTTATCCTTGGCGCAGATGCTGACCTTATACTCGCTGCCTTCATAGTCAGGACCAATCAGTCCAATGTCCACTGCAACGTACTCAAAAACTTCTTCAGGGACGTAAGTACCGCCGAAACCGATTTCTTCTGTATAGGGGAATGCAATCAAAGTACGATACTTGGGTTTCAGGCCCTGTTCACTCATGTACTTGAGGCTGGCAAAGCAGCAGGCAATGGCAGCTTTATCATCAATGAAGCGGGATTTCAGATAACCATTCTCCGTCAGCTGGCAGCGGGGATCCACAGACACAAAATCGCCGTTGCGGATGCCCAGAGCATAGACATCTTCCTTGGAGGAAATCTTCTGATCCAGAATGATCATCATGGTATTTTCATTCCGTTCCAGGGTTCTGGCATCGTCAAAAACATGGACAGAATGGGACTGACAGGCAAACAAACCGGTATAGGATCTTCCGTCACGTGTATGAACCGTGACAGTCTCACCCTCCAGGCTCACATAATTCACGCCGCCCAGCTGGCGAACACGGATCATGCCATCCTTATCTACCTTCCGGACAACCATACCAATGGTATCGGAATGTGCGCCGACCATGACCGTCTTGCTGTTATCCTCACCCTCCAATACAATATAGGGAGTACCGCGTCTGTCATAAGTGACCTGATGGCCAAAAGTAGCTGCAAGCTCTTCCAGAACAGGATTAAACAGCGGATAATAACCAACAGGGCTCGGGGTATAGACCAGCTTACGGAATGTGTTCATCAAATAATCCATATCAATCTGATAGTTCATGGGATTACCTCCGGGATTTAATTACCAAAAGTATAGCACGGAAATCAAATTGATTCAAGCAAAAAGAAAAATCCAGAACAACGACAGTTGTTCTGGATATTATGGCTCCCCTTGTTGGACTCGCTCGCCTGCGGGCGAGCCACGGCGGTTGCAACAGTCCACCGGACTGTTGCCAAGAGCCGCCTTTCGAGTCCGAAGAAAAAAGAGATCAGTATTCACTGATCTCTTTCATTTGTTTCTAATAACCACTTTAGATATCACTTTTTGGTTACTAAAAAAGACCGCCACGCTTCAAAATTTTCAAATATTTCGTTCGCAAGTTTCGACAACGCTCAGTATCCACTGTTTATTCGTTTTCCAAATCGGTCTTCATCTTTGCTACTTCCTCATCTGCTATTTCAATTTCAGCAATCTCAAGTAATCCATTCTCAATTGCTTGTTTATATCGACTACGCATTAACGATGGCAACCTTTCTTGATTTCTGCCTGCATGTCCAACTACCATTTCTAAGCCATTTTTTGAGAATTTTGGCAAAATAATAACCAACTTTGCATTTACCTTATTGGTATTCACATAGCGATTAATTTGGGATAACATGTAATAAATTCGCTCATCTATCACCATAGAGGGAAACTTCACCTCTATAAAAATTTCATCCAAAGACCGTTTTATATATGCATCAAATATTGCGTTTCGGCTCATAATAGGATCTTTTTCAATAAAGCTTTGCGAGAATTTTACATTTCTCTGCAATTCCTTAGGCGAAATGTTATTCTTGTCTGCGAATTTTTCCATTGCTTTTTGTGATACAAGTTCTGGCATAATCGCTCTACGTCGTACATTACGGTCGTCATTGGGATCTATTTCTATAATTGTATCAACTTTATCAAATTCCAAATCGTTATCCGCATTATTGGAGTCATCTTGTATTGCCGGCTCTACCTGAGCTTTACCGTTATTAATCTCAACATTAAATATTTGCTTATTCTGAATAATTGACAAAAAATTGGCTCGTAGTTCTTTATTTTCAGAAGATAAAAGCTGGACTTCTTTCTCTTTATCTTTCACTCTTTTAGTAAGGGTAACAATGTTACTCAGACTAAATGATTCTACCGAGTCCCACACAAGTAATATGATAATTAAAGAAAACAGATAGATCATACCATTAGAAATCACATACTGAGGACTTCCTTTGACAAAAGAGATAATTGCAACACCAAGGATAATTGCCGCCAAAATACCTGCAGCAATTTTCGTTGCGGATTTATCCTCTTTTCCCATGGATTCTGTTTCTCCAACACTTGCTTTTGGTACTATGCACAAACTAACAAGCACGAGGAATAACGCTATGTATGTTCCATATTCATGCCACAGTTGTAGTCTATAGCCCGCAAAAAAAGAACCGCAGCAGACTGAACACGCGCCAATATCAACCCAAAACGAAACTATATTCTGCTTAAAATGCTGCTTTGCTTGGATGACGGAAATAGTTAATGTCAACAATATTGCAATAGATCCAAGAAATCCGGAAAAAAGTTGTTGCGGTAAGTTTATCTCAGTAAGTGTAGTCGAGTTATTGTCTAACAAAACAGAAATAATACGAATCAAAAATAAAACTAATGCAAATATCAGTCCAATAAGAGCACTTTTATTAATTCTATATTTCATTATATCTCTCCTAACCAACTAGATGATCAGATTTATTTTACAATTACTCAGCTATATTTTCAAGACATAATCAAATTACGGTTCGATGTTTTTGCTCTCATTATTCAGGTAAGCAATCAGATTTCTATCAACAATCCTCTGATGTTGATTCTTTTCATCCCTCCTTTATTGATCATGCCCTTATTATATAGGCCTATTTTACCTTGTATTATTTAGCTACTATCAAGCTTTACATATTTACCAAAAAGCGGGGAACAACGTCGTCTTCTAACATGTTTTATCAGAAATCTCCACCGAATCATCTGAATTTGATATGCAATACGTTCTGATTGATGCAAAGCCCTAGCATTCACCTCTTTTTCCGATTTATTATCCTTTTCCGCAACACTGCATGCTTCCTTGAAAACTGCAATCACAATCTTTTCATGTATATTGTCAGCAATATTGGCAATCAATTCAGTCTTAGACCAGCCAAATTGCTTCGCAGATTTCATATACCATTCCCGCAGTTCTATGGTCAGATCTGCTTCCATGATCACCACATTCTGAATCCATCCCAGTTTCATCGCACGACACAGCAGAGCAGGATGGTTTTCATAGGTGCGATAAAAGTCCCGCATTCTACGGAGGCTTCTCGGAGAGAAACCCTGCACATCCGGATATTGCTTGTTCAGGTATTCAAATGCCATAACCGCAGCACCCTTTTCTATTCTCCGGCACACAGCCTTGCCGATCTCACAATACAGTTCCATCTGTGGAAGCTGCTTAGCCATCAGCTTATCGAGTGTTTCGTACATTTCGCTATAGTCAATATTCTTTCGGATGTTCATTGTATTCCCTCCATTCCTTATTTGCTTGCCTTGGTAAAACAAAAGTGCATGACCTTTCCTGGTCATGCACTTTTGACTTATCAAGCCTTATGTTTCGCTTTTTTCCTTTTGTATCACACCGCAAGCAATTTTCATTCCCGCGTTCCCGGATGGTTGTGTACGAAAATCATCCGGCGCATTATGTATGATTACGGTCCGTCCAATAATCTCCTCAATAGAGAAACGATTAGATAAAACTTTCATATAAGCTTTCCCATCATTAGACAGTAACGGTGGCAGATCTCCTGCGTGCTGCGGGTGGATATCCTCTCCCGGATTGTAATGGCTTTCTGTATCTGCAAAGCCTTCTCCGGTGCAGCTACCACCCGCATGAATATGGAATCCGAAGAAACCGCTTTCTGTTTCAGGAAGCCCTTTTACTTCTACTTCAACGATTACGCCATCGATTCCCAGGAAGAATCTGACCGTCCCACTTAGCTGCGGATAGTCCTTCCCTCCATAAATTCTGACAATTGCTTTTGGGTACATATGATGCTTCATACGCTCACCCCATCTGTATTCTATGTGACGCAATCAACTTCCGTTACATATCGTGTGTCCGAATCAGCTCCACACTGCGGACACACAGCACACCCCTGCGTGTCTCCATAAAGAGAATCCACACCTTATCCCCTGTTTCCATGTCTGCCAGCCCTTCAAAGTTGCGCCAGGGCCATGTGGAAGCCACGATCTTCCTGCCATCCTCAAAAGTCATGTAGGTGATCAGCTGCTTCCCCTTCCCCCACCGCTTACAGTCAATGACGGCTACGAACTCACCGAGTTCGAGATTGAATTGATTCTGGCTCTCACGGAAATAAGACTGTTATTCATCACTGCCAATAACCTGTGCAAATAATTGTCTATCAACAATCTCACGATGGTGATTCTGTATCAAAACCCGATCCAACTCTCCGGTGTTGATAATCTGCTTGCCTTCAAACAGGTTATCGACAAACGTCTTTTGAAGCATTACATCGCCGACATACTTTTCATTCTTCAATATTTTGTTTAAGGTCTCCCGGCTCCAGCGTTCCTTTCCTGTTGGTGATAATATCCCATTTTCATATAACC